>WFSG01000001.1 GCA_015486075.1 Deltaproteobacteria bacterium
GAGATCAGTTATGGGTGCAAAGGGCACGTACGGATCGTATGTCTTGGCTGCAGTAGCGGCTGTAGTGGCTGCTGTTGTAGCCAAGTCAGCTGCCTGGGCGGCACTGTAGCCCAGACCCTGATAATAGGCATTGTACTGGGCATAGGCCTGCGTATAGGTTGCATTATAAGAGAATGTGGGTATAAACTCGCCACCTATGTGGGCCTCTGCCCCGTATGCCCCTTTTAGTATATCCGGCTGCTTGAAATACCTACCCTCCATCCTGTACGAGCCGTGCAGCTTGAGCTGTACAGCCCATGCTGGAAAACTAAAGCCCATGGCAATAAATGCCAGTAAAACTACCTTTAACCATTGTTTTCTCATACACCCCTCCTAAAAAATTTATTTTTATCCTTAAGGCAGGTCAATTTAGTGCATCCTCGTTGCTTCCCCCCTACCTTCTTAACAGCCCCTAACTAAAAAATAACAGCCAATACTAGATCCCACCAAAACACTTGTTCAACACGTCAATTTAGCGAATATCGGTCCTCATGAAACATAAAAGTATAAAAAACCGTTAATATATATACAAGTTACATGCCATAATGAAAGACACCATAAAATCAACTAGTTGAGATCAAGTGCATCTTGCTGTGTTGTATTTCCACAACAAAATAGCATCCTTAGGTTGCGTATTTACAACAATAGCAAGTCCGATACGCCTACTCGAGGTATTCCTCGAAGCCGGGCACAATCTCTGTTTCATTTTCATCCTCTTTCTTACCCTCCTCTTCTACTTGCTTCTCACGCGTTTTTGTCAGGTCGAGCATCTTCTCCTCCCCAACATACTTGGTATCAACAATATCGGATATCTCTAGCATACTCTTTACCAGGTCTCTAATCCTCAGGGCTTCTTTCTTTATAGCATTGAGGGCACGAACAGCCTCCTCGTCCTTAACCGTGCCTGAACCTTCAAGCATGTCTACCTTCAGGAGTATGGTGGTCAGCGGTGAATTTATCTCATGGTTTGCAGCTATTGCGGCCTTGGACACAGCAGCGAGCCTCTGCGCCTTTATGTTCTTTGTCACAAGTATTGCCCTCTGTATGGCCTGGGAAGCCACTTCGCCCACGGTTCTCAAAAGCAGCCTCTTCTGGGCCTCATCCAAAACCTTGACATCTTTCTGGTATATGGCTTCAATGATGCCAATGGTCTTGGAATCCACTCTTAGTGGCGCATAGAACGTGCTTGAAGACGTGGGGTAGATGCCGTTCGTCCTCTTCAGCAACTCCTTTGTAGCGCCCATGGTGCCCGAGCGTGTACTGATGTCATCGCCTATCCAGAACGACTCCGTTACCATCACCCTAAGCCTGTTGAGCCTTACTATGCACCTGGCCTTCTGGCATTCCATGGCGGTCAGCAACTGCGTTGTAACTATGCTGGCTATGTCGGTGAGCTTCATGGATGACTGGAGTAGCGTGCTCATCTGGTTTAGGTGTGAGAGTTCCACGGTCCGCCTCTCTAAGGCTAGCTTTTTCTGCTCCAGGTCAAGGCTCAACCTGCCAAGCCTGGCGTTTGCCACCTGTAACACCTCGAAGTACGTCTTGGGCTCAGCCTTTGGTATACCTAGCTCACTGCTTATGGCATCTATGTTTTTCTTGAGGGAAATCGAGATGTCCTGTATGTCCTGGCTGGTTAGCCCAAGGCTGGTTAGCATGCCTGGATCCACGAAACCAGCCTGGTTCTTGGTTATACCGAGCCCCAGGTGGTTGCATACCATGTCTGCAACGTGAACAACCGCACATAGCCTGTGCGTCTCAGACGATGCGATCTCCCCGTAGGCAATGGAATGGTGCATGCCAACGCTGTAGGTAAGCAACTGGGGCAGGTTCCATCTCTCCGTCAGGTATTTCCCAAGGCTTGCGTGGTCTATGCCCACTATATCCCTTTCCACGTCTATTATGTCAGCACCTCCCCTTTCCATTGCCTTGAGTACAGCAGCATACTCCTTGTTCCTGCATATGTTCTGATCTATCACCACCTTGGCTATGTCATGCAACAGCCCGGCCATAAAGGCATCCTCGGCAAGAGGGGGCAGCACCTTTGTAGCCATCATCTTTGCAGCAACTGCGCAGGATATGCTGTGTTGCCAGAAGCGGTACAGGTCAATGGTGTTCTTGTTCTTCTCTGTAAACATGTTGACCACAGATATGCTCAGCACTATGCTCTTCAGCACGTTGAGACCAAGTATGACAACGGCACCGCTTACCGTGGAGATCTCCTTTATCCTCCTGTAAAAAGGCGAGTTTGCAAGTCTCAGCACCTTTATTGCAAGGGCCTGGTCCTTTTCCACAAGCCTTGCAATCTGGCTGGCATTCACATTGTCATCCAGGCCCTTTTGCATGATTGCCGTGGCAATGGCAGGAAGCGTGGGGATCTCTGCTATCTCGTCCACAATACGGATTATGTCTTCCATGCTCCGCTGTTTCATCCCCTTACTTATCGTGAACTCAACCTCTAATCTTGAGTATTGTCCCGCGATATGTTACTTCGAAGGTTGATGATAATTAAGAGAAAGAAAACAAGGAAGATATACCTTGGCTCTGTTGCCGTGGGAGGAGATGCCCCTGTAAGTATACAGTCCATGACCAACACGCTTACAACGGACGTGGCAGGGACGCTCACGCAGATAAGGGCACTGGAGGATGCTGGCTGTGATATAGTAAGGGTAAGCGTACCGGACGAGGAATCATTAAAGGCATTCAGGCGTATAAAAAAGGAGGTGCAAATACCCATTGTTGCAGATATACACTTTGATTACATGCTTGCCATTGGTTCCATAGAGGCCGGTGCTGATGCCATAAGAATAAACCCAGGTAACATAGGCAGCAGTAAAAGGCTTGCCGAGGTGGCAAGGGCCGCTATCTCGGCCGGGATACCCATAAGGGTTGGCGTAAACACGGGATCGGTAAAAAGGAAGGTGCTTGAGGCCCATCAGGGTGACCACGTAGCAGCCCTGGTGGATACTGCCAGGCAATACGTTTCAATGGTAGAAGACATGGGGGTCAAGGCCATAAAGGTCTCTCTCAAGTCACCTGATGTGCTCGATACGATTGATGCATACAGGGCATTTTCCACTGTATCCGACTGGCCGCTTCATCTGGGGGTAACAGAGGCAGGCACGTTATTTTCAGGTGCAATAAGGAGTGCTCTGGGTATCGGCGCCTTGCTGCTGGACGGTATAGGTGACACCATAAGGGTATCGCTATCTGCTGACCCTGTGAAGGAGGTTATTGCCGCAAGGGTACTACTAGAGAGCATAGGCCTCAGAAACGAGGGTGTAAGGGTGGTTTCGTGCCCTACCTGTGCCAGGGCAAACGCAGACATAGAATCCATTGCAACAGAGGTGGAGAACGCGCTTTCGGGCATAAGAAAACACATGGTGGTCGCCGTTATGGGCTGTGTCGTTAACGGGCCCGGAGAGGCAAGGGATGCTGACATCGGCGTTGCATGCGACGAAAAGGGAGGCGTGCTGTTTAAACATGGCAATCCCGTAAGACGCCTGGCAAAGCAGGAGATAGTGAAGACCATACTGGAAGAGGTGGAAAAGGAGAGCAGTACATGAAACTTTCATCCATGCTTTTGAACACGCTCAAGGAGGATCCAAGGGATGCAGAGGTACCGAGCCACAGGTTGATGCTGAGGGCAGGTATGATAAAGAGGCTTGCAAGTGGTATCTACTCCTACCTCCCATACGGGCTTAAGGCCTTAAGGAGGGTGGAAAACATAGTAAGGCAGGAGATGGACAATGCCGGGTCCCAGGAGGTACTCCTTCCCGGTGTGCAGCCCTCTGAGCTATGGAAGGAAAGCGGCAGGTGGGACCTGTATGGAAAGGAACTCCTGAGGTTCAAGGATAGGAAAGGGGCGGAGTTCTGCCTTGGTCCAACTCACGAGGAGGTGATAACCGACCTTGCCAGGCGAGAGGTTACATCTTACAAGGACCTGCCCTTGATACTTTACCAGATCCAGACCAAGTTCAGGGACGAGATAAGACCTAGGTTCGGCATAATGAGGGCAAGGGAATTCATCATGAAGGATGCGTACTCGTTTGACAGAGACGACGCATCTGCCGAAAAAAGCTATGAGATAATGTTTAATACTTACGAGCGCATATTTAACAGGTGTGGACTCGATTTCAAGCCTGTCGAGGCAGACACAGGCTCCATAGGAGGAAGCTTTTCCCACGAGTTCATGGTGCTCGCCGAAACGGGTGAAGACATGATACTGAGCTGCAACAACTGCAAGTATGCGGCAAATGTTGAAAGGGCAGAGAGCCTAGGGCCAGATAGCATAGGTTTTAGCCAGGCACCCAAGGGTAAACCAAACAAGGTTCACACGCCCGGGGTTAAGACCATTAGCCAGGTGTGCGAATTCCTCGGTGTGAAGCAGGAGAAGCTGGTTAAGACCTTGGTATATAACACAAGTAGCGGCCCTGTTGCTGCCATGGTAAGGGGTGACCACGATGTAAACGAGGCAAAGCTAAGGACGCTGCTAGGTGTTAGCTGGATTGAGCTTGCAGATGATAAAACGGTCCAAGAGGTTACCGGTGCCCCTGTCGGCTTTGCTGGGCCTGTCGGACTTGGCATCAAGGTAGTGGCAGACCTCTCCCTGGTGGATGGCAGCCCATATGTCACAGGAGCAAACGAAGAAGACTACCACCTAACCAACGTATGGCTGTCCAGGGATGCAAGGATTGACTTGGTAGGAGACATCCGCTTTACCCAGCCAGGGGAGCCGTGCCCCAGGTGCAAGAAAGGTACACTGCAAGGTATCAGGGGCATAGAGGTCGGTCACGTCTTCAAGCTGGGGCTCAAGTATTCAAAGGCCATGAACGCGGTGTTTACTGACGTGGACGGCGAAGTAAAACCAATGGTTATGGGCTGCTACGGCATAGGTATAGGGAGGACCGTTGCCGCTGCAATAGAGCAGAACCATGATGATTCCGGCATTATCTTCCCCGTGTCCATTGCCCCTTACCCAGTGCTCGTGCTCCCCGTGGACGTGAAGCAAGGCCCAGTGATGGAGCATGCGCTACGCATATACGAGGATCTCAAGACCGCGGGCATTGATGTAATGATGGACGACAGGGATGAAAGGCCGGGCGTAAAGTTTAAGGATGCAGACCTCGTGGGGGTGCCCTACAGAATAACCGTGGGCAAGAGATCCCTGGACAGGGGAGTCGTTGAGGTGAAGGAACGCTCGACCGGCAAGGTTGAGGACGTTAACCCCGACAACGTGGTGGGTTATTGCAGATCTATATTGAAGGACAAGGGTAGTTGACTTGACAATACGCATTAACGACATCATGGATGCGGTGTCATCCTACATGCCTGATGTGGACAGAAATCTGATAGAGAAGGCATACGTATTCTCCGCGAGGATTCACCAGGGACAGATACGGCTTAGCGGTGAACCTTACCTGAACCATCCTCTCGAGGTGGCATGGATAATAACACAGATGAAGCTTGGCACTGCCTCAGTGGCAGCAGGCCTGCTTCACGATACCATTGAAGACAGCCTCACAACGGTCGACGATATAAGGGCAGAGTTCGGGGAGGAGGTCGCATTCCTAGTTGATAGCTTGACAAAGATCAGCATGATCAACTTCCGTTCCAGGGAAGAGCAACAGGCAGAAAACTTTAGGAAAATGATACTTGCAATCAGCAAGGACCTCAGGATACTGCTCATAAAGCTAGCCGACCGCCTGCACAACATGCGTACCCTACAGTATCACAAGCCTGATGCACGTTACAGGATAGCAAGGGAGACCCTAGATATCTATGCACCCCTTGCCAACAGGCTGGGTATACACTGGGTACAAAGGGAACTGGAAGACCTAGGCCTTAAATACACGGACCCCGAGGGGTATAGCACGCTCAAGGCAAGCCTAGATGCAGAGATAAAGGAAAAGGACAAGTACCTTAAGGACATAATGGAAAAGCTAAGGGTTGAACTGGGGAAATACGGACTCAAGGGGGATATAGTAGGCAGGACAAAGCACATATACAGCGTGTATCAGAAGCTCAAGCGGCAGGGAATACCGTTTGAGAACGTGTACGACATACTCGGGGTAAGGATAATACTCAACACCATTGGGGAATGCTACGAGGCGCTTGGTATCATACATTCCATGTGGATGCCCATACACTCAAGGATAAAAGACTTCATCGCCATGCCTAAAGAGAATATGTATCAGTCTTTGCACACCACCGTGATAGGTCCACTTGGAGAACGGATAGAGATACAGATAAGGACGCACGAAATGGATTTCATCGCCAATGAAGGCATAGCCGCCCACTGGCGCTACAAGGAAGGAAAAAGGATAAGTGAGAAGGATGGTGAGAAGTTCTCTTGGTTGAGGCAGCTCTTGGAGTCTCAGAGTGAACTGAGAGACCCAAGGGAGTTTCTACAGTCGCTCAAGATTGACCTATACCCCGAGGAGATCTACGTGTTCACCCCGGGCGGTGACATATTGAGATTCCCCATTGGTGCAACACCTCTTGACTTTGCGTACAGCGTTCACACGGAACTGGGGCATCACTGTAAGGGTGCAATGGTAAACGACCAGATAGTACCGCTCAACTACGAGTTAAAAAGCGGGGACATAGTAAAGATACTAAAGTCATCAAAGGCCACGCCCAGCAAGGATTGGCTCAGGATAGCAAAAACCACAAGGGCACGAAACAAGATAAGGACATGGCTCAGGGCACAGGAAAGGGAACAAAGCATAAATCTAGGAAGGGAAATGTTGGAAAAGGCCCTGGCAGGCTACAGGAAAAAGGGTGAGGTGAAAGAGCCTGACCTGGACAGGCTCGCAGGGGAATTCTCTTTGAAGTCAGGTGATGAGCTACTGGCTTCGCTGGGATTCGGAAGGATATCCATACACCAGGCAATGCACAAGATAGTTCCCGAGTCAGAACGTGCATTGCCCAGGAAGAGAAAGCCCAAGAAGAAGACCGAGGAAACCGGTGTCAGGGTAAAGGGCGTGGAGAACCTCTTAATAAGGTTTGCAAAGTGCTGCAGGCCACTCCCAGGTGATGACGTGGTAGGGTTCATCACAAGGGGAAGGGGGATAACAGTTCACAGGTCGAACTGCCCTTATGTAGTAGCATCTGATCCGCAAAGGCTTGTGCCAGTAGAGTGGGACACGGAGTCAACGGAGGAACACGAGGTAGAGTTCTCGGTAATCTGCAGGGACAAGCCAGGCATGCTTGGTTCCATCACTGCAGTCATCGGCGCCGAGAACGTGAACATAACAAAGGCAAAGGTACAATCGCTCTCCACTGGAAATGCCAGATGCGTGTTCAGAGTCATGGTCAAGGACCTTCCCGAGCTAAAGGGCCTCTTCAAAAAGATACACGGCTTAAAGGGAGTGGAAAACATAGAGAGACTCCAGTCTTTCTAGATAGAAGGTCCTAGTTGGAAAAGGATTTTCCTAGATTTAGTGCTTGCAGGCGTATAATTTAGCCTAGCTATATTATTCTAAGAGACTACTTTTACATCAGGCCAAGGCTACTCAGGGTTTAACTACCCTGCCTGACTTTATGCATTGCGTACACACCCTGAGCCTCTTTACCCCCGTGGGTGTCTTAACCCTTATTTTCTGGAGATTTGGTAGCCATACCCTCTTTGTCCTGTTGTTTGCATGGCTTACATTATTGCCAACAAGAACTCCCTTTCCACATATCGCGCACCTTCTAGCCATGATCTATCTCTCCTACTACCAGGGGAAGATCCGTGTGTCCCCATAGATTCGATTTATGGTGCCGAAGCCGGGATTTGAACCCGGACGGGAGTTACCCACCACCCCCTCAAGATGGCGTGTCTACCAAGTTCCACCACTTCGGCATTGCCCCTTGCTCATAACAATCAAATTCATGCATGTCAATATTGAATTGGCTGACCAGACCTCTACACTTTTAATTTGTTTGTTTTCATGTTACCTAAACCGGAAGTAAGGAGACAAATGGTGGGTACCAAGGAGAGAAGAGCACGCGAAAGGAAGATGAGGAAGAACCAGATACTGGATGCTGCAAGGGAGCTCCTTGCGGAAAACGGCATTGCCGGCACTTCCATGAACCAAATAGCAGAAAGGGCCGAGCTCAGCGTGGGTACCCTGTACATATACTTCAAGAACAAGGAAGATCTGTACGCGTCCCTTCAGGAAGAGGGCCTGGAAATACTATATAACAGCATTGCAAAAGCGGTGAAAAAGGGCGGGACACCGATAGAGAGGCTAAAGCAGATTGCAAAGGCTTATCTCAGGTTCAGTAACAAAGAGAAGAACTACTTCGAGATAATAAACTACTTCCTGACCACGCCTGAAATTGTGTTCCCCCCGGAATTAAAGGAAAGGATAGATTCGCACGGGAACAGGATTATAAGCCTTGTTGAAGGCATATTCAGGGAAAGTTCAAGCAAAGCCTATGTACCTGAAAAGGAGCTCAGAAGGCATGCAATAGTGTTCTGGTCGAGCATACATGGGCTTCTGCAGTTCAGAAAGCTGGAGTCGACCATCCTTAAAGGCATGGGCTTCCTGGACATATACCTCTACTGTGCCGAGATAGTGCTTAAGAGCTTCAAGGCTAACTCATAACCTTTTGCACAAGCCCTAGCTCTATCAACCTGTCCAAGGATGGCACGCCTCTGCTGTCCCAGCCCCTTAGTTCATAGTACTCGTCCAGCATGCTATCCAGCCTTTCCAGTGGTACGTACCTGCCTTTTGAGGGACCACTTGGTATGGGCTCATGGGTTACCCTGTATGGAAGCGTGTCGCTCTCTCTGTCCAGACCCCTACTCGTACCTATTAGCCTTTCCAGATTGTATATCCTTTCGGCAACCAGTTCTATATCTGCTGCATCCCTGTCAAGGCCCGTGACGTACCTCAGGAGGTCTGCAGTTCGCCCACTGATCTCCATGCCCAGCACCCTTTCCTGGACAAACCTGCATATTACTAGAGAGTCCCCAAGCGTTGAGTTGTGCTGGCTTTTTATACAGTACTTGGCTGCATCCTCAAAACCAGGGTCCTTGGCCGGATCATCCTCTGGATACAAGGGCCTTGCATCCTGGTGGCTCCCTCCCCTCGTGGATGTTGCGTAGGCAAGACCCATGGTCCTTATACCCCTTGCAGAATGTCCTGCTATCTCCAAGGACCTGGCCGTATGTAAAAACCTTCCAGAATCCTTGCCTATTACGCGGGCAAGCCTCTGCGAGCCCATAGATAAAAGATCTCCTACCGGTGAAGACTTTAAAGCTGTTTCCCTTACCAGCTCGGCCAGGCCATGCCAGTCCCCGAATTTGAGTTCCACTCCACCCAGGTCTTCCCTCTTAAGGAGCCCCCTCTCCACACATTCGGTTAGAAAGGCAAGTGTAACACCGAAGCTTATAGTATCCATCCCCATCTCGTCGCAGGCAGCATTGGCATTGATTATGGAGACGAGGTCAGGGTTACCTAGCATGGAGCCCATTGAATAGAGTGTCTCGTACTCGGGTATCTTTACTTGTGTGCCCCTGAACATGCCTGATGGTACGCTTACCATCTTTCCACATGCGATGGGGCACCCGTGGCATGCAACATCCCGTATCTTCAACCTTGCTATCTCTTGTGCACGTATACTGGACGCACCATCAAATGTTTCGGACATGTTGTTCCGGGTCATCAGCTTACCCTTTGAGTTTATCATCTCCACGAGGAACGACGTACCATATTTCTTCAACAAGCCGATACTTGACTTTAGCTCAGGTGAATGTGTACGCATGAATTCCCTGAGTCCATCGGGATCGGCAACTACCGGCCTTTTGCCACCCCTTGCAACCACCGCCTTTAACATCTTTGAACCAAGCACGGCACCAAGCCCTCCCCTGGCCGAGATGCTTGTCCTAAACCCTGAACATACAACCGACGCAAAGAGCACCTGTCTCTCGCCGGCAGGTCCTATAATAGCCGCTTCAACCTTGCCATCTTTATGCCTTATGCGCTCAAGTGCTTCACCCGTTGTCAGCCCCCATATATCTCGAGCATCCCTTATCAAGATATTACCGTCATCTACCATGATGTACACGGGCGAATCTGCCTTACCCTTGATGGCAAGGTAATCATAGCCGCTTCTCTTCAAGGCTGCGGCAAAGTTACCACCAAAGTTGGAATCGAAGAAAAACCCGGTGATGGGTGATATGGATGCCATGTGCCCCCTGCCAGAACCCCAGAAAGGCGTTGCAGTAACGGGTCCTGTTGCAATTACCACAACATTCTCCTCGTCAAACGCCCCGGTGCCAGGGGAGACAAGGTCATATATTACCTTTCCAGCAAAGCCGTTACCACCAACAAAGTCCCAGGCAAGATCCTCTGCAAGCGTGTCCGTGCTTACCTTGCCAGTGCTCAGATCTACCAGTGCTACCTTACCCATATATCCGTACATGCCCTACTCCTCTGCGCCTGCATGTGGGATTATTTAACCACAGGCATCGTTCTCCCTGGTTAATGCTTTTAGGTGCCATCCGTGGCGCGTTGGAAAAGCCGTCAGCATTAACCTCTCAGCGATCAGGTTATTTACCCAGCACCTCTGTGCCTATCTCTTAACCTTTTGCTTTTTTCCTTTTTTTGCCCGGCACCTGTGCCTTACGCCTTGTCTTTTACTTTGTGCCTCTGCGCCTTTGTCCCTTTGTGCCTAAGGCCTTGAGCCTTCTACCTTATGCCTTACACCTTAAACCACCTTATACCTTTATCATAACCTTTATTGCCTGGCCTGTGTCTATTCTTTCCCTGAACACACGTGGAAGATCATCTAGCCCTATCCTGTCTGTAACAAGTGGCCTGCCGTCGAGCTTGCCTTCTTTCATGTGTCCTAGGCATTCTTTGTTTTCCTCGTGCGTGTTTGAGTATGCTCCAGTCAGCCAGGGTTCCTTGAAATTGAGGGATATGGGCATTATGGTCTCATCTCTCATTATCATGCTTATAACGCATACTGTCCCAGCCACGCTTACCATGTTCATGGCATTCTGTATGGCACCACGGGACCCGGAACACTCGAAAACAGTATTAAAACCCCTTGAATCGGTAACCGCCATGATCTTGTCGTAGAAACCATCTTCCATTGGGTCGAAGACCGCATCTGCCCCGAGTTCCAATGCCAGTTTTCTCTTGTGCTCAAAAGGCTCAGACAGGTAGATTGGACCAAGTCCGTAAAGCTTTAATATCTCTACCAGGGCAAGCCCCACGGCTCCACCGCCTATCACGAGGGCAGAGCCTTCAGATGCCCTTGAGCATCTTAACCCATGTAGCGAGGTCGCAAAGACCTCTGCTAGGGCGGCATTCACGTAATCCACCTCGTTGGGTACTGGTATGAGCATGCCTGGGTATACCTTTACGTACTCGGCAAAGGCACCGTCAAGGTCACCTATACCTATGCTTCTCCTGCCCACCTGGCATAGGTAAGGCTTGCCCATAAGGCATTCCCTGCATTTTCCACAATAGGTAGGTCGTATTATCACGCGCATTCCTTTGTCAACTCCCCTAACATCCTTACCTGTGTCCTCTACGAAACCGCTTACCTCGTGTCCAAGGACAGCACCGTCCCTTAAGGAGCCACTCTTAACCATGGAATGGTCTGATCCGCAGAAACCCACATTTACGACCTTTACCAGCACCTGGTCAGGATCAAGCCTAGGAATGGGTCTTTCTTCCACGACAAGTCCCTTTGACCTGTAATATGCAACTACTTTCATCTACATACCCCCTCTCAGTAAGTGTAAACACCGGTCAGGGGCCCAAGTAAGGCTATGACCAGAGTAAGCAGTATTGATATTACAATGGACATCATGACCCCTGCCTTTGCAAAGTCCTTTATACTGAAATACCCTGCTGTGTATGGTATCACATTAGTCGGGCTCTGAGTGACAAGTATAAAACCAAGCGAAGATGTAAATGCTGCAGGGCCAACAAGTATCCACGGATCCATGGAGAAACCCTGTGCAAGTGAGATGAGTATTGGGATAACCACGATCCCAGTCACCGTGTTGCTGGCAAGGAAGATCTTAATGACCATCACAGAGGCAACGACAGCAAATATGAGTACAAGCGGGCCAAATGACTTAACGCCACCAAGAAAGGTGAGTGACAACCACCTTGCAGCACCAGTGTGAAAGGTCATCATGCCAAGTCCAAGTGACGCCATTATCAGTATGATGCTATCCCATGATATGTGCCTGGAGGCCCTCTCCCATGACATCACGTTGAACGGGGGCAGGAACAGAAGCATCCCACCAAGGATAGATACCATGCTTATGGGCAGGTCTATGCTTCCGCCTGTTACTGTCTTTATAACGGGATTGAATATCCACAGGGTTATTACTATGCCAAATACGATCATGGTAGACTTTTCATCGCTGGAAAGTCTACCTAGTCCTGCCAGCTGTGTCTTTATGTCTTCCTTGGCAATGGGTATTCTCTTTGTCTCCGGAGGAAACATGAGCAGTAGTAATGCCCAGCCAAAGGGTATAAGCATTAGAGATGCAGGTATACCGATCTTCATCCATTCCAGGAAGGATATGTTAACACCGCACAGGTCCCTCATAAAGTTAATTGCAATGGGATTGGGACCGCTACCCGCCGGAGTTGCTATGCCCCCGAACCCCGGGCCCCAGCAGGTGGCTATCATGAGCGCCTTGCCGAAATTGCTTTCAAGGGGCTTGGCATCCATGTTCTTGAGTATGCCTACACTAACAGGTAGCAGTATGGCTGCTACGCCCACGTTCGATATCCACATGGAAAGGATCGTGCCAAGTACGAGAAATCCAAGTATCACCATCTTCGTGCTGGTACCCATCAGCCTGAGCATCAGTAGGGTCATGCGTTTTCCAAGGGATGTCTCGGTAAATGCACCGGAGAGTAGAAACACGCCTAGGAAAAACAAGATAAGGTCGTTCCCGAAACTCATCCTGACTATCTCCTTGTAACCCGCTGCAATGCCGTGAATCCTAACAATGTCACCATGCCTGATGATGGTCATACCGTCTGTCACACCTAGCACGGGCATCATCAGCATAACCATTACAGCTGTTATGTGGAAAGGCACGACCTCGGTTATCCAGTATATTATGGCAAGTAACAATAATGCCAAGCACATCCTTCCAGATTGGGTTAGAGCTACTTGCTCGGCCCCAACATGCATAGCCCGGGGGAGCGGCATGTTGATCACCAGTGCAAACACCACGAGACCCAGCACAATGTATGTTATCTGCCTTGTCCTTGACTGAGGTTTTTTCACTGAATATCACCTCTTGATCCTAGTAAGGTATCCACAGAAAGGCTTATGCCAATGTAACTTGCTTGCATGCATTCTACCATAATTTCATTCCTCCGCACTCAGCCTTATCTTCTCTACCTTTTCCATGTCTGAATCGTAGAAAAAGGAACCAATGAAGTAGAGGATGCTTGCAACCAGGGTGAACAGAGGCACCACGGTTAGTGCCGTGTGTATACCGTACCTGTCGGACAACATGCCCACCACCACTGGGCCCGTGGAGCTGCCGAGCAGATTTTGCACAATTACGCATAGGCTATACGATACTGCCCTGAGGCCAGGGTGCACGACATCCTGTGTCACCGCAGCTGCTGCAGGTACAAAGGCAGCTGCGCATACACCCCCCACCAGGAAAGCCATGTACTGTATACTACCCTTGAGAAAATAAAAGGCCACGAAGAAGACAAGCGCGGTTACAAAAGAAGATATTGAACTGAACACGAGCCTTGCATTGGATCGCCTCTTAAGCCACGTATCCGCAATGAAACCACCCAGTGGTGAGCCTATGATGGCAAGTAGCAACACAAGGCTTGCTTTCATGCTCGCCTTGTCCATAGGTAGATGCTCTGTCCTGTAGAAATATGTTGGGAGCCAGCTCAAAAGGGCCGTGGTCACAAAGGTATTACCAGAGAAGGCGAAATAGGTGAGCATCAAAGATGGCGTGCCAACGAATTCGCGCATGATATCCTTGTACTTCATCCTGGTCTTCAGGCTACCTCGGTTGGTTGCTACTGTCTTTACAAGGTCAACTGTCTTGTAATCCTTTATCTTGAAAAACAGCACCGCCACTATGAAACCCGGCAAGGCAACAATACCAAATGCGTGCCTCCAGCCGAATTGTTCGGCAATGACCCCACCTATCACTATGCCTAGTGCGCTGCCAAGGGGTATGGATGCATTCCATATGCCCATGGCCATAGCCCTTTTCTTGGGCGGGAAAAGAGCTGACATAAGGGCAGTGCCACCAGGTGCATAGCCTGCCTCTCCAATGCCGACCGTGGATCTCAGTGCAAAGAGCTGGACAAAGTTCCTTGTGAATGCACATAGGCCTGTTGCTATGCTCCATATTACGGCCATAATGCCTATGCTCTTTCTCCTGCTCCACCTGTCAACCACCACTGATGCAGGGATCGAGAAGGCTATTATCGACCAGTAAACAGCCGATACAAGCATACCGCACTCAGTATCTGAAAGACCCCAGTCATGCTTGAGAAAAGGAAAAAGCGAGACAACCACAAGGCGATCTATGTAATCAAACATGTAGACAAGGAAAAGAAGGGAGAACACGAAATAGGAATATCCCTTGGAGACCAGGTACTCTTCACTGTTGTTATTCACTATACGATCCCTCCCTTCTCCTTGCCTGTTGCCAGATCTAAGACCACAGGCTGTTTGATAGCTTCCAGATCTCAGCTATTAGCAATCAATCTTCAGTCAGTATTCTAAACAAATACAAGGTCTTAGGTTTAAGGTGACGGGTTCATCAAGGAAGGCTGCAGCAAATCGTCCAAGTCCATTGTCAGTTGCCCGTGGCTAACATCGTACCTGTGTTCTCCAGCAGGACAGCTGAGAGTACCAGCCCTTTGCCTTGCACCTTAAACCCTATACCCTATACCTTGTTCTCAACCTTTAATACGCCTTGTAACTGCCGAGGTTTGCCAGGGCAACGCTACCTGGGCTTATGGTGGTCGGGTCTGTCATCACGTTTATGCAGGTGGTCTTTCCTGATGCAAAGGCCTCTTCTAGCGCAGGCCTTATGTCATCTGGTTTCTCCACCTTGATGCCCTTGCCTCCCAGGGCCTCGACCAGCTTGTGGTAGTTCACCTCGCCTATGTACGAACCCTCCTTTATGGCATGCCCTATCCTCAGCTCCTGGCTGTGCCTTATCATACCCCAGCCCAGGTCATTACTTATAACCACCACTATGGGAAGCCCCTTACGGATCGATGTCTCAAATTCCATGAAGTTAAAACCAATGGAACCATCACCTGTTATAAGGCAGACCCTCTTGTCCGGGTTCATGAGCTTTGCCGCGTTGGCATATGGTAATCCAACGGCAAGGCAGCCATAGAGACCAGAGTCAAGATAATGCCCTGGCTTCCTTATCATCCTCGTGAGGCCCATCCATATCTGCGTATCCCCCCCATCTGCAACCACTATGTCATCATCACGATCCATAAAACTGTCCACCTCCCTTGCCAGCCTCATGGGGTGAATTGGTACGGCCTCGCTTTCCCAGTCCTTTGCAGCATCTTTCTTTGCATCCCTGTCCGCCTGCCTGAGTTCATTTACCCAGGGAGCAAATCTCTGCCTTAGCTCCTCGGTCATGGACCTCTCGCTCACAATGGCATTGCACTGCTCCATGAACAGACCAGCATCGCTCACAATGCCAAGATCTATCGTCCGATTCCTGCCTATTTCTTCAGGCATAATGTCCACCTGTACTACCTTTGCCTCTTTCTTGAATATCTCGCCGAATATGTAGTACAGGCTCAGCCGGGTACCTAGTAGTATCACGAGATCCGCGTTGGAGTTGGCGTATAGCGCTGCCCCCGGCCTGATGGCAAGCGATGATTCAAAGCACAGCTCGTGCGTGTCAGGTATTGTACCCCTACCCATGCTAGAGGTGAATGCCGGTATACCAGTTGCTTCCACGAACCTGGTGAGTTCTTGAGACGCATCTGCATACCACGCACCGCTCCCAGCGATGATAACGGGTTTCTCCGAACGTGATATCATGTCCATCAGGCTAATGGCGCCTTTTACGTCAACTGCACGGGTATCGAGCTGGGTATGGTTCCTCTTGACACCTTCTTCGCTGGTCTCAGAGTTCAGCACGTCAACAGGCAGTTCAAGGTAAACAGGACCTGGTCTCCCACTGATAGCTGTCCTGTATGCCATGTCAACAAACTCGGGTATCCTCTCCGGCTTGGGGCAAACAAGGGCCTTCTTTACCATAGGTTCTATTACAGGTAACTGGTTCATGTCCTGGAGATCCAGCTTTTCTATAGATTCCAGCCCAACACAGCCCGATATTAGCAAAAGTGGCGAGTTGGCAAGCCTTGCATTTGCAATGGGCGTAAGCGCATTTGTGAAACCAGGGCCTGCTGTAACCATTGCAACCCCTGGCCTACGCATGGTCCTTCCGTATGCCTCTGCCATGAACACGGCAGCCTGCTCACTCCTGGTGTCGAAGAGCTTCACGCGTGTATTCTCTAGGTACTGGTATATGGGAGTAATGTGTCCTCCACTAAGAGTGAAAATGTAATCAATACCCATGTCCACCAGTGCCTGCGCTGCCAGTGATGCCCCGATAGTTTTACCCATATTTCATACCTCCTTTTTTATAGTTCCATTAATTGACCGCCCGTTATGTTAATGGCTTGGCCAGTCATGTAAGACGACTCGCTGGATGCAAGAAAAGCCACGAGCGATGCTACCTCTGCAGGTTCGCCTATCCTTCCCAGGGGTATGGTCTTGCACATCTCCTGTACCCTCTCCTCCACGGTTGCTCCTAAAAACCTTGCCTCCAGAGAAAATCTCCATCTCTCGAGATCTGTCATTATCTGACCTGGGCAGATTGCATTCACCCTTATTCCGGACGGTGCCAGTTCCCTTGCCATTACCTTGGTAAGCATTATCACTCCGGCCTTTGCCACTGCGTAGGCACCGTTAAAAAGGGGCGGAACCTTTCCCGCCCTTGATGCCGTGTTAATAATGCTACCTCCCCTTTTCAGCATCATCGGTAACAAGGCCCTTGATACCCTGAACGTACCGTGGAGGTTAGTATCTATGGTCCTCATCCAGGCCTCCTCGTCGTAATCCGCCACGGACGATGGTACCCCAAAGGACGCACCTGCGTTGTTGCACAGTACGTCCAGGCCCTCAAAGTTCTTGTCAACAATATCTGCCATCTCGCTTACAGAAGAGCTGCTTGTTATGTCCACGCTTACAGGTATGACCTTTACACCAAACCCGCCTGCAAGTTCCTTTGAAATCTCTAGCATCTCTTCCCACTGATCGCCGGTGGACACAAGCATCCCAAGGTCTGCTATAACTATGTGCATCCCGAGTGAAGCAAGCTTACTTGCAATAGCATAGCCAATGCCTGTCTTCTTGCCTGAACCTGTTATAAGGGCTACCTTGCCTTCTAGGTCATTGTACATGGTACCTCCTTCTTACCTATACTGAACATATTCCATAAACTGAATAATATTCATTAATGACATGCATGTCAATGCTTTTTTTTAACAGTAGGTAACGGTCTTACAGCGGGCTACTTTAAAACAGACTTGTTCACCAGGTTTTTCCCCTTATGCCTTGGTCTTAGCTGAAGGTTATCCTCACCCTTCGAATAGTTCGGGCTGCATCTCTACGGTAAGGCCGTCGTTGTTCTCCAGCCTAATGGCTAGGGTCTCTACCTTTGGAAGTTCGTAGGCAAAGAAATACCTGAGTGCATACATCTTGCCCCTGTAAAAACTGAGGTCCGCATCAATGGGCCCTGACTTAAGCGCTTCATGGGCAACAATACCCTGCAGCAACCACTGCCAAGCAATGGCAATGATCCCGAACAGCTCTAGGTAAAGCGTGGCATCTGCCAAGAACAGTTCAACCTCTCCCTTGACGGCAATCCCCACGAGGTGGGTTGTTATACCTTTAAGCCTTTCCAGCGCGTTCTTTAGGTTCTTTGCATAGGACACAAGCTCTTGTTCCTTCCCAGCTTTTTCAATGGCCTTTTCTACCTCTTCAACAAAAACCTGGAAGGCCCTGCCATTGTTCCTGGTTACACTCCTCCCAAGCAGAGTAAGCCCGTGTATGCCCGTTGTACCCTCGTGTATGGGATGTATCCTTATGTCCCTGTAGTACTGGGCAAGCGGAAATTCTTCGCAATAGCCGTATCCTCCCAGACACTGCAGGCCCTGAGAGACCGACAGAACACCCATCTCCGATGGGTAACTTTTTACAACGGACGTAAGGACCTCTAGTAAAAGGCTGTATCTCTCCTTCTCCTCGCCATCAAGTACCATCTCAAGGTCTCTGTACTTGCTGCACTGGAATAACAGGGAAAGCGATCCTTCAACCACTGATTTCTGGAATAGTAACATGCGCTTTACATCGGCATGCTCTATTATAGGCACCTGTGGAAGGGTAGGATCCTTTGAGGTAAGCCTCCTTCCCTGTGGCCTCTGCTTGGCATATTCAAGGGCAGCGTAGTATGCAGCCGTTGCAATGGCTGTTGCACCCATGCCTACACCTATCCGGGACTCGTTCATCATCTGAAACATGTACATGAGCCCTTTGTGGGGTTCTCCCACCAAAAAGCCCCTGCAATCATCGTTTTCCCCAAGGCTCAGCTGGTTGATGGGACACCCCCTGTAGCCGAGTTTGTGGTAAATACCTGCCACGTTTACATCGTTGGGAACAAGCTCCCCTTTCTCGCCTATCCTCTTGTTCGGCACCACAAATAACGATATACCCTTTACTCCTGCAGGCGCACCCTTTATCTTTGCAAGGAGCAGCTGGATCACGTTGTCCACTCCGTCGTGCTCGGATGCGGATATAAATATCTTCTGGCCCTTTATCCTGTAATATCCCTTGTCTGTGGGCTCTGCGGTCGTGGTGATATCTGCTAGTGAACTACCTGCCTGCGGCTCGGTGAGTGCCATGGTACCCTGCCACTCACCGCTGAACATCCTAGGCACGTAGGTATCTATGAGTTCCCTTGACCCAAAGGATGTTATGAGCCTGGCAGCACCCGTGGTAAGACCCGGATAAACGCTAGCAGAATAATTTGCAGCGGCAAATATAAAGTTTGAGACAAGGCTGATCATTATAGGAAGCTGCTGCCCCCCGAATTCAAATGGGGCATCCGCTCCTATCCATCCACCCTGGCCACATTCCCGCATGAATTCCCTCACAACAGGATGTACCTTTACCATGCCATCAACGAGCTCGGGCTGGTTTTTGTCCATCTCGTCAAGCACGGGATAAAGCATGTCTTTCCCTATCCTGAGGGCCGTCTCCATGACCATGTCAAACATTTCTCTTGTATGCTCCGAGTAATAGGGATACTTAAGCAGTTCAGTGACATCGAATACCTCGTATAGTAAAAACCTGAGGTTCCTCTCGCTTACGAATCTCTCTGCCATACATGGCCTCCATATGTATTATTTTGTACTTATACGCCCATAGTCAGGGCAAGGCTGTGCGCCTTATATTACAAAGCTTCTGGACAAAATCCTGACATTACACCTCAGCCCTTTGCCATCTAAGTTCGTAGAATACTCAGGCTAGGCTGTCAAGTACTTACCTCTAGCAGCAATGGAAAGACACCTAATCCCCGTCAGATAGGGTACTTACGCCTTCTTAACAGTACCGCGCCCCAGTAACGGTACCATCACCAAGGTACCGAAAAGTCCAGAGATCAACCCGCCAATCACGGTCCTTGCAAAGGGCTGGAATATCCTTGATCCAACTCCCATGCCAATGGCAGCTGGTATGAGTGCAAAGATGGTGGTAAGAGACGTAAGTAATATCGGCCTTAGTCTTACTGATATCGCCTTGAACAGGGCCTCTTCCCTGGTACTGGCTGAATCCGCCATCCTGTTTGCATAATCAACAAGCACTATGGCATTGTTAACAGCTATACCTGCCAGTGTTATAACCCCCATGCCAACAGATATATCAAGGCCTTGGCCTGTTATGAAAAGGGCTACCCCTGCACCCACCATGGTAAAGGGGATGGTAACCAGTATCACAAGGGGCTGTAACCAGGAGCGGAACTGCAGAATCAGTATAAGGTATATGAGGATAAGAGCTGATACCACCACGAAGCCCATCTCGGCAGCGGTCTTCATCAGGACCTTGTACTGGCCTGTAAAATCTATGCTATACCCCTTGGGAAGCCTTAACGATTTGAACTTGTCCTTTAGACGGGATACGGCTGCAGGTATACTCCCTTCCACCTCGGCAACCAGTGTTACTTCTCTCTGGCCGTTTAGTCTGGTGATTGCTGGTTCAGTTTGCGTAACACCTATATCTGCCACATTCCCCAGGGGTACTATCTGCCCTGCACGGGTCAATATAGGCAATTTTCTCAGTTCCCTGACATCAAAGGGCCTGGGCCAGTCAAGGGCCAGCATTACAGCTATGTCCTGGTTTTGCTTTATTATCCTTGTTACCTCGATGCCGTTGAAGGCGCATTCAACCATGCCAAGCACATCACCGGAGCTTATTCCGTAAGACCCTAGCCTTTTGTAATCCGGCCTTACAACTATTTCCGGCCTTCTTATCTTGGTATTGTTAACGATGTTGGACAAGGCCTTGTCCCTGGACATAATGGCCTCAACCTTACGGGCTAGGTATGATAGCTCATTTAGATCAGGACCGTACACGGTAACCCCGAACAAGGCGGCAAGGCCAGAGAAGCTTTCGTCTATCTTTTCCTGCGTGGGCTGGTGGTAAAGGAACACCACGCCTGGTATCCTTGAATATGCCTTCTTTAGAGATGCCATTATCTCAACCGCCTGTTCCTTCCTCGCTGACCTTGGTTTCAACTTTATCAAGAGCTCACCCCTGTTCACACCCTCCACCTGTGGACCCACACCGGGTGAGCCTGTCCGCCTGTAAACACAATAAACGTCGGGATTGGAAAGTGCAATCCTGTCGAGTTCATCACCGATTCTATTGCTTTCAGTAAGGGCTGTGCCGGGTGGCATCACGTATTCTATGAGTAAAGCACCCTCGTCTATGGGAGGTAGCAACCGAATCCTCCCGGTAAGTAGCACTAGGCCTGCCATAGAGAGAGACAAGACAGCCAAGATAATTACCACTCTCCTGTGCCCAAGGCAGAAGCCAAGCACCCGCCTTAATAACCTATCCATGTATCCAATGAATCGTGCACCCATGAAATCCCGTGTTATCGTTCCTGGCTTTAGTCTCCCAAAAAGAACGGGAACAAGACTCAAGGATAGCAAAAGGGAGATAACGAGTGCCGAGCTAATGGTTAGGCCAAAGGGTTTCACAAACACTGCCACTATGCCCGAGACCAAAATAAGTGGTAGAAAAGCGGCAACCGTGGTTAATGTACCAGAAGCATCAGGCCCTGCTATCTCCAACGTACCGTCCACCGATGCCTTGCAAGCTTCTTTGCCCTGTAAAAAATGCCTGTATATGTTCTCAGCAACAACAATGGCATCATCGACAACCATGCCTATTGCAAGAGCAAGTGCAGACATGGTTATCACATTGAGACCTAGTCCGGACACCCACATAAAAGCCAAGGTTGCAAGGAGCGTAACAGGGATTGTGAGGGCCACTATAAACGTTGGGATTATTGAACCTAGGAAGAAATACAGCACCAAGATTGCCAGCATGGCCCCTATCACAAGGTCACGGACTATCTCGTCCCTTGCCTGTTGGACGATCTCTGACTGGTCATAAAACTTCTTTATCCTAGTGCCCTTGGGGAAAAGGCCTTTTAGGCCCAGCATAGCCTTGTCCACGCCCCTTGCAACCTTGATCGTGCTTGCTCCTGGTTGTTTTCTTACAACAAAGGCAACCCCAGGGATTCTATCACCTCTTACAACGTAGTGCCTTGGCACAAGGCCTTTCCTTACCTCGGCAATTGAACCAAGGGCCACGCTACTACCATCCCCTAGCCTTATGGACAACGAACGTATATCATCAATATCCTTGAACCTAGCGTCAGATCGTATAAGGTATTCCCTTGAAGAACGATCAAGGTATCCTGCAACGCTCTCTATGTTGTTATCCCTTAGTAGCCTGTCTATGTCCCCTATGCCAAGATGCATGTGTGCAAGTACCCTAGGTCTTACCCGAACTATGAATGCCCTGGTGTCACCGCCCAGCACCTCCACGAAAGAAACACCTGGCACGTCCATCAGGCGCCCACTTATACGGTGTATAACCGTGTTTCTCAAGGTAACCGTGTCACTTCCGTAGGCCACGTAGCCGCATATCTCGCTAAGAGTCATGCCTATGCTCTCCAGTGTAGGGATCACATCACTAGGTAGTACGCCACGCAGCCTTGCAAGCCTTGCCTGCACGACCTGGCGAGCATCTTTCACCTTGGTGCCCCAGCTGAATTCTACTGTTACCTGGGAAATACCCTGGACAGAGGTGGAGCTTACGCGCATGACTCCGTTTATTGTCCTCATCTCGTCTTCAATGGGCTTTGAGACAAGGAGTTCCATGTCCTCTGGTGCTGCACCCGGATAGTGCGTTATTATATTTACAACAGGTATATCCAGGGATGGAAACAGGTCAACCGGCATATGCGTCTCGGCATATATACCGCCAAACAAGATGATTACCAGTACAATAACAGTTACGAGAGGCCTTCTTACAATAAATTCAAGGAGATTCCTCATTAATCTGGTACCTTGTAAACCCTGTTGAAGTCCTTGTAAAAGAGTTCGTATGCGCCCTTGACCACCACATTATCCTTGTCCTTTAATCCGGATACTATCTCTACCCAGCCTTTTGACGAGAGCCCCTCTTTTACCTTCCTCTTGGTATAGCTGTTCGTACCATTCTCAACGAACACGTAAGCATTTCCATCTACATCATGCATGACAGCGTCTTCGGGTACAGCAAGGCTTGATCTGTGCTCTGATAGAAAGAGTACCCCGTTGACGATCTCCCCAGGTTTTAGGTACCTGTCGATATCCCTGGAGACTATCCATGCAACACTTGCACCTGTGGACACGCGCTCGGGCAATACCCTTGTAAGCACACCTTTAATCACCCTACCATCAGCGTAGATGTCAGCACTCTTACCATTGAGCCTAGCCCTGTGCGGAGGAAAAAGCCTTGCAACTACCAACATGCGGGTGGGATCTATCACCCTTGCAAGGATGGTTCCCTTTTCCACGTCTTGGCCGGGGCTTACCCTGCGTTCCGTGAATACACCATCCATGGGTGATGTGACCATGCTCGCTGCGCTCAACGAGCTTAGCTCGGATCTGGCATTGGCCAGATCCGATTCAACCTTTGCCTTCGTGGCCATGGCAGCGTCAAGCTCATCCTTTGTTGAAATACCATCCCTGAAGGCCTGTTGCTTTCTTCTAAGCCTATCCTTGGAGATCTTCAGACGTTTCTCAAGGGACGAAATCCTCTCTTTCAAGGAGACTAGCTTGGCATTCATGG
This sequence comes from Deltaproteobacteria bacterium, assembly GCA_015486075.1. Lineage (GTDB taxonomy): Bacteria > Desulfobacterota > Desulfomonilia > UBA1062 > UBA1062 > B14-G9. The sequence continues at coordinate 23,509 of WFSG01000001.1, forward strand.
TCGGACCTCCCAGGTTAAATAAAGGCATGCCTTTCTTCACTTCTGATCCGTCTTGCACGAGGATAGAGATTACCCTGCCCGGCCTTAGTGCAATAATATTCACTGCGTATTTGCATCTGACTTGACCTGAAAACCAGAGGTTGTCACTGAAGGTCATGTGGCTAGGTTTGGCTGTTACGATCTGGTTCGAAACAGTTGGGTCACTGGGTTTAAACTGCCCTGGCAAGTGCCCCAAGAGATGGTGCGTAACCAAGACGACAAGAACCATCGAGACGACAAAAGTAATCCCTGCATAAAACCTCCTCATCTTTTATCCCCCCTATCCAGCATGTGCCCCTGGGAACATTCCAAGGTGTGCGGGATGTATTCACCAGATGCTATCTCGAGTGCAATTCCTAGTTCATACAAGTCCTTTTCAAGCGTCATTGATTTCAACCTCAATGTATATAGCCTGCTTAACGCCGTGTAATAGCCGAGCCTGGCGCACCCACTCCTGTTCAACGCTCGCTGATAACCTTTAACTGTCTTTTCCATGGAAAAGATGGCAGGCTTAAGGCCATAATACTGGTCTCTAACAGATCTCATGCGAGATAAAATTAGTGCAATATCGGATCGGGCCTCAAACAGGCGTGCCGAGTACTCATCAAACAATGCCCTTCTAGTTGCCTTCTCAAGTGCCACCCTGCCCTGTGCCCTGTCAAAGAAAGGCAGCTCAATATTCACGCCCAGCCCCTGAGTCTTAACCCTGTCCGTGTCCCTTGAACGCAACAGTTTCAGTCCTATATCGGGAAAGGCTGAGAGCACGGCCTGTCTGAGTCTCTGGTCTTCGCATTCATAGCCCTTCTTTAGTGCCACCAGGTCAAGCCTTCTATCGTCAAGCCCAGCCACGAGAAAGGCCCTTCCCGGGATATCATTCCATCCAGAAAGTATGATATTATCTTGTAACTTCACCAGCCTTCCGGGTGGAAATCCAAGGATGCGATCCAGCATGAGGGCATCTCTTTCCTTCTCTTGTTTGGCCTCTATAAATCTCTGCCTTGCCTCTTCGAAAGACGCATAAGAGTTTGCCACTGCAAGGGTATTCTTCTCACCAAGCCTCAGCCCATCTTCCATCAATGCCCTTATCTTGCCCGCGTTATCAAGTGCCTTCTTTGCTGTCTTAAGCTTCCTTTCAGCTACTATAAGCCTGTATACTGATAGCTTGGCTGCTTCTGCCACCTGCCATTCCTTCCATGCCACGTCCAGGGCCACCGACGCCTCGTGCGCCTTGGCCGCCCTAAGACTTGCATCCCTTGTAATAAGGGCCTTTAAGTCCCAGCTGATACCTAAGTCGTAGGCATTTGACCTGTGGTCAACATAAGTCCCCACAGGTGCTTCAAGGGTGTAAGAAAGTTCCGGATTAGGTAATATCCCTGCCAATAAGACCTGGGAAGAGGCTATACCTTTCCTGTCTCGTATTGCCTTGAGCTCCGGATTTACCAGGACTGCCACCACAGCAGCTTCATCTGGAGAAAGGCCATCTTTGTAATCAATCTTGACAGGTCTTAATACAGGATGCTTGATCTTCTCAGCCTTTACGGCTAGCTCGCTCATCAAAGGTGGCACAAGGTTTTTCTCAACCGCATCGTGGTCTAGAGGCATGGGCCTGTACCTAGCACAACCTCCTGTTATGATAACAATACTTATCGTGCTTAGGAGAACTAAAAGCCCACGGTGAGTACTTAGTATCACATCAGATATCAGACCTTGGTGAACCATGTATCTTCGCACCCCTATGTCCCATATTTGCATTCTGTATTGAGGCATCTTATAAACTATTATTCAATGTTATTAATTATTACATTATTCGCCTGACATGTTAACCTATTACTTATCTTAAGATTACCAAGCGGCAATGTGAATTAGTCCTCCGTGGTAGGTTATAGACTCTGTTATCAGGAAAACGTACGGGCATAAGGCGAAAGGCATAAGGTACAAGGTAAAAAGCTATCAGCCTTCGGGTTTCTATTTGTCAGCCTCTCGCCTGCCGGACCTATGCAGGACACACTTATTGACCTCTCCCCAGAACACGGAAAGAGGTGAGATGCCCCTGACACCAAACCGACTTACCATTGGAAACTGTGTTCCGGTCAAAGGACCTGTTGTGAAAACCAGCGGACTCTCAGGGGCAAGGGGGATCCATGCTAGTATGACTCAAAGATGGTCTCTGCTATCTCAACAGGCGTCTTATCGCCTGTTTTAACGGCTTCGCAACGTCCCTTTATGGTAGGTAATATGTTCGATGCGAAGTACTTTGCTGAAGCGACCTTACCCTGATAGAAAGCCACCTCGGAATTCTCTGCTGCAAGGGCATTCTGCTTCTCTTCTGAACCCTCCACACCTGCTTCCTTATATATACTCTCCAGCTTGTCCAAGGCTATCGAAGCAGCATCCAAGAGTTGCCACCCAACAACAAGGTCACCGAATATCATGAGATATGGCCTTGCATTCAGCACCGGGATAATATAATCGGCACTCCTGCCCCAGTTGCCAAATTGCATGGTTAGGTCAGTCACGGCATTAAACGCCTCCTCAAGTTTCTCAACGTAACCGCCTAATTTCCCTTTACCTTTTACTTCTTGGATGGTGTTACCGATGGCGCCAAAGAGGTTAATAAGGTTTTTCCCCTTCTTTGCACCTAGCTTTCTGCCTACAAGATCCAGAGACTGGATATAATTGGTTCCCTCGTAGATAGTGGCGATCTTCGCATCCCTTACGTATTGTTCCATGGGGTAATCAGCGGTGTAGCCATAGCCCCCGTGTATATCCATGCCAAGTAGACATATATCTACTCCCTTGTCCGAGCAATAAGCCTTTATAATAGGCGTTAGAATCTCAACAAATCCCTGCAACCTTTCTCTTTCTTCCTCATCCTCAGTGACACGGGCCATGTCCAGGCAGTATCCCACGAAGTAATTCATTGCTCGCATACCCTCGATATGTGACTTCATCCAGAGAAGCGAGCGCCTGATATCAGGATGCTCTATGATCCTGACAGGGGACGCAGCATGATTTGCCATGTCTTCTACCTTCCTGAACTGTATCCTCTCCTTGGCATAGGCCACTGAATGCTCGTAGGCTACTGACGCGAAGCTTAAACCCTGCATGCCAGTCGCCAGCCTAGCTTCATTCATCAGCTGGAACATGATCTTCATGCCTTCACGTTCATTGCCAAGAAGTTCGCCTATGCAGTTGCCATTCTCACCAAAATTAAGCGTGGCAGTTGCAGAGCCTTTTATTCCCATCTTGTGCTCAAGGTTACCTGTAACCACATCGTTGAATTCCCCAAGACTACCGTCATCGTTTACCCTGTACTTAGGAACTATAAATATAGATATACCCTTTGTCCCCGGTGGATCTCCTTCTATCCTGGCAAGGACCGGATGTATAATCTGTTTGGTTAGATCATGATCTCCCGATGAGATAAAGCACTTGGTACCTGTAATGCTGAACGTACCATCTGGAAGCCTCTTGGCCTTTGTCCTCAGGTTACCAACGTCACTTCCTGCGTTGGGCTCTGTTAGACACATGGTGCCTGACCACTCACCGCTGAACATCTTGTACATGTATTTTTCCCTCTGTTCATCGGTACCATAGGTGGCTATAAGTGCCGCAGCACCCAGTGTCAGACCAGGATACATCATGAAGGCATAGTTTGCCGCGCCAAACAGCTCGTTGCATGCGGTATGGACAGTAAGCGGCATGCCCTGCCCCCCAAACTCTGGCGGGACCACAGCGCTCAGCCAGCCTGCCTCGCAGTACTTCCTGTAAGGCTCGTGAAAACATTTCGGCGCATAGGCCTTCCCGTCCTCGAACACAGCAGGATCTTCCTTGTCAGCAACCTCATAGGTCGGAAGGATCTCTTCCACTGCAAACTTCTCGGCCTCTGTGAGCATCATGTCCACGAGATCCTTGGAATAATCCTTGTACTGCTCGTACGAAAAAAGCCTTTCAATACCTAGCTGTTCATAAAGAATAAATCTCTGATCCCTAGTGTTAACCAGTGAATTCCCCATGCTTAAAACCTCCATTAATTTTTTGTATCTTTTAACAATAAACCAAGGCCACCTCACCCTAGATACAACTATGTACATGGAGACTGCGGAGAATACAAACTACGCAGATTCGGATAGCCCCCCTTAGATTCTCTATATTGTACCATAGAACATATTCGTTTGAAAGCTAAATTTCTCCCATAAAATGCTTAACAGTCCTCATTGAGGATCTATAAAAAATATTTAATAGTGCTACCATTAAGAACACATTCACAAGCCTGATTTCACGAACCTTGTTGCCAGGGATATCCTCTTATGACCCGAGACGCGAAGCACATCCAGTACTTTTACCACCCTGTAGTATGGTATGTCCCTCTGGGCCTCTATAATTATATCCCTGTCTATTGGAAGAGATCTTGCTGCCTCCATGCTGGATCGCTTTCCATCCAGGAATATACCGTTACTTGCTATGACAACGTAAACGGCTTGTTTTGTAATGTGTCCACCTGTTGAGGCCTCGGGCAGGGTAACTCTTGTCTGCCTTATTGGCTCACCCATGGAAAGAAGAAAAAATATAAGGAGCAGAAACACCACGTCTACCAGGGGTGCAATGTCAAGTCTTGTTATGTCCTTATCCTTCTGCCTTCTGAACCTCACGGCTTCCCCCTTTAAGGTATTCAAGGATCCTTGAGCTTGTCTTCTCCATCTCGCTGAGAAGGTAATCACTCCTCGCTATGAGAAAACGATAAGCTATGTATACGGGTATACCTATGGAAAGCCCGGCTGCAGTTGTTATGAGCGCTTCAGATATACCGGATGCCAGCATCTGGCTGTGCATGCCTTGTATGCCTATAGCATTAAAGGACTTTATCATGCCAGAGACCGTGCCAAGCAATCCAAGTAAAGGGGATATCGTGGCAATCGTCCCAAGCACGTCGATGTATCTCTCGATTGTGTAAGCAGCCCTTGTGCCTGCCTCTTCCATGTAATCCTTTATTATTGCCCTTGGCATACTCACATTCCTGGCTGCTGCCAATACAACAAGGCATATGGGTGACGTACTCCTCTTACATAATTCTTCCAGGTCGCCAAGCCTGCCCATCCTTATAAGCCGTTCCATCTCCTGTACAAGATCGGATGGTATTATATTGTCCTGCCTTAAAGAATATAGCCTTTCCAGAAAGATCGCCACTGCGATTATTGAACAAACAAGCAGAGGCCACATCATGGGGCCCCCCTTTAAGAATAATTGCCATAGTGTCATACTTCCTCCCCGGATACAGGCTCGGGCAAGTCTATCGCATAACATGAAAACATTCAACTTGGTTTGTAAGGACTTACCCTGTATAATAATATATCTAGCAAGCATTTCAATAATGCAACGACTACCTATGAGGAGGTTTTGCATGGCTCTTGTAGAATATACCATGGAAGACAGGGTTGCAGTGCTAACCATGAACAGCGGGGAGAATCGGTTTAACCTGGACTTTCTCGGGGCATTTCTGGATGCCCTCGATGAAATAGAAAACAAGACAGACGCAAATGCACTAGTAGTACGCTCATCACACGAAAAGATATTCTCGAACGGAATAGACTTGGAGTGGCTGCTCCCGTACATCCAGAGGGGAGATAAAGTAACGCCAAAAAAGTTTATATATACTCTGAACAAGCTCTTGAGAAGGGTGCTCATCTATCCCATGCCTACCATTGCTGCCATAACAGGGCATGCGTTTGCAGGAGGTGCCATACTCTGCTGCTGTTTTGATTTCCGATTCATGCGATCTGACAGGGGGTTCTTCTGCTTTCCCGAGGTCGACCTAGGAATACCCTTCCTACCCGGCATGGTAGCCATAGCAAAAAAGGCTATCCCCATGTACAAGTTTGAGGAGATGAAATACACGGGCAAGCGTCTCACTGCTGAAGAATGCGTGGAACACCATATAGTAATGAAGGCTTGCCACATAAACGACCTCATGGACGAGGCCTTAAGCTTTGCGAAAGGCCTGAACAAGAGACGGGAGATAATATCCGCCATGAAAGAAGGCATGTACGATGACATCGTGCATATCATAGATGAAAAGGATCCATCAGTAATAGAGACCGGGAGGTTTAACGTGTAATGACATGTAGTCTTACAGTACTGGCCGGGGATAGGGCATACAGGAAGATAAGGGATCAAGGCCTTAGAAAAGAAGATGTACGGATAGTGGCCGGTGCAGCGGGTGGACCCAAGTGGTTGGTCTTAAACGGGCTGGACAGGGCCATATTCTTTTACTGGTTACAGGACAACAAACGCGAGAAACCCCTGTTTCTCATAGGTTCTTCCATAGGTACGTGGCGGTTTGCGGCCATTGCGCAAAGGCATGCAGAAAAAGCTTACAATGGTTTTGAGGATGTCTACATACACCAGAGATACACGCACAGGCCCACCCCGAAAGAGGTGTCCGAGGAGGCAAGGCGCATGCTCTCGCTCTACATGGGCCAGCAAGGAATAAAGGATATACTCTCGCATCCATACATGCGCCTGAACATCATGACAACACTGTCAAGACCAATAGTATCCATGAAAAACACCAAGGCCCTATGGCCTCCAGTTATCCTTGCCGCAATACTCAACTCCTTTAATAGAAAAAGCCTGGGCCTTTTTTTTGAGAGGACCCTTTTCTACGACAGGAGAGACAGACCACCCTTCTTTTCAATGAGCGGGTTCCCTATAAACAGGATCCCCCTTTCTGAAGAGAATGTGAGACCTGCCATACTGGCCTCAGGATCCATCCCCATTGTAATGAACGGTATAAAGGACATACCAGGAGCGCCTCCAGGGGTATACAGGGACGGCGGCATTATTGACTACCACCTGGACATACCCTTTACAAAAGACGATGACTCCATCGTGCTATTTCCTCACTACATGGACAGAATAATACCCGGATGGTTTGATAAACCCCTCAACTACAGGCGCCCTAACCCATCGAACATGGAAAACGTTATACTCTTGTGTCCCTCAAGGGACTTCGTAGAGAGGCTTCCATACTCCAGGATACCCACGAGGGACGATTTCAAGATATTCAAAGGCAGGGACAAGCAGCGCATCACATACTGGAAAAAGGTGGTAGCTGAAAGCAACAGGCTAGGTGACGAATTTCTGGACATGGTAGAGAAGGAAACCATAGGGGAAAAGATTAAAAAGCTCTCAGTTTGAAAAGCTAGTGGGGTATAGGGTGCAAGGTATAAGGTATAGGTCTCAGGTATCGGGTTCCAGGTGCCGGGTAAAAGAAAAAAGCACAGAGACACAAAGTTTAAGGACATGGTGCAAGGTATAAGGTACAAGGCAAGGCACAGAGTAAAACAAGTGTAAGGTGTAAGGTATAGGGTCGATAGGTAAAAGCATGGGTGGTAACAGTCTTGAAGACAGAAGTGCTGTGTATCATGTAAACAACGTGGCCGCTGAGGGCTGAAAGCCAACTAAAACATAGGTTGGTTTGAGAAAATAGAAGCTCACCAAGACTGAGGTTTAGAATAAAAAAGGATAATACATGAAGCCCATATCCAAGATCTCAATCGAAGAATGCAACGCCATAGAAGTGATATTCTTTGATATAGATGATACCTTTACACTGGACGGCAAGATTCCAAAGGAATCGTACGGGGCGCTGTGGGCATTGAAAGATGCAGGGTTGGCCCTGATACCTGTTACCGGCAGACCCGCCGGGTGGTGTGACCATATTGCCCGCATGTGGCCAGTAGATGGTGTCATCGGCGAGAACGGGGCCTTTTATTTCTACTACGACGATGAAGAAAGAAGGCTCAGGCATAGGTATTTTTTTCCACCTGACCAGGTGGAAATGGAAAGGGCAGAGTTAAATAGCATAAGGGAGGAGATCTTGAAACGCGTGCCAGGTGCAGGCCTTGCATCTGACCAGGCATACCGCATCTTTGACCTGGCGATAGACTTTGCCGAGGACGTAGGTCCCTTACCTTCAAGTGCAGTAGACAAGATCTGCAAGATATTTTCGGATCACGGGGCGAGATACAAGGTGAGCTCCATCCATGTGAACGGCTGGTTCGGAGACTATGACAAGCTCACCATGGTTAACTTCTTCATGCAGGAAAGGCTGGGCATTGAGCCCGAAGAAGCTGTTAGAACGGCCTTGTTCGTGGGCGATTCCCCGAACGACGAGCCTATGTTCTGTTACTTCGGGCTCAGCGTGGGTGTTGCCAATGTAACAAGGTTCAAGGATACATTGAAATACCTTCCGACGTACGTCACTAAGGCAAGGGGTGGTATAGGATTTGCGGAGATGTCAAGGATTATACTTAAAAAGAGAAAATAATAAGCTTAGGGAAAGGAGCAATATATGTCGGTAAAGGGCTTTAGCAGGAAATCCTGGCGATCCATACTCAAATGGGGAGACCCAAACTATTTCAATCCACCAAAGAAACGGCTCATAAACTACATGAAAGAACACCTGGGTGTAAGAGAAGAGGACATCTCAAGGCCCCACCTACCAGGCCTTGAAGAGGTCAAGGTAGATAAGAAACCAAGTCTAGATGAGAAGGCCCTCAAGGACATTGAGAACATTGTAGGCAAAGAGAACGTGGACACATCGGACTACGAGAGGGTAAGGCACAGCATGGGTTATACCTACATTGACATTGTGAAGTTGAGGCTAGAGGATGTGAAGAACCTTGTGGATTGCGTGGTATACCCGAGGGACGAGGACGATGTGGTGAAGATCCTCAATTTCTGTGACAAGAACAAGATCCCCATCATAGCGTTCGGAGGAAGGTCTGGTGTTTCAAGGGGACTTGAGCCCACTAAGGGCGGGCTAAGCCTTGACCTCACAAGGCACATGAACAAGGTGACGAGCGTGAACGAGCTCAACATGAGCGCAACAGTACAGCCAGGTATATTTGGACCCGACTACGAGGCATACCTGAATAACTACAGGACGCCATATTCAACCACTGGATATACCTGCGGGCACTTCCCGCAGTCCTTCGAGTATTCAACTGTGGGTGGATGGGTTGTAACAAGGGGTGCAGGCAGCCTGTCTACGGGATACGGCAAGATAGAGGACATGGTGCTGGGCCTTAGATTTGCAACACCGAAAGGCATGATAGTAATAAGGGACTACCCCAGGGCAGCAACCGGGCCTGACTTGAGACACGTTGTTATAGGGAGCGAGGGGACACTCGGAGTACTTACCGAGGTCACGCTCAAGATATGGCGCTTCAGACCATCTAATAGGGTCATGTTTTCGTTCCTGTTCAAGGACTGGGAAAACACGGTCGCTTGCATGAGGGAGATAATGCAGGGCGAGTTTGGTGTGCCCCATATGTTCCGCATATCCGATGCAGAGGAAACTTCCATTGCATTCATGGTAGAAGGTATTACAGGCACGCCCATTGACAAGATACTCGAACTAAGGGGTTTCGTTGACGGCAAGAGGTGCATCATGATAGCGGCGACAGAGGGCGACAAGGACAGGGGCAGACTCATAAAGAAAAAAGCAAGGGCCCTGGCAAAGAAACACGGAGCAATGAGCCTGGGCTCAATTGCAGTAAAGGGATGGTACAAGCACCGCTATGCAGACCCGTACCTTAGGGAGGATCTCATGGACATGAAGGTGATGACAGACACCCTTGAGACCTCCTGCACGTGGGATAACATAATGCAGGTATGGTCTGGCATGCGTGAGGCAGTGAAGGCAAGGCCCAATTCAATATGCATGGTACATGCCTCGCATGCGTACGAAAACGGTGCAAACCTCTACGTCATATTCATATCAAGGATAAAGCCGGGCGACGAGGTAGATGATTACCTTAACTACCAGAGCGCAATAATTGAGGCCATAATAAAAAACGGTGGAAGCCTTTCTCATCATCACGGCGTTGGAAAGATGCTGGCCCCTTGGTACGAAGACTATATGGGTAAGACCTCGATGGGGCTACTGAGGGCAATAAAGACACATTTGGATCCAAACAATATAATGAACCCGGGTGGCACGCTTGCCCTTGATTTCAAAGGCAAGAAGGGGAGACCACTTCCGGCTAAGTAAGGAGAATCTGGATGGCAAGCAAAAAGATAGTGTCCATCGTAAAGGGACAAAGGCCGTTTACTGCCTTGAAGATTGAAGAGATGGTCAGGAAGGCGGTTGAACTCGTAGGTGGTCTTTCTGAAAAGGTAAAGTCTGGCGATCACGTTGTCATAAAGCCAAACCTATTTGCCCCCTACCCACCCCCGGTATCCGTTGACAGGAAGGTCATAGCATCAGTGGTAAGGTTGGCAAAAGAGCTCGGTGCAGCAAAGGTTACGGTTATAGAGGGTGTAAGCGTGGGTACACTAATGAAACGGATAAACCTTTACTCAAAGTCCCAGGACATGGCAAGGGGCCTCACCAGCATCGAAGTTATGAAGCTACTGGGCGTGAAGAAAGCGGTTGAAGATGCAGGGGGAGAGGTAATTGGCCTTGAGGATGCAGAAAAGCTGCACGTAGACATAAAGGGTGGGAAGGCCCTGCACAGGGTTAATTACCCAAGGCTAGTACTTGATGCCGATTGCTTCATAAATATACCAGCAATGAAGACACACACCATGACCATGGTCACACTTGCCATAAAGAACCTACAGGGTCTGTTAGATGAAAAGGACAGGTACTTCTCGCACAGGGACGACCTTGATCAACACATGGTGGACATCAACAAGATAAGGCTGCCTGATTTTGTAGTCCTTGACGGGCTAATAGGCATGGAAGGTATGGGTGCAGGGGAGACAGGAAGTCCGGTCGAGATGGGTATCATAATGGCTGCAGAAGACCCGGTCTCAATCGATAGCATTGCCTCCATGTGCATGGGCATAGATAATCCACTCATAGTGGGTACAACCAGGATAGCTGCACACGATGGCCTCGGCATTGCAAATCCCTTTGAGATAGAGGTTAGGGGTAACGCGGTTGAAGATGTAAAGAGAAAATTCCTTTTACCCTTCAATTATACCCAGCCCATTGATACGCTAGTGACAGGTGTCTACCCGAACATTGACCTTTATATAGGTGGGGCATGCCCCACATGCTGGCTCATGACTGCGCTGGTAGAGGGAACGCTTGGGTCAATACCAAAGAGGTTTACCCTCATAGTAGGGGTCGACCCAAAGGTTCCACCAGGTTTCTCACCCGATCTGGAGCACACTTTTTTCCTGGGAGATTGTGCATTGAGCACTTCCGGGGACCTCAAGGAGATAAGGAACGCGATGTTGCTAGCCGGGATAGATAACTTCCTAGGAGGTTGTCCACCGTACGAGCCTGCTCTGGTAAAGCTTGAGAGTATACTTATGGAAAAGGGATATATAAATGAGGGAGACCTTATAAACAAGGCCAGGGAACAGCAGAAAAAATTCTTTGATTATTATAAAGGCCAGGACGAGACATGGGAACCTGACCTTTAAGGAGGTATGCCATGGGTGAAAAGAATTACATTATAGCCATTGACTCGGGTACGCAGAGTGTAAGGGCAATACTGTTCGACAGGGATGGCAACGAGCTGGCAAGTGCCCAGGCACCCCACGAACCTTACTTCTCGCTAAAGCCTGGCTGGTCTGAGCAGAGACCCGAGGACTATTGGGAGAAACTCCTAAGGGTCACGAATGAGCTCATGCAAAAGGTAGAAGTAAACAAGGACGAGATAGCAGGCATAGGCATAACCACGCAGAGAGGGACATTAATACCCCTTGACGCAGAAGGTACTCCCCTGAGACCAGCCATCATATGGCTTGACCAGCGGACCACTGCCGAGCCACCCGAGCTTGGCACGGGGGCAAAGCTACTCTTTGGTATAGCAGGACTGTCCGACGCCATAAGGTATGTCCAGAAGAACTCAAAGTTCGTCTGGATAAGGGCAAACGAGCCAGAGGTCTACGGTAAAACATACAAGTTCGCCCAGGTATCCGGCTGGTTTGTGAAAAAGCTCACTGGCGAATTCAAGGACTCGGTCGGCATGGTTACTGGTCTCTGGCCCCTTGATTACAAGAAGCTCAAGTGGCACTCGTTAAAGCCAGCTTACACGGCCTTTGGCATCAGCAAAGAACAGTTATTCGACCTGTATACACCTGACACCATCCTGGGTTACGTCACCAAAGAGGCTTCAACTGAGACGGGGCTTCCAGAGGGTCTTCCCGTGGTTGTAGGTGGAGGGGACAAGCAGTCAGAACTATTGGGGGCAGGCGCAATAGAGCCTGATATCGGGGTGATAAGTTTTGGTACGGCAACTGCCATGGAGGTAATAACGAGAAAATACATAGCAGACAAGAAACTCAGGTTTTTCACGTGGCCTGCTGCTATTACAAATGCGTGGGACATCGAGATGTTTATATACAGGGGCTTCTGGATGGTAACATGGTTCAAGCAGGAGTTCGGCCAGCGGGAAGCCATGGAGGCTGAGAAAAGAGGCGTGGCACCTGAGGTAGTCTTTGACGAGATAATAAAGGATATACCACCGGGTTCCATGGGCCTCATGCTTCAGCCTTACTGGACACCCATGGTCTACGAAAAATACGCAAAGGGTTCCATCATAGGCTTCGGTGATGTCCACACTAGAGCTCACGTGTACAGGGCCATACTCGAGGGCCTTGGGTACGAGCTTAGAAGACTCTACGAATTCGTACACGAGAGAACAGGCAATGAACTGAAAGAAATAAGGGTCGGAGGCGGTGGATCAAGAAGCGACGTTGCCGTTCAGATAGCGGCCGACATCTTTAACCTTCCAGCGTATAGGCTTGCCACACACGAGATATGTGCCCTGGGTGCAGCAATCGATGCCGCTGTTGCAGTTGGCATGTATACAAGCTTCGAAGAGGCGGTCTCGCACATGGTAAGGAAAGGAAAGGCCTTTGAACCTGACCCCAGAAACCATGTTATATACGAGGAACTCTACCAGGGCGTGTACAAAAAGACATACAAGGCCCTGGAGCCCATGTACGAGAAGATAGCAAAGGTAACAGGCTATCCCCCTGATGATTAAAACAAACCGCCAGTTGCCAGGTATAAAACCGTAGGTTGGGACGAATTCTAACCTTGGCAAAAATCCGTCTTTGCTTGAAAGAGCTATAAGCCAGCCCTCAGCCTCCAGATTATTTTACCTGATTGCTGAAACCTCTGTCTTCAAAACAGTTACCCATACCCTTACCTATCATACCCTACATCTTGCACCTTATACCTTGTACCTTACACCTGTTTTACTTTGTGCCTCTGTGCTTTTTTCTTTTCTTTTACCCGGCACCTGGAACCCGATACCTGAGACCTATATCTCTTACCTTGCACCTTATACCTGTCTTACTTCGTCCTTTTGTGCCTTTGTGCCTTGGCTTCTGCCTTGCACCTAGTCATTATAGCTGAAGCAATCAGGGCATACTTTTTTCCCGTCTTCCAGCCTTGCATAGTTCTCTGCAACAGCTTCCCCACATTTTTCGCATACCTCGAGTTTAAAACACGCACCCTTGTTTTCGACCTTGTAATCAAAAGGACCCTCTATCTCTAGAAAGTCTTCCAACTTGAGCCCGAATGGCCTCTTGAAGGCAGCCTCTGAAGCATCCAGCGGTACATCGGTGGGCTTTATACCCTTGATCCTATATTCTGATATAAAAGGCGCTTCATATACCTTTTTTATAAACTCGGCCTTTATCTTAACCTTCACGGCCTTTCCCTTTAGTTTGTCCACTACCATGAATGACCACTTGCCCTTTGGTTCCTTTTTCATGATTCCCTTGCCAAAGGTACAGCCTGTTGCAAACTGCACCCCGTCTGAGAAGCACCCTGCAGCGTGGCGTTCCCCTGCATATATGACAACGAACTTGTCCATGTCCCTCTCGCGCTCAGACCCGAGTGCCTTTAAAGCTGCAAGGCCTGCCCTGAATCCAACAGGCATTGCACCGCACAGGTGCCCGTGGATATTAAGGCCAGAATAGAGTAATTCCCTTTCTTCGTCCGTAAGACCCTCAATAGAATTGGCTATTTCCTTATGTCTTGTAAACATATATAACACCTCCTGTATCCATTTATCTACGATGGTTTAGAATGTGTCTCAAATACCATGCCTCGAGTAACATGCATTGATTACCATCAATACAGCTGCCAAAAAGGTCGTATAGGCAAAAAGGCCTTTAAGATACTTGGGCTTTACCTTCATCGTGTACCTCCCTCCAAGCATGCCACCTGCTATGGCGATGGTTGCAAGGGGAACGGCCCAGATGGGATCGAAATCCCCTTTGAGGGCATGGCCCAGAAATCCCATAAATGCGGTTGAGCCGATGAGCACGGATGCCGTACCCACAGCTATGTGCATGGAAACACCACATGCCAGTACCATAAGGGGCACCAGGAAGGATCCGCCGGATACGCCCATCATACCGGCACCAAAGCCTATGAACAGTACGATAACTGGTGCAATCCACAGGTTTACAACGTAGGTGCCCTGTGATGACCTGATTTGCCAGTAGCCAAATCTTTTGGCTTCAATATCCTTCTTGGGCTCTGGTACAGGCTTGAGCATGAGAAAACCTGCCAGTACAAGCATGCATGCAAAGGTAATTTTCAGGGTGAAACCCGTGAACAGGTGAGATGCATAACCGCCTAAAAAGGCTGCGACAGCGGTGAGAGGTCCTATAAACAAAGCAAGTGGCCAGGATATAACCTTGTTCTTCTGAAAAATGAACAGGGCTGAGAACGCTGTCATGAATAGCATGAACTGGCCAGTGGTAGCTGCCTGGTGCATGGGAAGGCCTGCAAGAACCAGGATCAGTACATAAAAATTGCCCCCACCACGGCCTGCCATTGTCATGACAACGGCAATTGTAAATACAATGCCACATACAATAAAAAGTTTCAGCATATATTTGTCCTAAGATGTTCCTAACTCAAAACATTTCGGGTGTCAATTGGTATTTGACTATTTGGCCATAAAGCCATATACTAAACACGTTATGAAAAAAAGGGGAGATTACAGGCAATTTGCAAAAATACACAGGGCATTGGCAAATGAGGCCAGGCTTATGATCGTAGAAAGCCTAGAGAAAAGGGAACGCACGGTCGGGGAACTCACAAAGTTAATAGGCCTTGACCAGTCCACTGTATCTAAACACCTCTCTATACTACTTTCTGCAGGTATAGTGGACAATAGAAAACAGGCCAATAATGTATATTATAGGCTCCTCATCCCTTGCGTTATGGACATGTTTTCGTGCACAATGAAGGTGCTTGAGAAAAGACGATCCCTATAGGGACCATAATGCTAGGTTATTTAGTTAAGTTAGAGTTTGTGATGCAGAAAAAGAGGTGGTATCTATAAAATAATGATGTCCTCTGATCTATTGCATTATGCTAGCTATGATATTGCACAGGAAGCAAAGAGGTTACTAGAGCCATACCTAATGCCCAGGACCCTAAAGGCAGGCACCCTTCTCTGGCGGGAGGGTGATACAGACGGCATGCTTGTGTCTATCGTGTCAGGAAAGGTAAAGATATTCAGGATACTTCCAGATGGAAAAGAGATAACCCTTTATATATTCGGTGACGGTGTTGTATTTGGTTTCATGCCATTCCTGGACGGGGCACCCTATCCTGCAAATGCCCAGGCAGTAGTGGATACGGACGTACTCGCAATGCCTAGGTCATCGTTGTTACAGGTAATAAAGAAAAATCCAGACGTAGCCTTGATTCTAATACAGCACCTTTCAAAGAGACTCCGCGAGGCCTTTGACCAGATCGAAAGGCGCTCGAGCAGGGGCACGCTGACAAAAGTCGCTTCAGCCCTTTTATCCCTTTTACCTGAAGGGCACGGACAAAGAGCAGGCCTTATCATTACGCTTCCCCTACCATCAAGGGATTTTGCATCTCTACTAGGAATTACACCTGAAAGTTTCTCTAGGAGTATCACCAAGCTGGCAGAAGAAGGTACTATAGAACGCATGCCTGGAACCAACAGGTTCCATGTACAGGATATCAAAAGACTTGAGGATGTTGCAAACCTTATTGTCCTGTAGAGAAACACATGACGATTGACCTAGGTCAATGCATAATCTTAATCACGACTGTTATTTGTTGATAGGCATAAGATAGAAGGCTCAATACAGAATGACTGAGAGCTGAAAGTTAATAAAAAAGGATCTTGTTGGCATGACCATACCCCTTGTAGCAGGCTTGATAACCTTTGTATTTACGGCACTACTTACCATCGCAGGGGTAGGCGCAGCGTTCATATTGATCCCTATCTTCATTGCCCTCGGCATAGAGATACACGTATCCATGAGCACAGCCTTACTCCTCAATTCCATAGCCATGGTATTTGCCTCGTACAGGTTCATAAAGAACAGGCTCATCATGTGGAAGGTTGCCATACCTATTCTCGTTGTCGCAACGTCGCTATCCCCGCTTGGGGCATATACGAGCCAGTTCCTAGACAGAACAGTGCTCCTCTGGATGTTCACAGGTTTTCTACTGTTCGCCGCCTACATGATGCTCTTCTACGAATCAAAGGAAAAGGAGGAAATGAGCTCAAGGTCAAGGCAACTTGTAAGCGGTATCTCCGTGGGGGCATTCGCAGGCTACCTTGGAGGGCTACTCGGCGTTGGCGGGGGCAACTTCATAGTCCCTGTCCTCGTATGGCTCGGCTTCAACCCGAAGAAGGCGTCTGCAACCACCTCTTTCATAGTCATATTCTCTTCCTTCTCGGGCTTTCTTGGCCATGCAACGCTCGGCCACATGGAAATAAAACTCCTCGTGTTCACGGCCGTTGGGTCAGCATTGGGTGCTGTTATGGGCTCATGGCTCATGACAGATAAGCTCAACAGGAAACAGGTAAAGCTCATAATCGGATTAGTACTACTCGGCATAGCTGCAAAGATGATATGGAATCTGTTAAGATAAGCAGGTATATAAGATCAATGGCAAAAAAAATAAGCGTCCTATGCGTTGCTGCATGCCTTATTTTTATATCAGGCTCCTATGCAATGGACATAACAACGCTACTCAAGGCAACGAAGAAACAGCCTAGTATAAAGGCAAGCGAACTTCTCATAACCCAGAGGTCATACGAGGTAAAACAGGCCTACGCATCGCTATTTCCAAGTTTCAATGCGTTCGGGAGCCTGGAATCATACAACTCGCCCACAAATCTCAGGCCCCTCCCTCCTACCGAGGTCAACATAACTGCGGGCGAATCCATCCCTTTTTCAGATGACATACTACGCTATGGCGTAACGCTAAAGATGCCAGTGTTTGTAAAGAGTCTGTATACGCTTGCTTCCAAGATGAAGCTACTAAAAGAACAGGCAGAGTACAAAAAACAGATAGATACCATAGAAAAAGAGGCATCCCTCATTTCCCTAAACAGCACTCTGCAGTATCTCAATGGCCTTGAGAAGGCCATTGATGCAAGACTGAAATCACTTTCAGAGACAAAGGAGCGGGTAGAAATAGAGGTCAGTAGTGGCAGGGCCCCGGAAGCCAAGCTCCTCAAGATAGAAAAACTGGTAAACGAGCTTGAACGACAGAGAAACGAGATAGATACGCAAACGCTTGACGTAAAAAAAGGCATACGCACGTTGACCAATATCAGGCTTGCTTCCGCAGTACCCATGGAGATGGTCGGCAGTATAGAACCCGGTGAGTTCATAAAAATACACATGCTCCAAAAACAGGTGGGCGCCCTCAAGAAAGAATCTCAGAGAACAAGGGAACTCCTGTGGCCATCACTCTACTTTGAAGGAGTGCTTTCAGATAACAGGGGGGAAGCCTATAATACTCATAGGTACATCAAGAGAACATATAACTATTTACGACTGGTCCTTGAAGTGCCCCTGTTCCAGAAGTCCATATACGAGAAGGCCCATATTGCAAGGACCAAGCTGGCCCGGGCGCAGATGGAACTCGCCCAGGAAAGGATTAACCTAGCCTCACTTGCGGATGACCTTCACGAAAGATTACCCATCATTTACAGGTCCATAGAGCTAGCAAGGACAGACGTAAAAAACACGACAAGGCTTCTCGGCATAGCAAAGGTGGCCTTCAAAAACGGGAGAATGACAACGGAAGAATATCTTAGGTACGAGGCAGACGTGCTCAAGGCCGAAAGCAACCTTTACAGGTTCGAGAGCGAGCGGTGGCAGGTCATAGCACAGCAGGCCTTGTTATACGGTAGAGACCTTATAGGGGTGATAAGATGATCAATAAATGGAGAAAGATTATCACGTGGTCAGTAGTTGTCCTATTAATACTTGCAGGGGCAGGCCTTGTAATAAAGAGAAAGAAGGCCTTATTCAGAGCAAAGACTCCCAAGGTATTACCTGCCGTTGTTGACCTCGTAAAGGTCGTTAAAAGGCCTGTAAGACTTACTTTGCCTGCCATGGGTATCGTGAAATCTGACACCTCGGTTACGATCTCGACCAAGGTGAGTGGCAGGGTCACTAAGGTCTTCAAGGTAGAAGGTTCTCCTGTAAAAAAGGGAGAGATAATTGCAACTATAGATAATATTGATCTCAAGACAAGAAAGAACAACCTTCTACTAAAGGAAGCAAATATAGACTATGAGATTGAATCAAAGAAGGCATCCCTTGCATCGCTTAAGATTGCACTTGCCAATGCAAAGGCAACGCATGCAAGGACAAAGGAACTCCTGCATGTAAAGGGCGCATCCATTGAGGAATATCAGGCAGAAGAGACAAAGATAGCATCTATCGAGGCGCAGGTAAAGGCCACAGAGAACGCGTTAGAGACGCTGAAGAACAGCAAGAAAATGGTGATTGAGGACATCAAGGACGTAGAGAACCTCCTTACCTACACAATAATAAAGTCACCAGTAAGGGGTATCTGTGCAGAGAGATATGTAAACCAAGGTGACATGGTATTGCCAGGCAAACCGCTTTTCAGGGTTACCCAGGAAAAGGGGCTGTATCTGAGCATAAGACTGCCATCGGATCTGCACGCAGACCACGTACTTCTGAAGGGCAAAATAATGCCCCTCGTGTCAAAGGCCATTGCCAGTAGAAACGGCCTAAAGGAATACAGGGCAGATCTTCCACCGGGCCTTTGTGCGGTCGAAGGTGAATACATGAATGTCTCAATCGTCACGTTCAGTGGTAGTGCAGGTCTAGTCCCCGTTAACGCCATACTGAGCAAGGGCGGTAAAGATTACGTGTTCACCTATGATGGTAACGGAAAGGTAAGGGAAATACCTATCACCATCCAGGCACGCGGCGTGGAGGGGGTTACAACCTTACAGGACCTCACGGGAAAGACCCTCATCTATGCCATGCCAGACATCTTGCTCAGGGTTGCAACAGGAGTACCCGTAAAGATAGCTAGTTACACGGACTGAAAGACAAGGAGAATCTATGTTTGATTTCTTCTACAAGAGGCCATACCTTCTTTACAGTATAATTACAGGTCTCTTTGTAATGGGGATATTCGGGCTCATCACCATGCCCAAAAATCTCTTCCCAGACAGCGATAGACCAACGGTCGTGGTGATCACCGAGGTACCAGGAGCAACTCCGAACGTTGTAGCATCCACGGTATCAAAGCCCATAGAACAGGAACTCAGCACCATCTCCCTTGTAAGGGAGGTTAGCTCCACAAACATAACGGGCATGTCCGTTGTCACGGCAGAGTTTGAATATAGAAAAGGCCTTGATGCAGCGGCAGTGGACGTTAACAACTCCATAAACAAGGTAAGGGCAAAGCTACCGAGGTATGTCCATCCCTCCATATATACCTCGGGCTCGTTTACTCTACCCGTGGATGTCTTTGCCATGAGCCCGGCCTCAAAGGGAATCGACCTTTCTGACATAAGAAAGATTGCCGAAAGTGATGTTAAACCCGCCCTTCTTAGGGACCCGGAGATAGGTAACGTCGAGGTGTTTGGTGGTTACCAAGGTGCAATCACCATAAACATAGATCCCTACAAGGCAAAGGCATCTGGCATAACTTTAAACAGGATAATAAATCTCATTTCAGGGATTAACCGTGATATTCCACTTGGCTTCGCAAAGGCTAAGGATAAGTACTATAGTATAACGTATTATGGTGAAAGGGACAGTGTCAGCAAGCTCAGAGAGCTTACCATGGCGCCCAACGTAAAGTTGGGTGATATTGCCACAGTACGTTGGGAGTATAAGAAAAGGTTTTCTGCGTACCTCGGCAACGGTAGGCCAGCCATTGCCATATCCGTGCAAAGGGCACCCGGTGGTAGCGTTCTTGACACGAGTAAGGCAGCTAGAAAGATAATAAGGGGACTTAAAGAGCGTTACAAGAACATCCGCTTCGAGCTTACGGACACACAGAGGATTGTAATAGACACTGCAAACAGGAACATGCTTGATGCCTTAAGAGACGCTATCATATTCACGCTCATAGTGATACTTATATTCCTCGGTAATATAAGGGCAATGACAGCGGCCCTTGTATCCATACCCATGGTTTTTTTCTCTACCATGGCAATAACCTGGATCATGGGCGGTGAGCTCAACATAGTGATCTACACGGCGATTATCCTTGCACTCGGCATGCTCGTGGACGATGCCGTTGTGGTACTGGAAAACATCGAGCGCCATCTAAGCAGCCTGAAGCAAGACCTCAACACGGCAGTGGTACAGGGAACCAAAGAGGTAATAGCCCCTGTGTTTGCAGGTACCATCGCGACCATATCCATCATGTTCCCATTGCTATTTGTAGGCGACTTCCCCCAGAAGATATTCAGGCCCTTGGTCGAGACACTCATCATTGCACTTATTGCATCCTATTTCCTCTCCATCACCTTTATCCCCAGTTTCTCCGCTTACCTCTACAGAAAAGGGGCCAAGAAATCCAGGGTAGAACAATGGCTCGAATCCCTGTACCAAAGGAGCTTTGGACGGTTGATAAAACCCTATGTATCAATACTCGAGTACTCCGCAGGCAAGAATGCCATCCTAAGAAAGACGGTCATGACCCTTGCAGTTGTCCTGCTATTTTTCTTAAGCCTCAGGGGAATAATGCCCGTGATAGGTAGGGACCTGATGCCACCCATGGATACTGGCATTATAATGGCTCACGTAAAGTTTAGTAGTAACGAGACCGTGGACGAGGTTTTAAAACGCATAAGGCCTTTCACAAAATGGCTACATACCCAGAAAGAGGTTGTTATGAGCTCCATCTCGTTCGGGAGCGAGCCGGGTGTACTCTCGCTTGGCAAGGGGTCCTTACCAACAGAAGCCACTATGAGCATAAACTGCGTGGACAGGTTCAAGAGGAAAAAGAGCATATGGCAGATCGAGGATGAGATAAGACACCACCTAATGCAGCTTAGGGACACAAAGGCAGTAGATGTCTACGATTTCGGTGCAACGGCCATATCCAGCATAAAGGCACCCATTGATGTGAGGCTCATGGCAGAGGATTATAATATCCTGCCCGGCGTTGCCAACGAAGTGGCAAGACAACTGGAGAAGGTAAAAGGCCTTAAGTCCATAAACACGAGCTGGGACAAAGATCTCACCGAGGTCAGGATAGATATAGATCCCAACAGAGCACTGGAGTATGGTCTTACACCGGCTCAGATCGCTTACCAGATGCCCCTCAAGGGTTATCCAGTGACATTGAGCTCAAACCTAGTCTCCATGCAGACACAGTTTGTGCGCCTGTACTTCACCCATCCCTACGCTGAGTCCATTGATAGCCTGAGGTTGATACCCATACAGACGCCAAGGGGACCAGTGCCCCTCACTGCCCTTGCATCCATCCATTATGGTCTCACCTCTGCAAAGGTGGAAAGGGATAACATGCTCTACAGTATCGATGTCAATGCCTACAGGGCAAGGAGACCTGTATCTATACTCACATCTGATACGAATAACGTCCTGAAGAAGGTGGACACCTCGGGTGTTGTGCTCAGCCAGGAGGGTGATATAAAGCAGTTGAAGGATAGCTTCTCAAGGATGATTAAGGGTACAGGCCTGGGGGTTATCTTGCTCCTCATGGCACTTATTGCCATATACCGCTCGGTCAGGATGGCAATTGTCATGATACTGGTGCTGCCTCTTTCCATGATCGGCGCTGCGTGGGCAATGCTCATATTCCACAAACCTAGCTGCATGCCGAGTTTAGTAGGTATCATGCTGCTATTTGGTATCATAATAAAGAACTCTGTCTTACTAATTGACTTCTATCAGGAGTTCAGGAAAAAGGCAGATCCATTTGAGGCAGCAAAGGAGAGCGTGAGAATAAGGTTCAGGCCTGTTTTCATGACAGCCTTTGGTACGATTGCCGGCATGATCCCTATTGCGCTGGAATGGGCAGTGGGCCTCGAGAGATTATCACCTCTTGCGGATGTAGCCATAGGGGGCCTTATCGTGGGTACCATACTAACGCTCGTATACGTGCCCATGTTTGCCTACACCGTTGACACCAAGAATACTTAAGCATGCACCATAAAAGAATTAATCAGGGTAGCTAAGGATACTATAATTATATGAAAAATATCATTGGATATCGGGTTTAAGGTATAAGGTAAAAGAGCTGTCAGCTTACATTAGCTCTCAGCCTTAAGGTTACTTACTCGGCACCCGATATTTCTGTCTTCAAAGTGTTACCCATGCCCTGACCTATCGACCCTATACCTTACACCTTACATTTGTTTTACTCTGTGCCTTGCCTTGTACCTTATACCTTGCACCATGTCCTTAAACTTTGTGTCTCTGCGCTTTTTTCTTTTACCCAGCACCTGGAACCCGATACCTGAGACCTACACCTCTTACCTTACACCTTACACCTTAAACCTTGTACCTTATACCCTACACCTTTGTGCCTTACGTCTTAAGCATACATTCACATCAACCCGGTGGAGAATTTGTATTCCCACTGTAAGAACAGCCAGTTTGCCTGCTCTGCAGATACCATTCTCTTGGTAAACTCGTCTGGCCAGAAGTGACCAAAGCCTAACTGTACCTGAGCAGTATCTGTGTAATCGAACCTGGCGACAATATCGAATTCCTTGCCCACGTCGTCCCCAGCAAGGCCTGTCTTGTCCCTGTATGCCTTTGCGTTAAGGGACCAACCGTCTCTCTTTTCAGCGAGCCAGAACTTGTGGAATTCTGCTTTTACATACGACCTCTCGCTTGGTCTAAGCTTAAGATTTATCTGTGCATCCTCTATGTTCTGCCAGCGGAAAAGGTTCATCCTGCCGTACATCTTGTCCCTTGCACCGAACGCGCCATCGAACCTGCCATGATCATGGTCATAAGGGTTGGAATCACCCGAGGCATAGCTATACTCGAAGCTTATCCCCGGGGACATAATAACATTCTTTATTGTGTACCCCAAGAGCATATGGTAGGCATAGGCCTTTATATCATCATCTGCATAGTCACCGAACTGCCTTACATATGTAAAGTCCCAATCAAGACCCATTAGATCTTTCTTGTATGCCCGGAAGCCCACATACCATGAATCGAGGCTGCCATACAAACCATCTTCCCCCTTGTACCTCCTATGATTGTCCCTCTTTGTCATGAAGAAGGGCTCAAGGGCTATACCACACATGTTTTCAGGCAGGTCTACGTGAGAATACATGCCAAGAGACTCGTAAAAATGGCGATGTTTCAAGCTGAATTCATCGGGGTTGTGTATCATGGTCCTGCCATAGTACACGTCTACGAAACCATGGTTAAACTTGTAAGAAGTCCTTATGGCATCCCAGATCCACCTCCCGGTATTACCCCACTCTCCTGGACCGAACACCCTTTTATCACCAAAGAATATCCTCTGCCTGCCGGCCTTGAGTGTCAAGGGCAGATCAAAAACCCCCTTTGTTTCTATATATGCCTTCCATATCTCCCACCTGTCCTTGTAAGGGTTGTTCTCATCGCCCAGAGTCGAATTGTAGAACGCGCTGTCTGGTATGGCCAGATCCCATGCCTCGGCATCCTGCATCCATAGTGCAAGGTGAGTTGTATAGCTTGGCAGGTAGTCGAACCCGGCTCTGAAGCGTCCAAGCAGGAATGCATCGTCGTTTGAAGAACCCTGCGGCGGGTTATCCCCGTAATACTTCATGTTGAAATCGTCCTGGAACTCGTATCGAAATCGCAAATCAGTACCGAACCTTAGGCTGGCATCCTTAGCATGTGCAATGCTACAAAAAAGGATAGAGGCCAAAGATAAGATTACAACTGTTAGAGACAGCCTGAAAAAATCCCGCATTCTAAAACATATACACATACGGCCCTCCCACATATTAAATTAATCTCTTCAAATATAACCATAATCACTACAAGAAACATTGATGTATGTCAACATATTATGTCTCAATAAACATACATAGCTAGGGTATGGCATCCGTCTCTGGAAAAAAGACCTTTTGATATTTAAGGAAAGTATGGTAAAATTTTTCCAGAAGTGCAACTTGTCGTGTAATTCAGTTACTAGGGGGCATTATGAAGAGGTTCTTGATAGAGGTCAGGCCAGAGCTTTGCACAGGTTGTCTTAGGTGTGAGCTTGCCTGTTCCGAGGTCTATACAGGTGCGTTCAACCCATCTGCAGCAAGGATCAAGGTGCAGGTGTCAGACAATGAATGTTCCATATCCTTTACCGAGGACTGTACTTACTGTGGCATCTGCGTAGACCACTGTTTTTACGATGCATTGAAAAAGAGACTGGAGGAGAAAGCATGAAGCTCGGAGGCTTTGCAGGAAGGATCCTTATCGTTAACCTGTCTACTGGTGAGACAAGGTATGAGCCATTGGATTATGGACTTGCAGAGAAATTTCTGGGTGGACTCGGTGTTAGCCTAAAACTGTATTATGACATAGTAAAGCCGGGCGTACCCCCTCTTTCCCCGGAGAACCCTGTTGTCCTTGGCACTGGGCCACTCGTTGGTACAGACCTCCCTGCAACGTCACGCGTGTACGCAATAACCAAGCTACCCCAGAGCAAGGCGGTTGCATGGTGCGGCGGCGGCGGGATGAACTTTGGTTGCATGTTGAAAAATGCAGGCTACGATAACGTGATAATAGAGGGCAGATCTGAAAAGCCCGTCATCCTCAAGATATTCGACGACGAGGTAGAGATCCTCGATGCAGGCGACTTCTGGGGTAAGGGTGTGAAGGATACGTGCAGCCGTCTGTGGGACACATATGGCAGGCCCACTGGCATAATAACAATAGGACAGGCAGGCGAAAACAAGGTTATATTTTCCATGGCATACATAGAGGGCGCTGCCACCATGGGTAGGGGTGGCCTTGGCGCTGTCTTGGGCTCAAAAAACCTTAAGGCCATCATAGTAAAGGGATCAAAGGGCATACAGGTGGCGGACAGAAAAAGGTATAGGTCTGTTAGGGATAGGTTACTTAAGACCATGCGCGAGTACCCTTACCTAAAGGAGTGGCAAGAGCTAGGGCTAATGAAATCCTTGCCTTTCTTTCCCATGGACCTTTACAAAAAGGTAAAGAAAAGGAGGCTAGCATGCGTGTCATGTCCCATAGGAGACAAGGACGTGATCGAGATAAAGGACGGTCCTTTGAAGGGCACCGTCATACGCTCCACTTCAATGATAAACCTTATAACACCCATGGTATATGGTCTCAAAGACTACAGGGAGGCGATAAAATGCGTTTCCATACTTGATGACTTTGGGATGGACATGTTTGAATTCTTCGGTGTGTTGAGCTTCACAAAGGACCTCATAGAACAGGGTGTAATCGCGCCAGAACAGGCTCAGGACAAGATCAAGGTCGACTCCCTTGAATCCGTTGAGATATGGGCAAAAAAGGTGTGTTTCAGACAAGGTTTGGGCGATCTCCTTGCAGGTGGTTTTAACGCTATATTGGATACATTCGGTGACATGGCAAGGCCCCATGCACCCTACATCATAAGGGGCATGCTGCCCTACACTGGGCCACGGGGGCCCTTACCCTGGGAACTATTCGGCACAATGGAGTTAGGCCAATCACTCGACCCCAGGGGTCCACACGTAGGCGCATCTGGCTCTCCTACCTACTTTGCAAGAAGACCACTAGACCAGTTCCCGCGTCACCTAAGGAGGATGGGCGCACCCGAAGAAGCCATAGAAAGGATCTTACCCTCGCTGGGTTCACCAGAAGACGAGGAGTCCCTCAAGGTAGGTAGGCTCCTTACGTACTCGCATAACTGGTTCAGCGCCCTTGGTTCCCTGGGTATATGTGCAAGGGCGCAGATAAACCGGTTCTACAACGCAGAGACTTGCTCCGAGGCCTACTCGTCGGTTACAGGTATAGAGACCACTAAAGAAGAGCTAATGATGAAGGCGGAGAGGGTCTGGAACCTCTTGAGAATAGCCAATGTAAGGGAAGGCTTTGCCAGGAAAGACGATACCTTACCTGACAAGTGGTTCGAAGCACCTCCATTCAAAAACTACGTGACCATGAAACCCATAACTAGACAGGATGCCGAACGCATGCTAGAAGACTACTACGATGAAAGGGGCTGGGACAAAAGAACTGGTATCCCAACAAAAGAAAAACTAGCGAAGCTCGGCCTGGAATAGAGACACACTGTTTGCTTTCGTACATAGGCCATTCCATTACCCGGCAAAATAATGTATACCACTGTGAAAAAGCCAGGAGACAAGAATGAGTACAAGGCCTAAGGTGTCCGTTATAATACCCGTAAAGGACGAGGAAGATAACATCTTCCCACTGATAGACGAGATAACAGATGTCATGGGGTCAAACCCTAAAGAGCTGGAGATACTCTTTGTCGACGATGGTTCCGGGGATTCCACACTGGAACGCATCAAGCAGAGGGCAGAGAACCTACCAACAGTACACTGGATATCCTTTGATAGAAATCACGGGCAGACAGCTGCCTTTGATGCAGGCCTGAGGGAAGCAAGGGGTGAGATACTCGTGATGATGGATGGCGACCTACAGAACGATCCGGGTGATATACCAAGCCTGTTAGAGGGTCTCGACAGCGCGGACATGGTTGGTGGTTATCGTGTCAACAGAAAAGACAACATCATCCGGCTTATATCTAGCAAGATAGCAAATACCATACGCAACTGGGCAACCCACGAGGACATAATAGACGTGGGTTGCTCGCTCAGGGCCATGAAAAGGGAGTGCATAGAAAACGTGAAACTTTTCGAAGGCATGCACCGATTTTTTCCAACGCTTGTAAAGCTGGAGGGTTTTCGTACAGCGCAGATACCTGTTAACCACCGACCCCGCAAGTATGGCAAGGCCAAGTACGGAATTTCTAACCGCATGTTTAAGGCACTAGTGGACCTGTTCGCGGTTGTATGGATGCAGCATCGCTACATTCATTACGTCATAAGGGAAAGGGGCTAATATGAGCAAGTTCTGGCTGGTATTTGGTTTCGTTGGACAGGCTGTCTTCAGTGCAAGGTTCCTGGTGCAGTGGCTAGCATCAGAAAAGGCAAAGAAAAGTGTTATACCCGTTGCATTCTGGTGGCTTAGCTTATGCGGAGCAGCAATACTACTCACCTATGCCATTTACCGAAAAGACCCTGTCTTTATCTTGGGCCAGTCAACGGGCTTTCTCATATACTCGAGAAACCTATACTTCATATTCAGGGACAAGACTAGAGAGAGACTGGAGGCGTAAAAATAAGGTATAAGGTTTAAGGTGCAAAGTAAGAGATATAGGTCTCAGGTATCGGGTTCCAGGTGCCGGGTAAAAAAAAGAAAAAAGCACAGAGATACAAAGTAAAACAGGTGTAAGGTACAGGGTATAAGGCTAAATAAGGACATTACTTGCTATTAGCCTTGCATTCCTTATCCTGTATGCCTTAAGTTGCTATAAAGATCTGCGTGAACTTGAAAACGTTGAAAGAGAAATTGGGTAATACACCTGACTGGCTCAGGATTTTAATCCTGGGACTCGTGCTAATGCTCCCCACGCTGGGAATAAGGCCACTGTGGCTACCTGACGAAGGTAGGTATGCAGAGGTCGCAAGGGAGATGATTGTAACTGGAGACTGGATAACCCCGCACCTGAACTTCTCTCCGCATTTTACAAAGCCACCGCTTACCTATTGGCTTACAGCGATATCGCTTATGGCCTTTGGGAAAAACGCATTTGCAGCACGGCTTATAAGTGCTCTTAGCCTTATAGGAACAGCAATTGTCACATATCTACTTGCAATAGAGCTTGGCAGAAAGAGGTCTGCCCTTGTTGCCGGCATTATACTTCTTACGTCCCTCATGCCATTTTTTGCTGGGAACCTAATCACCACCGACATGCTACTTACGTTCTGGGAGACCCTGGGTATATACCTCATGTGGAGGTGGTACAACCAAGGAGTGGATGCAGGCAAAATATACCTGTACGGTTCATACGCTGCCCTGGGCCTTGCATTCCTCACAAAGGGTCCTGTAGGAGTGCTGGTGCCCCTTATGGCATTTGCTGGCTACTGCATATACGTAAAGGACTGGTCTATACTAAAACGGAGCCTTACAAGGTGGTCCATACTTGTATTCTCACTCATTGCATTCCCATGGTTCATAGCTATTGTCACAATTCACAAAGGTCTCCTGGGGTATTTGCTAGGCAACGAGGTGGTGGGACGTGCATTTACCAATATTCACCATAGGAACAATACATTCTTGATATACCCTGTTGTTCTAACCCTAGGATTTCTTCCATGGGCTGTATTCCTGCCCTCTGCCTTGAAAAGGGCATTTCCACTGGCAAGGTTAAAGGATCGTACAATAAGGCCTGACAATGCATTCCTGATGAGCTGGATCCTTTTACCCCTTGTCTTCTTCTGCATTGTAAAGTCGAGGCTAGCGCTTTATGTCCTTGACCTGTTCGTTCCTATGGCCATAATCACCGCAGGCCACCTAGTGCCAGAAGATAAAAGCACCCCTGTCAGCGGAAAGATCTCATTAAAGAAACCAGGCATCTATAGGCTTGCATCACTAATGGTAGTTGCCCTGCTTTGCCTCAATGTCTTTGCAACACACTTTCCGTCTTCACAGAACCTCTACCCCGTAGTGAGGGCAATCAGGTCAAAGGCCGATGGCCAAGACTACAGGGTTTATTCAAACCGGAGGCATATATACACGATCGACTTCTATCTGGACAAGAAAGTAAATTATGTTATCGATTTCACGCCCTTTCTAAAAGATAAGAAACCATGCTTTATAGTGCTTAACATGCACTCCAGGAATGCTGACCCACCGCGAGTCATCTCAGAGAACTCCGAGTTCGTAACTAACTACTTTGAATACTGGGTCTTTTACAGGCCAGGGACAGGGGGCACTAGCTAGGTAAAGAAACTAGCTGTCAGCTCTCAGCCTTCAGGTTATTTTACCTGATATCTGAAACCTGATACCTCTGTCTTCAAGACTGTTACCCATACCCTTACCTATCATACCCTACACCTTAAACCTTACATTTGTTTTACCTTGCGCCTCTGTGCCTTGCCTTGTACCTTACACCTTATACCTTGCAACATGTCCTTAAACTTTGTGTCTCTGTGCTTTTTTCTTTTACCCGGCACCTGGGACCCGACACCTGAGACCCATATCTCTTACCTTGAACCCTGTACCTTGCACCTTAAACCTTATACCCTTATACCTTACGCCTTGAGCCTTACGCCTCCTTATTTTAACTGGATGCTGAACGCTTATAGCTAAAACAAAAAGATCCCCTCGGGCCTATCCAGCCCAAGGGGATCCCCTAAA
>WFSG01000002.1 GCA_015486075.1 Deltaproteobacteria bacterium
CTCACGGATCAACCGGAAAACCTCGCCTTCCCGCTCTAAGCAGTGGCATTATTAAGGCCTCCCGTCCCCGTTTACAGCGGCGTGTCCCGTCCTGGACTCTCACCAGGTTCCCTTGAACCCACTGCAGGGATAATCCACCTCTATCAAAAAATTCCTTTCATGTCAATTGCCCTAAAGGGTGTGTGTTAGCAAAAGCTAATATGTCCCTTTTAACTGCCGTGCTAAAGCGCCTCCTTGATGAAGGGACAGATATTAGTAACGACTATAAGGGAGGGGAAGTGTCATATGTTGATGATAGCACTTAATGGCATGATTGCATTTAAAGCAACTCTTTACTTATGAACTGGGTGAAGGAGATAACTTTGTTGGTATGACGACAATATATCCTTCAAGGTTTATAGTCGAAACTTGAGTGTAAGCCATAGAAGTCTATGCTGTTGAAACAATGGGCAAGTAGACATGGAACGTGCTTCCCTTACCTGGTATGCTGTCTACGGTTATGAGTCCTCCATGCTTTCTCACAATACCCTGGGCCATTGCAAGGCCAAGCCCACTTCCTTCCCCCACTTGTTTGGTTGTGAAATAGGGGTCAAATATCTTATCCATTATCTCTGGTTCAATTCCGTGGCCCGTGTCACTAATAGTTAGCTCCAGATACTCGCCGGGCAGAATTTCGATATTGTGTGTAAAAAACTCATCACTCAACTCAGCTTTCTTTACCTTAATCTCCAAAACCCCACCATTTTCTCTCATGGCATGTACGGCATTCGTACACAGATTCACAATAACCTGTTCAATCTGGGGGGCATCTGCCATGACAAGGCCAGTATTCCTATCAATATTATGATATAGCTTTACCGTGCTTGGTATGACTGGCATCAGCATCTTCAACGTCTCTTCTACAAGGAGACCGATTGATATAGGGGTGCGCTGCTCCAGGTCCTGTTTGCTGAAGCTAAGGATGCGTCTTACCAGGTCTCTTGCCTTGAGGGTTGCTTGCTCCATATCAGTAAGCCTGTTATAGATTTTGTCTCCAGGCTTGTCTCCAGGCTCGGCGTAGTACACTTTCAAGAGGCTGATACTACCGAGTATCACGGTAAGGATATTGTTGAAATCGTGAGCAATGCCTCCTGCAAGCGTGCCTATAGCCTCCATCTTCTGCGACCTCATAAGCTGGCGTTCCAGCTCCTCAACGAGTTCCCGGTCGGTGATATCCCTTACAATACCTCTGAATCCTTTTGGTTTACCCCTGGGATCCTTTATAAGTGCTACAGATGCCTCAATAGGCATCCTCGTACCATCTTTTCCTATCACATCGCAAATAAAGCCTGTATTGGCTTTCCCTGTATTGTATATATTGGTAAATAAATCCACCACCTTTCTGTAGTTTTCCTCATCCATAAACCGCCTGCCGTCTTTTCCTATAATATCCTCCTTTGAACACCCAAGCATTCTGCTCATAGAATCGTTGAGAAAGATTACTTTCCCCCTGAGATCTGTCTCGTAATAGCCATCCTCAATGGTTTCTATGATTGTTCGATACCTCTCCTCGCTGCTCTTTAGTTCGTCTTCCATCTGCTTGTGGGCCGTGATCTCACGCGCAATATGAACCCCACCTGTCAAAGAACCCTCTTCGTTAAACATTGGGTCAACAGTCACCTCGAACCATCTCTGATCCATGGACCATATGAGAGACTCTCTCATTGAACTCTTCTTCATCCGTAGAAAAGGACAATCCGGAATTGGTTTCGACCTTCCGTGTACTACTTCATAGCAATGCCGGCCAATCATGTTAGCTGCATCTTTGTTGAATAGCCCTGACATGGCTTTATTGCTGAGTTGTATTCTTTGTTCAGTATCAAGAATACATATTGCATCGGGGACTGCATCAAAAGTAGTGCTCCATTTTGCTGCAGCTAGCTTCAAGGCCTTCTCGGCATTCTTGAGATCAGTTATGTCTTTAGCAAAGCACCTGAAACCTGATACACTACCTTTGGGTTCAAGAATAGGATATACAAATACCTCCATGAGCCTTGGCTCACCCTGCTTTGTCACAATCTCAAACTCTGATGCCACAAGAGGTTTACCTGTATGGTACACCTTGTTGAATAATCTATAGATTCTGTCTGCCATCTCTTGATTCGACAAATCCCGGTAGGACATACTAGCCAGTTCTTCAGGCAAATAGCCTAACTTTTCACATGCAGCATCATTAAAAAAAGTGACACTTCCTTTAAGATCAGTTTCAATGTATACTTCCTCTATACCCTTCAATATCGAGTGGAGCCTGTCCTCGTAAGCCCTATAATAATCATTCAACGTTGATACTTTCATTCTTTACTTCTCTACCTCAAAAGATCGTCATCTTAAATTTTGTATTAGTTCGGCACTTTCACTGAAATATTTTAGCTCCCTCTATGCAAACTTTAGTGGCTTTCTGCTTTGCTCAGGATGCTCGATAAAAACAAAGCATTTTCATGGGCATGGATGCAGGCAAATATTAAATATCATAGCATAGGAAAAGGTATTTAACCTACATATTCCCTGACGATAGGGATTATATACAAATAGATGCAAAGAGATTCCACGAGTAACCGGATCATTGATTATTTGACTACTACAGTTATCCATGTTCCCTTGACATCCTTGTTAATTGCATCTATTTAACACGACATGTTTTGGACAATATGTGCCTTTCTGGGGACATCCTTATATATTGTCATCATGATAATACCCCATACCTTGATAGCCATAATCACGAGATCTGGTAACGTCCCCCATATCATAGCAAGGTACTGGGCAAGGTGGACGCTCTTCTGTTCCCATGTGAGAGTCGAGGCGGATGGAGATGATAATATACCTGTTGGTTCGGCGGTATACATGGCAAACCATGCAAGCTATTATGATGTGCTGGCCATACTCGGATACCTGAATGTCCAGTTCAGGTGGACTGTGAAGAAGGAGCTCTACAGGATACCTTTATTGAACCTTGCCATGAAAGGCGCAGGCTACATTGAGATAGATCGCTCTAACCATGCTAGGGCTATGGCTGCAATGAAGGTAGCTGTAGAGAAGATACGTTCAGGTACATCCGTGATGATATTCCCTGAGGGTACAAGGTCTGAAGACGGCAAGATAAAATACCCTTTCAAGAAAGGTGGCTTCCACCTGGCCATACAAGCTGGCGTGCCCATTGTACCTATAGGAATAACCGGATCAAGGCCCATACTCCCGAAAGGTTCTTCAATAGTAAAGCCTGGCAGAATACACCTGAGTATAGGTAGGCCCATACTACCGCAGGGTAAAGATGTAAACACGCTTATGCATGAGGTGTATGAGGCAATCCAGGCAAACTGTAAGGACGATAGCAAACAAGGCTGACATGAAGCCATGAATCAGGCCTTATCATAGCCTGCCAGCTACCTGGATTGTACCTGTATCTTCCATCGTATACTCGGTGTATGCATCTGATCCGTGTCCTAGCAGAGATTTCCTGAAGTGAACGCCTATGATTGCCATGCTTACAGCCTTACCGAATGTCTTTGGATTTATCAGTATACTTTTTATGAGCAACTTCCAGTAATAGAGACGCATGGATGCTTCATTCCTTATACCTATGTACCAGATGCTCTTAAAGAACGCCATGATCTCTGGCATACTGGTCCTGGATGCAACTCTGGGCCTGTAATGCTCGAGAAACGTAATACACCTTTCATAGTACCCCCTGGGGGAATATACTGTCTCAAGCACCCTGCGGTAGCCTTCTATGAGTCTCTGCCTGTTCATCTTGGGCATGAAATTCAGCTGTCCGTCGGTGTTATTTCCCGTGCCTTCAGAGAGCAGTCTCCCCTCAGCTTTCAGGCGCTTGTACAGCTTTGTCCCGGGCAGTACTTCCAGCAGCCCGACCATTGCCCTGGTTATACCGCTCTTTTGTATGAAGTCTATCTGCATGTCAAATATCTCTTCAGGGTCATTATCAAAACCTATGATAAATCCTCCCATCACGTCCATGCCGTTTCCTTGGAGCTTTTGTACTGCAGCCAGAAGATCCTTGTTCATATTCTGCACCTTGTTGGCCTCTCTAAGGCTCTCTTTCGAAGGTGATTCTATGCCAACAAACACCTTGTTGAAACCAGCCAGTCTCATCAGGTCCATAAGCTCCTGGTCATCTACAAGGTTCAAAGACGCCTCTGTGAGGAAATAGAAAGGCCTACCATGGGAATCCATCCACTTGATTAGCTCCCTTAGCATAGCCTTTGCCTTTGGCTTTATCCCTATGAAGTTGTCATCAACTATAAATACAGAACCCCTCCATCCCCTTTTGTATAGTGCATCCACCTCGGCTATAAACTGTTCAGGTTCCTTAGTCCTCTGCTTCCTGCCATATAACAAGGTGATATCGCAGAATTCACAGTCAAACGGGCACCCCCTGGAGAATTGTACAGGCATGGAGTCATATGCCTGTATATCAATGAGATCCCATTGAGGTATAGGTGTGAGGGACAGGTCGGGTTTTTCACCAGATCTATAGACATGCTTAGGGACGCCTTTTTCAAGGTCTTTGAGGAACATGGGAAAGGTCACCTCAGCCTCGTCCAGGACCAGGTGATCAATCATGGGAAAATCCTCTTCTGAGGAGGTGAAGTATGGTCCACCTGCAACGATCTTCAGTCCATAGTCTTTGCATCTCTTTATGACACGATGGACAGACGGTTTCTGCACGAGCATAGCACTCAAGAAGGCATAATCAGCCCATAGGAGGTCTTCGTCTCTAAGTGGCTCTACATTCATGTCAACAACCCTCTTGTTCCATGCATCCGGTGCCATGGCAGCCACGGTGAGCAAGCCAAGCGGAGGGAATGACGCCTTCTTTGAGACATATCTCAAGGCATGCTTGAAGCTCCAGAACGTATCAGGTATCTCAGGATATATAAATAAAGCGTTCATATTAAAACCTTCCAAGGATAAATAGTCTGTAAAGTTAAATGCATTGATAACACAGGTGTGTAAGCCCACGTGTAAAACTAGTGAAAAGAGAACGCAAAAGTTGTGTAAAAATTAACCAGCATTATTCTATGAGGAAAGGACTGTAAAGATGTGGGGTGAAGGGCATATAAGCTAGATTATTGGCTGGAAATGACTGCCTCTATGTTTCTTTTTCATTGGTCATAAGCTTATCGGGCTATGTAACCAAATAAAGTTTGCGGCCTTGATACTCGATAAGGCTGATAAGATCATTCTGAAGGATATACGCTATGAGCAATGCCAGGTTTGAGAAGATCATCAATAATATGCAAGAAGGATACTATGAGAATGATCTAAAGGGAAATTTTATTTTCGTCAACGATGCCCTGTGCAAGATTTTCGGAATTCCGCGGGAAAAACTTATAGGTTCAAATTACAGGGAATATACATCAGAAAAGACATCCCAGAAAATATTTGAAGCTTACAACAGAATATATATGACAGAACAACCTAGCTACATCGAATACGAGATCACAAGAAAAGACAAATTGACAGTAATCGTTGCATCCTCTGGATATCTTCTGAAGGATGCGGAAGGCAATAAAGCAGGGTTCTACGGCCTTATCCAGGATATCACCGAGCGGAAGAAGGCAGAAGAAAGGCTGAGGCAGAGTGAGGAGAAGTACCGTGATATTTTTGAGAATGTATCTGACTTCTTATTTTTTCACGATTTGGATGGTAATTTTATCGAAACCAATCTTGTTATGAGCGAGGATTACGGATTCACTGAAGATGATATTGCCAACAGGA
>WFSG01000003.1 GCA_015486075.1 Deltaproteobacteria bacterium
GCAGGCCTATGCCCAGTACAATGCCTATTATCAGGGTCTGGGCTACAGTGCCGCCCAGGCAGCTGACTTGGCTACAACAGCAGCCACTACAGCCGCTACTGCAGCCAAGACATACGATCCGTACGTGCCCTTTGCACCCATAACTGATCTCCTTGAAAACGATGCCTATATCAAGCACTTCTTCCACCTGAACCCTGAGCTTGTTGTGAACGACAAGATATCCATAAAGGCCGACATAGTGGCCTACGAGAACAAGCTCAGCAGCGATGCATACGGGCTTGGCGAATATAACCAGGAGTATACGGATAACTACGCTCCCATAGACTACATGAACACGGACGTCGACTCCATGGACTACGGCTTCAGACATTCATACGATCGTTACAACATCTTTCGCATCAACTATTTGTGGGCAGACTTTACAACAGACTTTGGAAAGTTCGTCCTGGGTAGGACCCCCAATTTC
The DNA here is from genome assembly GCA_015486075.1 of Deltaproteobacteria bacterium. Taxonomy (GTDB): domain Bacteria; phylum Desulfobacterota; class Desulfomonilia; order UBA1062; family UBA1062; genus B14-G9. The sequence goes on from WFSG01000003.1 coordinate 467, forward strand.
ACGGGCATTGGCTACTTCATCAAGCTACCTAGCCTTGACAAGTGGACATTTGGCCTTATCTACCACAAGGACGACGAAACAGGTAACAACTACGAGCATGAATACCTCACAAAGTGGTATGGTGGGCCCAGGATAGATTCTGACACGGATGACGAGACAGGTATCATCCTTGTCACCAACTACGACACGGATAACCTTTCCGTGCATACCCAGCTGATCTACGGTACATCCGGATCTAACGAGAGCAAGACCCACGAGTGGATACCAGTGGCAAAGGTAAATTACTCTGCAGGACCTCTCAAGGTTGAGTTCTTCGGTCGCTGGAAGTACGGTATATATGCAGACAACGACGCAACCATGATAAGGAATTATGCCCAGCAGTTCATGCCTTTACTTACAGGTCTTGATGCGACGTACCAGTCAATGGGAGTTCCCATATCATTCCTGAACACCACCAACCCCATGGGCGCCAGGCTCAGAGATGACCTGAGACAGGATGCATACTCTGCATACCTTGACCTGAAGTACGAGATGGACAAGCTCACTCCAGAGTTTACCATTGCATACGCATCTGGTGCAGATAATCCTACCAAGGTATCCGGCTACTTTAATGACGACCAGACATTTGGCAGCTGGCTCATGAGCGATGCAGAGGATAACGACGGCATAGTGGACAGGTATGGCATGTACTTTGAGACACCTACAGCCAATACATACGATGCACTTGGTAACCCTGCCAATGACAGGTACAGCTTTTCCAACATAATACTTGCAAGGCTGGGTGGTACCACGCAAGTAACAGACAAGCTGACGCTGGAGGGTAATGTCATCTGGGCACGCAGGGCAAACACCGATTACCTGGAAGAGTGGAACCCTGAACTCGGTACCTTGAACCTCATAAACAAGGTTGTTACCAAGATAGACGTCATAGGTCAGTATGACCCAACAACAGGTTTTACCAATCCCACCCAGAAGTGGCATAACAAGGTCGACCCTGGTCTCGGCTGGGAGTGTAATGCAAAGGCCACATACGATGTAATGGATCACGTGAGCTTTGCAGTGCAGGCTGCCTACTTCAGGCCGGGCGATTTCTATAAGGACGCGTTCGAGAAGGCCTATGGTTATACCCGCACAGGCCTCAGGGTAAAGAGCGAGTACGCTGCACGCTGGATAGCAACGGTTTCATTCTAGGGTTTCGCGCAAAATTGATTGCATAGAGGGGGGCTCTTTATACGTGCCCCCCTCTTTTTTGCTAAGGTAAGGCTCAAGGCAGAGGGCCTGTAAGCTCAGAGAAAGCATCCGCTGTCCGTTGTAAAGACCAGTCAAGATAATACTGATGGGCGTAAACCTAGGCCTCTGTGCGACTCCAAAACAAACTTTCTACTCACCATGTCCACTCCCTTACATAATATCTCAACCCCTAAGCCTTTTCTATGCCATCTTCTCAGAAAGTATTACCCATGTCCTGACCTGTTCACTCTACACCTTGTACCTTATACCTTGTACCCTACACCTTGTACCTTGTCTTTTTTTTTACCTTGACAAGATTTTCCCCTATCATCTAGAAAAGGTCCATTGGTAATTGGGGGATCGTCTAGCGGCAGGACGGCGGGTTCTGGCCCCGTTAACCTAGGTTCGAATCCTAGTCCCCCAGCCACCTGTGGTCCCATCGTCTAGTGGCCTAGGACGCCGGCCTCTCACGCCGGTAGCAGGGGTTCGACTCCCCTTGGGACCACCACCCATTAAACTTATATAGACCAGGCTGCCCTAGCGCCTTCTTCGGTGGCCTCTATTATTCTTCTCACTTTTAGTGCATCACCCACCACGAAGTGGCGTATACCCATCTCTTCGAGAGCCTGCTTTAGGTCCTGCCTTGGCTTGAGGCCTATTGCTATCACCACCTGGTCTACAGGTGATATGGTCTTCTCGTCTCCGGCCTTCACAATTACTGCAGATCCTTCTCCTACTTGTTTTAGCTTTGTCCCAAAGTGCATTTTTACCCCGCATTCTTGGAGCCTCTTGTGCAGCATGTAGCCGTGGGACGTGATCTTTAACACCGGAGAGGTCTCAAGGACCTCGACTATGGTCACGTTGGCACCCTTAGAACAGATGAAGTCAGCCGTTTCCATGCCTATGAGACCCCCGCCAAGTACAAGAACATCTTTACCAGTCTTTACTTTTCCACCCAGTATTTGCCATGCATCTACCACGTGGTCCTGATCAATGCCATCTATGTCCTCGGGCATGATCTTGGATCCACCTGTTGCAAGGATAACAGCATCAGGCGCTGTATCTTCTATCATGGAAGCCGTTACAGCCATACTAGTATGGACCTTCACACCTATTTCTTCTACCTGGGAGATAAGGCCTTTTATCCATTTCCTGTAGGCATCTTTACCAGGTGGTATGCTTGCATAGACTATCTGTCCACCGAGCTTTTCTTCCATCTCGAACAGGTCCACTTCGTGGCCTAGCCTTGCTGCTTCAAAGCTTGCAGTAAGGCCTGCAGGGCCACCACCTATGACCCAGACATGCTTCTTCTCCTTTGCAGGAGAAGCTGGATATATCAGTTCCTGGCCTGTCTCAGGGTTTATGGCGCATCGGATCTTGCCAAGTTCCAACATTAGCCTCTCTATGCAACCCTGGTTGCAGGCAATGCATTCGCGTATCTCGCCTGCTTTACCTGATTTTGCCTTTATAAGGAAATCAGGATCTGCCAGCATCTGCCTGCCAAATGCAACGAGGTCTGCATCTCCCCTTGCTATTACCTCGTCCGCAAGGTAAGGGTCAATAAACCTGCCCACGGCTATCACAGGAACGTGGGTGACGTCCTTTATCTTGCGTGCTCGCCAGGCATTGAAGCCGGGTTCGTATTCACTCGGTGCAATGGTTATCCCAGCAGGGCTTCCGTGTGTGCCCAGGGATGCATGGATAACATCGGATCCTGCCTGCACAAAGGAAGGTAGCACCTGGCAGAGGTCATCAACGCTATAGCCTCCCTTTATGGATTCCTCGGCCGAGACCCTCAGTATCACTGGAAAATCATCCCCGACCATCGACCTGACCTCTGATATGACCTCAAGGATAAAGCGGGATCTCCCTGCCATGTCACCCCCGTACTCGTCTGTCCTGTGGTTTGCCAGGGGGGAAAGGAACTGGGTGAGCAAGTAGCCGTGCGCAGCATGTATCTCCACCGCGTCAAACCCGGCCTTTCTTGCCCGCAAGGCTGCCATACCGAATGCCTCAATGATTTCCTTTATATCGTCCTTTGTCATCTCCCTGGGTGCCATGCCGTACACAAGGCTGGGCACTGCAGACGGACCTATGGCCTCACCCTTCTGGAGCAAAAAGAAGCTTTCCCTTCCGGCATGGTGAAGTTGCAATGCTGCCTTGGCTCCGTGGGAATGTATTGCATCTGCTAGCTTAGCTAGACCTTCAACGAAGCGGTCGTCGTAAGCGCCGAGCTCTGTATCAATGGCTATGCCGGTTGGATGAACTGCTGTTACCTCGGTTATCATGAGCCCCAGGCCAGCTTGGGAGCGTCTCTTCATGTAGGCGAGCAGGGCTTCACTAACAAAGCCGTCATTATTTGCCAGGTTGGTTCCCATTGCGGGCATGACAGCACGGTTCTTTAATTCCATTGTACTGATCCTTATGGGTGAGAGCAGCTTGGAAAGATCCTTCATACATACCTCCTTACTAAGATACAAAATAGCTTAGTATATAGCCTGATATATATATGGCTAAAGGCATAAGGCATAAGGTTTAAGGTACAGGGTTTAGGGTAGTGAATGAGAGATTTTAGGACCATGAGACGTAAACCTTCTCCCTTTGTGCCTATTTTCTTCAAGCAGCCTTGTTGGGTTTTGCTAAAGCTCAACCCAACCTACATTCTTCATCTTAGCTGGCAGCTGAAGGCTTAGGGTTTTATAGCTACAGCCTTTATGAAGCTAACACCGGATTTTGTCATCTTCTCAAGCGCTGTTGAGACGCTACCTTCTGGTGATGCAACAGGCTTTGTAAGGTCGTATATGTAGTAGACTTCAAAACCCTTCTTCCTGCCATCCATGGCAGTAAAGTACACGCAGTAATCCATTGCAAGACCACAAGTAAATATCCTCTCGATTCCCCTTGACCTTAGATAACCGTCAAGGCCTGTTTCTGTCTTCATGTCGTTTTCCATGAAGCAGGAATAGCTGTCAACCTCCCTGTGGTAGCCCTTCCTTATTATAAGATGTGCCAGGTACGACTTGAGATCCTTGTGGAAGTCGGCTCCGGGTGTGCCCATCACGCAGTGGTCTGGCCAGAGTACCGGGCCAATACCAGGGGCCTCGAACGTATCAAATGGTCTTTTTCCTTCGTGCATACTTGCAAAGGAAAGGTGATCTGAAGGGTGCCAGTCCTGGCTAAGGATAACCGGTAGACCTAGCCCGTGGAATATCTCCATGACGCGGTTCACACCGTCCACTATGATATCTCCATCAGGTACAGGAAGTGCACCACCTGGCATGAAATCATTCTGCATATCAATGACCAAGAGTGCATCACCACTTGCCAAGTTAACCGATTGTATATGTTCAAGATCCTCTATGTTATCAGGCATTCTGAAAAGACCTCTTAATATGGTTCTACCACAACAACATGTTGCATGACAAAGGGTAACCCGTAGAACTAAACCTTATGCCTTGAACTTGCCGAAGTCTTCGGGGGACATTTTTTCCAGTATCTCTTTAAGCTTGTCCTTGTCCTTCTCAAAGCCAACAGCTATTTTCGTACCCTCTGCCTTTTCCTTGTTCTCCACGTGGCTGGCACGGTTCAGTACATCCTCTGCCACGTATATCTTGGCCTGGGTCCTCAGAGCAAGTGCAATTGCATCAGATGGCCTTGCGTCTATCTCAAAGACCTCGCTCTCTTTCTCCACACTTATGATGGCGTAGAACACGTTGTCTTTTAGATCCACAACCTCTATCTTGATGACCTTTGCACCGAGGTGATCTACCATGGATTTAAGCAGGTCATGGGTCATGGGCCTAGAATAGGTTATGCCTTCAAGTACAGATGCGATTGCACTTGCTTCCATAACACCTATCCATATGGGTAATACCACGGTATTGTCGAGGTTAGATAATATCACAATAGGTGCGTTGTTCGTTGGGTCAAGGGCAATACCAGCCACTTTCATCTCTATGAAGGTTGCGTTCTGCATGGCACCTCCTCTTAGAACCTAGGGTAAGGCATAAGCCCTGCTTAGTCAACAGCCAAATGGAGAGAGTGGCCTTATAAGAATCAAGGCATAAGGCCAAGATCTCAAGGTATATGATGCCTTTTTGCAACCAAACACGTACGATGCACAACTGACAATCACTACGTTGAAGGCAGAGCGCTGATAGCTGAAGCTGTCTTGGCTGTTGTCCTGTTTATAGTTGCCTTTGATTTCTGCCTGAATTAATATCTAGATCCATGGACAGGCACGAGCTAGAAAATGCACTTAAGGATTTTGAGATGCAGGTAAGGAAAAGATTACCTTCCATGATCAATATCACGCTTGCCAACAGGGGGAGCAGGGAGCACGAGTTTAACTTCAGGCAGTTTATTGAGACCCTTAAGAAAAAGAGAAGAACGCTAATGAAGGAGTCTAGCAAAATCGGGAGGCACGAGCAGAAAACGCGTTTTCTGAACGCTAGCTACAGCATGGATTCTCAGCTAAAGAGCATGGAAGGCAAGGAGGCATTTAAAAAACGTGTGCGCATGAGGCATCGCAGGCTGGAAGCACCTGTTGTGTACGATGCGGGCTCTGGACCAAAGGTGGGCAAGGTGCTTAGTGTGCAGGACGACAGCATGTTGCTTGAGACGTTGGAAAACGTGCCGCTGAATAAGGAGATAAACATAAAGGTTTCCGGAAGGGATACCAGAGGTCGCGTGGTGAGATCTCTACCCAGTGCTGACAAACAAGTACGCGAGATTGAGATAAAGCTTACAGAAGCCCAGAGCCACGAAGAGATCATGAAAGAGCTGTCCGACATAATGAAGAAACTAGAAGACACCGGGAACAATTGACACTTAAGCGCTTCCAAGGTTATAGCTATACCATGAGATTCGCCATTGCAACACTTGGCTGCAAGGTTAACCAATATGATTCGGAGACCATCAGGGAGGCCCTTGTAAATGATGGCAACGAGGAGCTTGGCTTCACGGATAACTGTGACCTTTACATAATAAACACATGTACGGTAACACATAGGTCAGATAGCGACTCTAGGAAGCTTATAAGAAGAGCGCTGAAGACCTCGGACAGTGCAAGGGTTATTGCAACTGGCTGTAAGGCAGTAACCGACCCAGGCTCCCTAAGAGACATATCACCCAGGGTAGAGGTGGCTACCCCGTCAAAGCTTGCATCACTTTTGGGCCTTAGTTTTTCTGGTTCAATAACCCGTTTCCACCACAGGTCGCGTGCATTCGTCAAGATCCAGCAGGGCTGTGATAATTTCTGCACCTATTGTATAGTACCCTACGCGAGGGGCAAGCCAAGAAGCAGGGATATAGATGAAATACTCCAGGAGATAAGACAACTTAATTCAAATGCCTACAGGGAGATCGTGCTAACCGGGGTCAACATAGGTCTACACAAGCTAGGGCTTAGTTATATTACAAAGAAGATACTGGAACAGACCAGGGTTGAGAGGATAAGGATCAGCTCAATAGAACCGTGGACGTTCCAGGAATCCCTCCTCGAACTGGTAGCGGATGAACCTAGGTTGTGTAAGCATCTTCATCTGCCTATGCAGAGTGCCTCAGACAGGATACTCGAATCCATGGCAAGGCCCTATACTGCAAGATACTTCAGTGACCTGGTACACGGCATACATATAGCTTCGCCTGACATAGCCATAGGCACGGACATAATAGTGGGTTTTCCAGGCGAGGACGACCGGGCATTCCAGGAGACGCTGAACATGGTTGAAAGCCTACCACTAGCATATTTACACGTATTCCCTTATTCTCGAAGGCCTGGCACAAAGGCATACGTGTTTACACCCCAGGTGGATGAATTGACCAAGAAGAAACGCGTGAGCATACTAAGGAAGATCTCTCAGAAAAAGAGGCGAGATTTTGCCCTGGGACTTATGGGCAGAGACATGGACGTGCTGGTAACTGGATCAGAATCCGGCATGTCCACGGGTATTACTACCAATTACCAGAAGGTTATGCTAAAGGGACCCGTTAAAAAACCCGGTTCAATCGTCAACGCCAGGATAACGGGGCTCAAGTCCGGCAGGCTGCAGGCAACCATCTAGTCTTAGGATAATGCATGGACATAGAATTTTCACACGTGTACTTCCGCTATCCAATACCTGGTGATAGCTGGGCAATAAAGGATATCAGCCTGAGGTTGCAAGCGGGAGAAAGGATAGCACTGGTCGGGCCTGCTGCCTCGGGTAAGACCACAATGGCAAAGCTGCTTGATGCACTGATATTACCTACTATGGGTGATATTTTATTCAACTCAGAAAGCGTTCTTGACCTGGCACGCAACAAAAGCTTGGTGCAGCTTAGAAGGTCAATAGGCATATTGTTCCAGTTTCCTGAACACCAGTTTTCGCAGGAAAATGCCTACGAAGAGCTGGTCTTTGGCCTGAGGAGATTGTTTTCACTGGATGAGAAGACAATGGAGAACATGGCTGGATCCTTGTTGGATCGGCTCGGCATGGATCTGGGCAGGATACGGCACATATCACCATTCAGGCTGAGTTCGGGTGAAAAAAGAAAGCTAGCCATTGCATCCGCTATTATTCATTCCCCTGAACTCATAATACTTGACGAGCCAATGGCTGGGTTGGACATGCAGGGGCAGCAGGAATTGATAGACATGCTTGGCAACTTGCATGGCACCACCATGGTCATAGCTACGCATAACCTGGAGGATTTCCTTGGTATCTCAACAAGAGTAATAGGTATACATTCTGGAACAAAGGTGTTGGACACGGATATGGAAGGGCTGATGGCCCACCTTGATGTAATGGAAAGGAATGGTATGCCCGTTCCACTAGTGCTTAAAGTGCAATCCTGGTTGAGGGAATCGGGTGTACACATAAGTAGAACATACAAGACTATGCAAGGCCTGATTGACCACGTAAAGGGACTCTTTGGATAGCAAGTAAAATAATTTGGTTCGTTTTAGCAGGTATTATGCTTTAGGCCACCAAGCAAGCTTTTAAAAGCTGTACCTCATGCTTAAGTACACCTCGTCATTATCCCTGAACTGGCCAATTGCAGAGTCAGTATACCTACCCTGAAGTATCCTTGCCTCTATGGTCCCCTTAAGGTTATCCGTGAAGCTGTATGTTACATAGGGTTTTAAGAGGTATTGCCTGAACTCCACGCCGTACATGCCGTCAAGCCCTATCTCCAGGGTGTCCTGCAGGTACAGCTGCTTTATGGATATTGTGAACGTTGTATCAACGCCGTTCTTGTTTAGGTAGACTGGTCTGGACTTGTCGTAATCAAATATATATTCCTGTATCCACTGGACGCTTAAGTTAGTGTCACCTCTAATATAGTCTAAGCCGAGGCCATATTTCATTGAATTTTTCTTTTCTTCCACGTCCGGGTTCATGTGGAACACCTGGCGTGACTCCTTCATGCCTGACTCAAAATAGTTTTTCATGAACTTGTCCATTATCTCCTTCTGCTTTTCCTTTGTTGTCTCTTCCCTCATTATATCTTCTGTTTTCCTACTGTAGTACTTCCCGGCATAGTAAGCAAACTCCCCCCTAAGGGTAAACTTGCCTATGGTGTTTGTAAAATCGAAACCAAACACCTGTAGGCGATGAAGCCTTGGTTTAACATAGGCATCTGTCTTTATCTGGGTTTTGAAGGAAGAAGGGTCAAGCAGTTCGACCGTTATATCGGTTGTGCCTGTGATCAATGGAGTGGGATCGTACCCGCTGAAGTAGCTTATAGAGGTGTCCCACCCCTTGATGTATTTTGAGATGCGGATGCCTATCTCCGAGTTTGAGAGCTTGAATGCTGGTAGGTCGATGTCCTCGTAGTGGGTAGTAACAGGTATATCCCCGGAGCTTGAGTGAACTACTGTTGGGGGCTTCAAAATAGGTGGGAACCATCTCTCCTCGGGTGTGGGAAGCCTGTATGGTACGTACCTGGGGATCCACGCAATCTCGGTATTAAACAGGTCACTATATATATCAGCTTTAAATGCAGGTGCACCTATCTTTCTTACACTTTGCTCGGGGAATGCGAACTCGGTAAGATCCTGCGTATTAAGGTTGTCGGTGGGGTTGATCTCGTCTAGCCTTCCCCAAGCAAATTTCTGTATGCCAAGCCTGAAGTCCGCCCTGTCCGTGTATATATCTATGTAGGCCTCATCAAAGTTAATTGAGGGGTTTCTGTCCTGGTAGACCTTGTTGAAAGTGTTAAAGGGATGTTTATTCCTTGGATCGATCACCTTTCCGTCATCGATTGCCCTTAATGCGATCCTAAACTTGCCCCAGGAACCAAGATCCCTTTCCGTATCAAGTTCAAGCTCGTAAGACATATCCTCCTTGGGGGTCCCGCTGTTTATGGGTTTTATACCCCTAGATTCGAGGTGTCCGTCGAAGCTAAGTCCTTCGTAGTTGAAGGCATATGCGGCAGGACTGGAAAGTATCCATATCAGTATAAAGATTATGCCTAACTTGGGCCCCCCATGGTCTATTTTCATCTTCCCCTTTTCATATACCTTTCGGTGAAGAACCTATCTGGGAGTCCTATATTGTAGTGGACATTGGACAGTTTTATTATCGTTGTCCTGTTGGTCTGGACGTTATGCATTTCCATGTACATGGGCGTGTTTATTCCTTGTATATTTTCTATCTTCTTGATCATGTTTTGCTTTAAGAATCTCCCGTTCTTGTCATAGAAGTCCATCCTTGCCGGTATGAAGTTATCCTTTCTTATCCAGGATATTACCTTGCCGTAATATTTTTTTTCCTTTGGTGTTGCCTCTATCACGTAGCACATCTGATCCCCAACCTTCTCTTCCCGTAGCAGTTTGTAGGTATAATCATCCAGGTGATGCCTGCCCATGTCGTAGTAGCTGAACTCCGTTCCCATGAAGCTGTCACCCTTGCTTGCGCTGCTTATCTGCCTTACCCTTGCAAGTGCAGGTAAATACAGCCATTGTTTATCCTCCTTGCCTGGAAAGCTCCACGAAAGGAAGCTTGTACCTTTAACATCGGCAGGAGCCTTGAAAACTAGAAGTGCTTTTTTAACCCCGTTATCCAGGTTTTTACCATACGATATAAGCTCCCTTACTCTCTTGCTACCTCTTTTGTTGATGAGTATCATTGTCATGTCCGACTTGCTGTCCTTGGCTTGGTCCAGCAAGTCTTCAGATTTCTTCATGATCTGGTACGGTGTCATCTGTGCAGCCCTACATGGACCCGCCAGTGCCATTGAAAAGGCAATAAAGAACATTACGGGAACAAGGTATAGTCTCATAACTTAAACCTCCTCTTCTTTTATAGATAGATTCTACCAGCTTTCTATCCTATCATCTGGAAGAGATTTTATAAAGTATTTTCCATTTTATACATGTTCATAAATGGCTGTCAGCTATCAGCTTCTAGAAGTGCATGATGCAGGGATGGAAACTTTTCGATGTTTGGCTTGTACCCCTCTTTATAGCGGCTGACCAATCTGGAACAGGAAGACTGGGCCTTTCTGGTTGAGGTATCCAGGTTGATGTATAGGCCAGCCCAGGCCTATCTTTACAAAGGAAAGCGTGGTCCACTCTATCTCTGTTGTGCTGACCAGTTCCAGGCCTGTTCCTACCAGGAAGTCACTCGTAGATATGCTATCCCTGCACGCACCTGTATCTATAAACGTTCCAAGGTATATCCTGTGAAGGAAAATTGGTATGGTATAGTAACCCCTCTGCAGGTTCAATATGGGCCAGTAAACCTCTATATTCGCTGTGATGGCCTTGTTTGCCTCGAGTATGTTATCATCGAAACCTCTCAAGGGGAAAAGCCTTGTTGGTCTCTTGGTAAAATAACCTTCGCCTGTATTCCCCCCTATTCTGAACGAGCTGTAACCTTCCACGTATCTGCCACGGGTTTTACCTGCCTCCAGCATAATAGATGTAATCAGGCGTTCTCCGAATACGAATGCAGCACCTCCGTAGAGTGACTGCGAGGCATTGGTATATATCTCTAAAGTTCCCCATAGGGAAAGGCTTCCGTACTTGGGATGAACCTGCAAACCTACCCATTTCAGGTCTGTCTTTTCTGCACCGTAACTGGACTCCCCCCATATCCTGTTGAGCGATAAATCCAGCCAATCATGACCGAGAGGTTTCCAGTACAGTTTAAGGTTGTATATAGTTTCATCCACGTGGCCACCGGTATAGGTATCATATGACAAGGGGTAACGGCTGATCTGGAACCCAGTGTCTCTTGCCATTGCACCCAATATCCAAGATACATCATGCATGTCACTGGAATACCTTAGTCCCAGATCTGTTGTGAATTTGCCGGTTATGTCACTACTGTGTGTGGTGAGGCCTATTTGTTTTTCACTGCTGCTGAGGAATATGTCGGGTTCCACGTAGTCTGGTAATATGCTGTACCGAGGCGTGTAAGGCCTTGGCTTGGGCATGGGTGCAAGCGGTGGTGGTGTTGTTGGTGGTGATATTGACCTGTTATTACCTTGCCTAGGAAAGGTTTTGAAGGCCTTTGTAGCGCTCTTTGCATTGAACCTGGTAATCTTCCATCCGTGGCTGCCAAGATCAAGGTAATATCCTTGCTTCGGCATGATGGCAGCATGCCTTGCACGTGTGATTACCTGGAATGAGTCTGTGTATATCTGGAACCTGCCTGATTTATTCGAAGAGAAGTAGAGCTTACCATTGAACCAATAAGGATCCATTTCAATGGACGGCCATGACGTAAGCCTATGCCAGGACTTGTCGTATGTCCATATATCCCAGTTGCCGCCGATATTTACGGCTACGGCAATGGTGCCTCTCTGGTTCATCTGTGGTCCGGACATCTGTATTGCACCTGGTGGCCCGGGAACAAGCTTTTTGCATGTCAGGTGTCTGGCTTTAGGGCTTACATAAGATAGCAAGACAAGGAATGGCCTGCGGCCTTTCCTTGTTACAGCAACACCACGTCTACCCGGATCCCACACGTGGTCCAGGTTTATGGAGATACGCCTGCCTCTGGTATAGGTTACAATCCTTGATATGCCATCGTCCCCGTACTCTGATATGTAGAGACTGCCATCCTTTGCCCTGTACCCGTACCTTGACCTTAATCTCTGTACTTGCAGACCAGGATATACACCTGACATGTTCCAGTAAACAAGGGGTCCTGGTTCATAACCTGTGACCAGTAGACCGCATTGCACTGCAGGCCGAGGGGTGAACCTGGACCTGAACTCTCTCCAGAGCGATACCCATGACCTGCCAAAGGCCTTCTTAGCCTTCAAGTTTATCTCGAAAGGTATAATGCCTCCGCCGTGAATTTTCAGAAACTTCAAGATGCGATTCCATCCATACACGTTATCTATCCAGGCAATAAACGGTCTGCCGTAAATCCTGTAACCAAAGTAGCCAGGCCATGCGCCAGGGTGGTTGCTTGCCATCGATATGTCAGGAGGTATAGAGGACATAAATATGGCCTTGGCATAAGGGTCCCTTGGGCTTTCGTGCATGTACTCCTGGTACAGGAGATGGCATGTCCCATCCTTTATCCAAGGAGGGAGCACAAGGTTTGGCGGTCTGATTTCGCCAAATATCCTGCTTAATAGTGCGGGTACCCTAAAGCGCATGCTGTAGATGGCCTCGATGCATAGGCCCTTGAATAGGAAGTAAGACCATGGATCTCTCTCTAGGTAGCCATCTTCTAGTACACCCGGTGCCCTGAGCGGTATACGTATCTCCCTGTGTGGCTTGAGGACCACGGAGACATCTGGAGTGTCCCTGTCTTTGTCCAGCACAACATGGAGGGGGGTTTTTACGCACAGTCCTTTTGTTGCAAGGAAGGTAACCATGCCAGGAATATCGTTGTAAAGCCGTTCAGCTACTGCCTTATCCTGGCTGGGATAGTAAAGGTAGATATCCTTGAACTTAACAAAAACCAGGGCATGTGCACACGGCCAAAGTGCTATTACAAGAAACATGGACAAAAGGCTAACCCTGACCAGGAGAATTCTAAGTGGGTTTCTCCACATGTGTCTAGGCCCCTCTAGGTAAATTAAGGTATACCATAGAGACCAGGAATCAAAGTTCTTTTAGCGAACTTGTAGACATAATCGATAAAGGCAATATGATATGATGATGTGTAATAAAGGGAATACGAACAAATACCTGTTTAAGAATGGGATACTTAAAGACCGAGAAGCCAACGTAGACCCATCAGGATTGGCTTAGTGCGTTCATCCTCCTGGTAATGCGCGAGATTCTTCTAGAGGCTGTTTTCCTATGAAGTATGCCCTTGTTTACAGCGCTATCCAGTTTTCTTACTGCCTTTCTATAATTTTCAGTTGCCACTTCAAGGTCCTTTTCTTCCAGTGCCTTGAGTGTCTTCTTTATAAATGTGTTTATGGAAGACTTATAACCTTTGTTTCTTATTCTTCTCTTCTCGTTTTGCCGCTGCCTTTTCAAGGCCGACGGGTGATTGGCCATTATACCTGTTTCCTCCCTCTCAAGTTTTATGCCTTATCTTTGTTCAAGGCACTTTTACATATAGGGCATCTTCCTCGTTGTCAAGACAAAAGCTCTCAACAGACCTATGGGCTTCCCTTTAGGTCCTTATTTCTTTCTTTTTCCCAGTATATTTCTTGCGATTACTATCCTCATGATCTCGTTGGTGCCTTCGTATATCTGGGTTATCTTTGCATCCCGCATGTGCCTCTCCATTGGATACTCGTTTATGTATCCATACCCACCCAATATCTGAACA
>WFSG01000004.1 GCA_015486075.1 Deltaproteobacteria bacterium
ACAGAAAAATTAAAAGTAGATAAAGGGGGTAATATCTATGAAAAGGGTATTAGCGTTTTTAGCAATAATGTTGTTGCCATTATCAGTAATGGCAATGAGCTCGATCTCAGACAGTGACCTTGCAGGAGTGACAGGTCAGGCAGGCGTGAGTATCAACGTTGACCTGAACATGGACCTCGATGTTAACGTGGCAGCGTGGGGTGATAGTGATGGATACACTGTTAGCGGTACTACTACTGCTGCGGGCTGGGTAGGTGTTACAACGTTACACATGAATACCTTGCGTATATGCCAGAGGACTGACCTAACCTATAGTGAGCTTCGTTTGCTAACCATTGATGTTGGGACAGATTCTAGTGGTGTAACCAAGGTACAGATAGGTATGCCTACATTCAATATAACAATGGATTCCATGACTGCCAATGTAGAGCTTGGGCCTGATAACAGTGGAGTACCTAACCTTAACCAGACCTTGGGCACGCTATACCTCGCTGGACTGGACATGGCATTAACCGGATACAATAAAACTTCAGGCACTGGTTTTGTGTACATATATGCACACAATAATTGCGGTGTGAGTATCGACTTCGCTAATGTTAATATTGACTATTTAGACCTAGATACGTTGTCGTGGGGTGATACGGATGGTCTTGGCTCAACTGGCTACCAGAATTGTGGCACACACCCTGGCTATGTGGGCCTAAGGGCGCTCAATGTGACAAGTATTAATCTCAACGGCGGTATTACTATTGATGTTGGCACGAACAACACAAGCGATACAAGTTGCTATTATCATGATATACCTGATCATGGAGCTACCTTTGTGGCCATTGGCATCAACGACGGTACAACCCTGAGCATTGGTTCTATTTCAGCCCATGTTGAACTAGGCGCCACTCAAACCCTTAACGACGGACAGATACTGGGGGATATCTACATAGGCGGTGTGACAGCTACAATTAAAGACAACCCCTCTGGCCAGCCTAGCTTTGTGCATATCTTCTCGCACTGAGGTATAATTCTAGCTCAAGGGAACTAGGCTTTTGTAATGAGAAGAGCAGGCAGGAAAGAAACCTGCTTGCTCTTTTCTGCTCAGAGCCGACGAGAATATTACCCATGTCCTGACCTGTTCAATCCTTTTACCCTGTAACCTATACCTGTTTTTACTTTTTGCCTTTGTCTCTTTTCTATTCTTTCGGCTTGAAGCTTTTATTGTTTTGTACCTGGCACCTGGCACCTGGCACCCGACACCTTGTCTTCTTTACCTTGAACCTTGTACCCTATACCTTGAACCTGTATTTTACTTTATCCACCGTGCCCTGAGATGAGTTGCCTGTAGTATCTGGTCCTACGTACATTCTCCAGGTCTGGGTCTTTCTTTATGAGCGCCCAGTTGTTGAAACCCTTGTCCATGGCCTTCTTAAGCCAGGTTACGGCATCATCCAGCCTGCCCTGCCTGGAGTATATACAGGCGATGTTGTAATATACATCCGCACTCCCTGGGCGAAGCCCTATTATCTTCTTAAGCTGTGAAAGGGCCTTCTCGTATTCACCCTTGGCTGCATATGCAATTGCCAGGTTGTTTAATATCGTAACAGAACCAGGACTTATGGATAAGGCCTTCTTATACTGCCCTATTGCCATGTCCAAATCGCCCCTCGTTCTATACAGGTCACCTAGCCTGGTATAGAGTACTGGGTTTACAGGTTCTACCTTGATCTCGTCCACAAGCCTGGATATGGCTTGGTCAATTCTTGCCATCCTGTATTTTGCGTTTAATGCTACCTCGAGATTCTTCTTTGCATCGGTATAACCAGGTCTTATGGTCAATGCCTTTTTGAAGTGGTCTATGGCATCATCTATCTTGCCTTTCCGTAACAATGCGACCCCGATATCATTATGTGCTTCTGCACAGTCCGGGTTTATCAACAGGGCAATTTTATAGTGCTTTAATGCACTGCCTACTTCTCCCTCTTTTGCCAGGACAACACCTAGGTTCAAATGTGCCTCAAGGTAGTAGGGCTTGATTGATAGTGCCTTCCTGTAATGCCTTATACTCTCGCCGATGTCTCCATTATCAGCAGTTATATTGGCTAGGTAGACCTGTTCTTCGGCAGCGCAATCAGGATTGTAGAGGACAAAAAAGCCCGCGTAGCTGCATATGGCCCAGCAAGCAACCATACCATAGGTAATTGCTTTTAGCAGGGGTTTTCGTGTTATTATATTGAAACCTGTAGCGCTCAGTACGGCGAAACATGGTACGAGACCGAGCATGTATTTTGCTTTTGCCATGCAGAAGGCAGGGATATAGAGGTAGAGGTAAAGTATTGCAGAGAGGTAAATAAATATGCACAAGGCAGAGAAAACAAGTACCGGCTTTAGAGCTTTATCTAATTTCACTTTATTCGATTTTACGAAGATAATCGATATTCCAAGTATGATAGTTGCAAGAGGAAGAAGTGAAAGCCATGCGTTCGAGAACATAAGACCATAATTCCAAGGGAGGATGAAGTTCTCCCCGTCTATCCCGCTCAAGAAACCATCTAGCCACATGGTTGAGTAAAGCGTGTTCCAGACTGAAGAGATTGAGTAAATAGGGTGGAGCAGGGCCTCGCCAAACCTGGTAAATTGGCCAAGTGTTCTGTAACCAGGATCCTGCCACCAGACAAAACCCCTGCTTGGGTCCCATCCTCCCATGAATAAATGGCCTAGTTCTAGATAATTACGTATATAGTACCAGCCGGAGATAAGAAAGGCTGTTCCAAGCATTATCCCCACACGCTTGGTTATCAATTTTATTGCCCCACGTGACCCATGCCTAGATTGGTTGTTTTTGTAGAGCGCCCATGATGTGAATAGCACAACAGGAACTATGATTAACACGGCAGATACCTTTGTAAGGAGTGCTAGGCCCAGGAATAAGCCCATGATCGTGAAAAATAGAGGTGACTGTTGTGAAGGGGCAGTGATGAGTCTCAGGACTAGAACCACAACGATACCTGTAATACAACCAGAGAGAGGCTCAGTTCCAACGACCTGTGATATATAGATACTCACCGGCAGTAGTCCGCCTATTATGGTTCCAAGCACCTGGAGATCTTCTCTTTCTGGGTAAACATACTTTAGTGCACGGTAGCTGAGTTCTATCTGTGCTGCACCGCAGATAAGAGGTACTACCCGCAAGATTCTGTACGTTGCTTCAAGGGATAGTAGGTTGTGAAAGGCCTTGTAGATCATGGCTTCCACCATATAGAATAAGGGAGATTCAAACATCTGCCAGCCTTCTGTGGCAAGTGGAATCCGCATCTTGTTGGCCACGTACAAGATGTAGTCAATGTGTGCAGGGAGGTCCATGCCAGTATAAAGTGGTAACCTGAAGACATTGTTTATTGCAAGCATGGCCCATGCGCCAAGTAGTAGCCAGTGTATCCTGTTTGCCGTTGGTGTAAGTCTTGTGATCCATGGATATTTACCTTGCCTGTTTGCCAGGAGTGTGAGTGCAAATACTATTAGAAAAACAGGGATAAGTATATACAGGTGCGAGATAAATGCCTTGTCAACACGCTGAAACCACCGCGAGATGGGGATGGGAAGAACATGGTCTGCAGATAGGGCTTTGCTCCAGGACTTTCCGTTCTTGCTACACTCCCATTTCTCATTTGTATGTAATTTCAATGCATTGCAATATGCAAGTAACATGGGATGACCATTTTTATTTAGAACCGATATGCGTAGCTCGTTTAGCCCTGGTTTTAGCATGGGCGCCAAGTTTAAATGACGGACTTTTTTCCATTCATCAAGCGGGGTATTGATATTGTATATAGGCTGGTTGTTTAACCATACAGTTGCACGCTTCATGGCACAGAAGTTTAATATTGCTTTATCGGGGACATCCTTTACCTTGAACTTGGTACGAAATATTGTGGTAAGTACCTGGCCTCGCCATGCAGCGTATGATTCTGGTTCGCGAAAACGGATCCAATCAGCGCCATGAGATGGGGAGATAAAAACAACACTAGGGTCTGTGTAGACCTTCTTAACGAGAAATATCCCGGATGCAACGAGCAAAGTAACAGCAACTATTGCTGAGGCTACGATGTAAGCCTTGCGGGTTATAGCGTGTTCTTTAATGTCTTGCATCTATATCTTTTTTGCATTGTCCTTTGCAAAAGCCATCAGCTAAGAGCTAATCTAGCCCTTTGTCTCTTTTCTATTCTTCCGGCTTGAAGCTTTTATTGTTTTTTACCTGCCACCTGCCACCTGGCACCTGGCACCCGAGACCTTGTCTTCTTTACCTTGAACCTTGTACCTTTTACCTTAAACCTTTCTAGCCTTATCCACCGTGCCCTGAGATGAGTTGCCTGTAGTATCTAGTCCTACGTACATTCTCCAGGTCTGGGTCTTTCTTTATGAGCGCCCAGTTGTTGAAACCCTTGTCCATGGCCTTTTTAAGCCAGCTTAAGGCCTTATCCACCTTGTTCTGCCTGGAGTATATGCAGGCGATGTTGTAATATACATCCGCACTCCCTGGGCGAAGCCCTATTATCTTCTTAAGCTGTGAAAGGGCCTTCTCATATTCACCCTTGGCTGCATATGCAATTGCCAGGTTGTTTAATATCGTAACAGAACCAGGACTTATGGATAAGGCCTTCTTATACTGCCCTATTGCCATGTCCAACTCGCCTTCTTTTTTGTATAGTCCGCCAAGCTCGTTGTACAATGCAGGATTCTTTGGATCAGCACGCAGGGCATCCTTGACCCTTAGGATTGCCTCTTTGATTTTTACCAGGCCAGACAGTGCAGCCTCCAGGTTTTTCTTTGCCTCCAGGTAGTACTGGTCTATGCTGAGCGCTACCCGGAACTGGGTGATAGCATCTGCAAGGTCACCTTTTCGGACCAGGGCAATGCCCAATAGGTTATGAGCTTTGGCGTAATCAGGTTTTATTTTCAATGCACTGTTTAATTGCCTGATTGCCTCGTCCAGGTTGCCTTCTTTTATGAATGCTGCTCCCAAGTTTTTATGCGCTTCAGCGTAACCCGGGGTTACTTTTACTGCCTGTGAGAAGCTTTTTACGGCCCCCTCTATATAACCTGTTCTTAACTGTGCAAGTCCAAGGTTGTTCCATGCCTCGCTATAAAGAGGATCAAGACGTACAGCTGTTGAGAAGCACTTGATTGCCCTTTTAATATCATCTTTCTTTACAAGTGCAAGCCCTAGGTTATTATGTGCCTTGGGCATGCCAGGAGTTATTTTTACTGCCTTCTCAAGGTATTTTATGGCATCGTTAATATTGTTTTCTCTCAGCAGGGCAAAGCCCATGTCATTGCATGCTTCACCCGAGTTAGGATCAATCTTTAATGCTTTTGAGAAATATTTTATTGCCCTACTCGTATTATTAAGTTTCCCGAGGACAACGCCTATGTTAATGTATGGCCTTGCTTTAAGGGGTGATTTTTTTGAACAATCCTGCCAGAGGGTGAGTTCGTCTTGCCACACAGTATTTCTTTGATAAGTCCACGCAGAGTTTATTGCGATAAAAGAGGTAATGAGGGCGATGGCTATCCATTTTGGTTTTATGTACCTGAAGGCGAGGAGTACTATTAGGAGGCATACCATCGTAGATGGCAGGTAGTTTCTATGTTCAAAGACCAGCTCCAGTCCTATCACCGATGATTCTATAACGAGGTTTCCGAAGAACCAGAGTATGCAGAAGGATATGATGCGTTCTTTCTTTGCCAGGTAGAGGGCAAGGCCTACGAGTCCCAGTATGGTGACAAGTGATATGAGGGTAGTGGGTGGGTTAATAAGGGA
>WFSG01000005.1 GCA_015486075.1 Deltaproteobacteria bacterium
GAATATCGATAGGGCATCCAATTGGTTGCACTGGAGCAAGGATAGTAGTTGCCCTCATGAATGAAATGAGGAGAAGAAACGTAGAACTGGGACTTGCCACACTTTGCATCGGAGGCGGCCAAGGAATGGCCATGGCCATTGAGGCTGTATAAAATGCATATAAAAAGGGCCCTCAAAGAGGGCCCTCAAAGGGGAGTATAGTTCAGATGTCGGCTCTTGGTGAGCCAACAGATGGAATTAGCACCAAGACGAGTATAAGCACTATTAAACAAGGATTTGCTGGTGTTTTCTCCGAGATACCTATCATGCACATGCCACCGCCGCCACCACCTCCCTCGCCTGCAACTAGAGTGGGTGCTTTGCCTACCATATTGGCCGTGCTTGGTGGATCAGACGCCTGGTCTGAGGGGAGCGCATGTTCGGGCGTACCAAGTAGTGCATTATATGCATTAATGCAACCACCGCAATCAAGCAATTTATCAGAGTAATTGTCTGCCATAACCGAGGTCCTTAGAATCCTGTCCCTCACATCACTATAAACCATACCCGGATTTTCGCTTTCTACCATGGCCGCGATTGCAGTTACAAACGGAGCGGCAAACGATGTACCGCAAGCCCAGTTTACATAGGCATCACCTATAGTGGTTGTTACGATACCAACACCCGGAGCCGCGATATCCACAGTATTTAGGCCATAATTAGAGAAACTGGCCAGTTCGTCATACCTGTCCATGGCTGCAACGGTTATAATGTTATCCAGGTTATAGTTAGATGGGTAGTGGTCATGGGTGTCATTATCCTCCGAGGAGTTTCCAGCCGAGGTAACAAACAGCACGCCATGATCCCTTGCATACTTGATGGCATCCTCTAGAGCGTTGGAGAAAGAATCAAATCCCCAGCTTGCATTTATGATGTCTGCGCCGTGATCAACCGCATAATATATGGCATCCACGGCATCAGATACATAGCCAGAACAGTCATCGTTCTTTTCTTCCATGAATTTTAAAGGCATTATCTTTATAGGTACATCCCAATCTACACCCGCCGTACCTTCGTTGTTATTACCAATCGCACCTATGATCCCACACACCTCGGTGCCGTGCCCGGCGTTATCCTCGGGCTCGGCATCGTTGTTTGCAAAATCGTATCCACTTACAAGCATGCCATTGAGATCAGGATGCTGAATATCAACCCCTGAGTCAATCACGGCAATAACTACCTCTGAACCCGGCGGCTCGCTTCCAATAAAATCCCAAGCTAGATCTAGATCTACATCTACCCATTCGTCTTCACTGTAGGGCCAATCATTGGGCACCTGCTCAGGCCTTATCACGTAATCAGGTTCTGCATACTCAACATCCTTCAAATTACTCAGGTCGTTCAGGGCCTTTTTGACATCATCAACCGCGAGCCTTACCGGCCTGCCCTCTTCAGATATACCTGATGCCACGTAACTTTCGGCAAGGCTACTAGATGGTCTGAACTTTACTATGATTGACCCGGGTCTATAATCTGCACCCATGGATACCTGCGATACCATGAATAATATCAGTACTCCGATTATTACTCTGGATGTAAGCCTCATAACCTATACCCCCCTTAAGGAGATATAGGGCAAAGCTAATGCCACAATTTTGACTACATATCTTGGGATAAAATATCAGTTTATACAACTGGTTATACATAACAACGGAAACATAGTCTATCTTTTGACAATTACCTTTGCGTAATCTTAATTACACAAAAGTAGTTCTGGTTACAATTAGGTAGACCCTCAATCAGGTTTGCTGGATCCTTTTGTATACCCGAGCTATTCTGTAAAAATCTCCAGGAGAAAGGGCTTGAGGCCTTGATGTCAAGTCTATACGGGCAATCCTTGCAATCTCTTCTAGTCTCACCTGGTCAACGCCATCAAGGTTTACAAGAGAATTCTTGAGCATCTTCCTTCTAAAGCTAAAACATGCAAACACCACTTTTTTAAATAAAGACATATCCATGTCATCCGGCAAATCTCTCTGCTTTGGCAAAAGTTTTAACACCATTGAATCTACCTTGGGTCTTGGGTAAAAGTTCTTCGGGCCTACTATAAAGCCTGGCACGGTATTAAATACTATACCCGCAATCACGCTCAGTGCAGAATATGTATGCGATCCTGGGTCTGCACAGATTCTTAGCCCCACTTCTTTTTGAACCATAATCACAATCTCGGAAAAATAGCCAGGATTATTCACTAGTTTCATTAACACCTTTGAAACTATGTTATACGGTAGGTTAGCTACTAGCTTCGACCACCTAGGTACAAGGCCTTCCAATTCCATTTCAAGTATGTCGCCGTGGACTAATCTTACATTGCTAGCAATTTCAGAGTCGTCTGCAAGCAACCTGTAAAGGCCGTCATCCTTTTCCACAGCGACAACGCTACCTACCTTTCCTGACAGGACCATGGTAAGTACACCCCTACCTGGCCCTATCTCCAATACAGTATCTATCGGGTCCAGTGCTGCAAATTCTGCTATTCTTGTTGCTATCTCGGAATTAAGAAGAAAATTCTGCCCAAGGGAACGCTTAGGTCTCATGGAATCTTCCACCTGGACAAGGCATTCATGGACAGATCAGAGACATGGCCTTCAATAAAATACCTTATACTTGCAATACCTATCATGGCAGCGTTATCTGTGCAAAACTTTTTATCAGGTATAACAAGGTCTATACCATGTGACTTTGAGATAGCAGCCAAACGGTTCCTCAGGCGGAAGTT
Organism: Deltaproteobacteria bacterium; assembly: GCA_015486075.1. Lineage (GTDB taxonomy): Bacteria > Desulfobacterota > Desulfomonilia > UBA1062 > UBA1062 > B14-G9. Next base: position 2,759 of record WFSG01000005.1, read on the forward strand.
GGATGCAACCCCTCCTGTTACCACAAGCCTTTCCATGTCAAAATCCTTCAAGGCCTTAAGTGCCTTTGTCTCGAGTACATCAAAGACCGCTTCCTGGAAGGCCCGGGCTATCATAGGTATATAATGTCCCTTACCCTTTTTGGGGGACATCCTCCTAGGTAACCCCGAAAACCCCAATCCCTTCTCCGGGAATATGTCTAATTCCATTACAAGCCTTAACACTGCAGTCTTTAGACCGGAAAAGCTGAAATTATAAGTACCGTCTGATATCATGGGCCTTGGTAGGGTAATCTCATTGCTATCATCAGCAACCTTTCCAGAGATACGTTCTATCTCTATGCCACCAGGATAGCCTAGGCCAAGAAGTTTAGAAACCTTATCAAATGCCTCGCCAGCAGCATCGTCTAAGGTATGCCCTATTTCCTCGACTCTATCCGGTCCAATGACACGGTACATAGAGGTATGCCCCCCGGATATGACCATGCCTATGTAAGGATATCTAGGCTCATTCTCAATCCATGCTGCATTTAGGTGTCCTTCAAGGTGATTGATACCGCATACAGGGATCCCTAGACCATAGGAAAGGCCCTTGGCAAATGATATGCCTACTAGGAGTGCACCCACAAGTCCGGGACCCTGCGTTACAGCAATACCATCAAGTTCGCCTAAGGAAATTGATGCATCTTCAATGGCCAAATCAATTGTTGGACGTATAAGTTCTATATGTCTCCTCGATGCTATCTCTGGTACAACACCGCCAAAAGGCGCATGGTCTGATATTTGGGATACAACCACATTGGAGAGCACACGCCTGTTGTCTCCAACAACAGCTGCAGCAGTCTCATCGCATGAGGTCTCTATTGCAAGAATGTACATCAGCCCACCTCTTGTCTTTGTGACTAACTATCAAGTACTCATAATATCACAGAGAGAAGGGCTAAGGAAACAGGCATCCTTACTTAAGAACATGCCATGCAGGGCTTACCTTATGTGACGGACGGAACGGAATAGATAAGAAAACTTTTTATCATATCACTTTGAAGAAACTTCTTCCCTTGGCATGGAGTGTACCAATCTGAGTTTGCCAGAACTATCAAATACATAAAAAGTCACATTATCCCACCTGCTTAACCTTGATGGTATATGTATCACCATCTGTTTATAGTTATGTATAGTGAAGGGAAGGCCCCTATCAGGAATAGAAGGAACACCTCCATCCATGGCCACTGGTGGATAGCTAACATATCGCCCTCCCCCATGGAAAACGGCAAATAAATGCCCACTCGCTACCTCTTGCACCTTAATATTAACCACCTTAAGCATGATTTTTGTATCTGTTATACTTATATCTTGGAGGCCTACAGTGGGTGGATATACCTTTGGCGCCTTTGTTATCTCCTTTATTACTATCCTCTGTCCGTCAATCGCGGGAGCCACCTGTTTTTTCAGCGATATTATCTCCTCGTCCTTGCGGGCTATCTCCACGTTCAATGCCTTTATCTCTCCAACCTGGGCCTCAATCCTTGTTCTTAAATCACGGTTTACCCTGTATGAATCTATAACCAGGTATGTAAGTACTAAGAGCCCTATTACTAGCACAAGAAAACCCAATACTATGACCCTCAGGAACCCAGGACCCATGTTAAGGATAGGCTTGCCACCTGTTGTGCTTACTATCATAACATGATACGGTCCGTCGCTTTTCATAGCCTTCGCCATCTCTCCTTAATGATATAGAACCTGTGATCTTTTCTTACCAGATCGAGTTTTTTTACACCCACGTCACTGTACCTGTCAGAGGAGAATGTCTGTTTTGCCACCACGTGCCAGTACACGCCGTCGCGTAAACTCCTTATATTTTCAAATGTTATAGTTATATCCTTGTAGCCAGAGAGATGCTTTGCCTTTTCCTTGAAAAAATGCTCTCTTTCTGGGAAGGAATCCAGATAAAACGTTGCCATAGTCTTCATGTCCTTGGATATCCACGCGTTTCGCCAATTGTCTATGAAGGCATATAACTCCCTTTCAAGGCGTGTATCTAGATGCCTAGCAACTGTTGTCCATTTCCTAGCCATATTAATAGGTACGAACTGTTCTGCAAGGATAGCTGGCTTGTTTCCATTGTGAGTGATGTAAACAAATTTCACCCCTTTTGTGCGAAAATGGTCACCCGAAAAATCTTCCAAGAAAACAGCTAGCGCATATTTCTTTGAATCTATTATCCTTATCCCGTCGGTATCTATGGAGATTATGCTATACTTTCTGAACAACCTTTTTTTCCTCTCCAGGAATTTATCAAGCGTGTAATTACTAGCCCATCTGAATTTGGGAGAATAGCAAGCCCTGAACCCTTTTAAATCCTTAGACTCCCATGTCCTCAGCCATTTACTGACAAAGGCTTTATATATTGCTGCTCTTTTTTTAAGATCATCTCTCGTCGAATAAGTGACATGATCAAATACAACAATAGGGGTCCAGTACCTGTACAGGTAGCGAGACAGACCCTTGAGATCGTAATTGGCAAGCGAGATACAACCATGCGTATCTCTTGTGCTCAGGGGAAATTCCCTCCCATGAATCCATATACCGTCCCCATCCCTCATATCTATCTTATCAACAGGATTAGGATAGTTGAGCACATATGCCCTCCATCCATAATACTTAGGCAAGTGATCTCCATTTATTATTGCCCTGAAGAAGTAAATCCCCTCGGGCGTGCGGTTATCTCCTTTTTGTACCTTGTCACCCGGGTTTTTGCCTGTTGCACATGGAAAGGTTTTTAACCTGTCCAGCCCCCTATAAACATAAAGCTTCTGCAAAGATTTATTAACTAGGACTGTATAACTATTATGGTCTACATCCATTAAAGCACATGGTACACCTCCTGCGTACAACAGACGGGGAAGACACCATAACATGCACACAAACAAAAACCAGTACTTCACACGTCGTCTACCCATAGGTACATATTTGTAAACGTAATTTAACCTGTCATTAAAGTACATAAAAACACCCGTAAATCAAACATATTAAACATGGTAGCCATAAAACCTTAAATAGTTTGCCTGTCAAACAAGGTCTCAATCTTATAGCCCAGATCTTCTATCCTAGACCTTCCACCTTCCATGCGATCAAAAACTGCAACTACCATGTCAACTACCAGGCCCTCTTCTAGTGACCTTTCTATAGCCTTTTCCGTACTTGCTCCTGTTGTAATAACATCTTCCACAATAACGACCCTCTGGCCGGATTTTATAGGACCCTCTATCCACTTTTGTGTCCCATGTGTTTTTTGTTCTTTTCTCACTATGAAAGAACGCAGGTGCCTTCCAGCGCCCAGTGCTACAAGGCTTGTGGCAACTGCAATTGGGTCTGCTCCAAGGGTCATTCCCCCAATGGCATCCACATCCCTGTCCCTTATCATGTCAAAGATTATGGACCCTATAAGATATGCGCCCTTTGGATTCAGCGTTACCATGCGGAGATCAACGTAAAGATCAGACACCTTTCCCGAAGACAGGACAAATCTACCCCATCTCAGTGCATCTCTTAATATAAGATCTTTAAGGGCTTCATACTTTTCATGCATCCTTGAAAACCCTCATAAAGATTGTATCAACGTGCTTCAGGTGATGTGATGTATCGATTAGTTCGTCTAGCTTCTCTCTACCGAGGATCTTCATAATATCTCTATCCTGTGACAAAAATGCCTTAAAATCACCCTTGCCCTCCCATACTGGCAAGGCGTTTCTCTGTACCCAGCTATAGGCCGTATCCCTTGCAACACCATTTTCAACAAGAGCTAACAGCACATCCTGTGATGCCCACAGTCCTTTTGTTATCCCTATATTTCTCTTCATGTTATCAGGATAAACCACAAGGCCATCTACAATACTCTTTAACCTTACAAGAGCAAAATCAAGTAACGTTGTTGCATCAGGGCCTATAACACGTTCCACACTTGAGTGACTTATATCTCTCTCATGCCACAAAGCCACGTTCTCCATTGATGAAAGGGCATAGCCCCTTAGTAGGCGGGCAAGACCTGTTATATTTTCCGATAAAACCGGGTTCTTCTTGTGAGGCATGGCTGAAGAGCCTTTCTGCCCCTTGCCAAAAGGCTCCATCACCTCCAAGACCTCGGTACGCTGAAGGTGCCTTATTTCAATGGCTATTTTTTCAATGCTCGATCCTATAATAGCTAGTGTGGTAAAAAATTGTGCGTGCCTATCACGCTGCAGGATCTGCGTGCTTACTGGTGCTGGCTTTAAACCTAGACTGGAGCACACCCTTGCCTCTACCTCAGGGGGCACATGCGCAAACGTGCCCACAGCACCCGAGATCTTGCCATACGAAATATTATCCATTGCAGAGCGCATCCTCTCCAGGTTCCTCGCCATCTCAGAATAATACAGTGCAAATTTCAACCCAAAGCTGGTGGGTTCTGCGTGCACCCCATGAGACCTGCCCATTACCAAGGTGTCCTTATACTTAAATGCCATGTCCTTGAGAGAAACCATGAGGCCCTCTATATCCTGGACAAGAATCTCGGCACTTTCTCTTAAAAGAAGTGCATACGCTGTATCCAGCACGTCTGAGGAGGTAATACCCATGTGTATGTACCTTGCATCCTCGCCCACATACTCTGCAACGCAACTCACAAAGGCAATCACATCATGTTGGGTTATACTTTCGATCTCTAATATACGATTGATGTCAAAACGTGCTTTCTTTTTTATGTTCTCCAGGCTTTTGGCCGGCACCTTGCCTATCTCTGACCATGCCTCGCACACAGCGATCTCAACATCTAGCCATTTCTGATACTTATTTTGCTCTGACCATATCTCGGCCATTGGCCTACGGGTGTATCTAGCTATCAATCGGACCTCCTCCTGTCCACCATGTAATTGCTACCCTCAAGAGCCTTTATGTATTTCTTTATCTCTGTAATGTCGCTGGATACCTCTCCGTAATGCCTGTACCTCTTCCCCTGATTCAATACCACTGCTATGGAAATGGTCATTATATTAAACCTGAGAGTATTCCCTGCCCTATCCTTTGATATTATTTCCCCTGCCTTGAGATCTTCATCATTATAAAAACTCCTGACAACCATGTCAAATTTATTGATAATATCCTCGCATACCTTGCGAATATCCCCTATAGGGCATATAAAAACAAAATCATCTCCTCCAATATGTCCTACGAAAGAGTGATCCAACTTGTATTCACTAATCGTATTTGTAATGATTCTTGCAGTGGCAAGAATGACCTCGTCCCCACTACTGAATCCATACCTGTCATTGAATGGTTTAAAGTTGTCTATATCAACCCATGCAATAGCAACTTCAATACCCTCATCCAGCACCGCCTGTATACGCCTTATTATTGACTCATTACCAGGAAGCCTCGTCAGAGGATTTGTATCCAGAGCAGCATGTCGCCTTGAAAGGATGAACCTTATCCTTCTGTCCAATATTTCAGGACCGCTGTCTAGGACAATAAAATCGTCTACGATAACACCACCTTTAACAAGCAGGCCAGCGGGATCGTTGCTCTTTATAACAGCAACGATGGGGAGATGGCCATATACAGTATTCTCCCTGAGTGCATTTACACTATTACCTGTATCTCCTGCCAAGATTCCGGAATCGACCAGTATAATGTCAGGCGGATCCGAGTAGAGATAAACCAAAATCTCGTTAGGATCGTCAACATATGTAACAACATCAAATATATTCTCTAGCACACCTGCTAGTTTGTTTTTTTTACCCTCTTTTTTGTTGCCCAAAAAAATGGCCTTCATATACGTTTCTCCCTAGCCGAGCTTAAAGTTGTCCATCTCCTGCAAATCTATGTAAGACTTTTTTATCAGGCCATCTACGTCCCTAGCCCACATTCCCAGGGAGTTCCATACCTCTTCTAACACTAGAGGGACAAAGGGGTCACCTCCCGAGCCAATGTCAAAAGCCCGTATAATGGCATCGGCCAGATGCACGACCGCAACCCTATCTTTTGCCTTTGGCGCCTCGTTTGGATTATGGTGAAACATGACCGGAACGGAAAGCCTTTCAGGAAGGCTCCATTCGCTGGACAACCAACCACCTATTTCGCTGTGGTCCGTGCCTATAATCTTCCTTTCCGCTTCCCTGAACGAGCATTTATCCTTCTTTATCCTGTCAAGTATTTTATCATAGTCGGTAGGCATGGATACCCTTACAACCACTTTGCCTATATCATGAAGAAGGGCTGCGGTTGATACCTCCTCGGGCTCTGCTAGGCCCAGATCACGGCTGATTGTACCCGCCACAATGGCACACCCAAGCGAATGTTCCCATAGACCTACCATAGATTTTTCCATTAGGTCAAAGACAGATGCCGACAAAACAACTCCCTTTATGACATTAAACCCGAGTAGTATAATTGCATGGCTAATAGAAGAAATCCTACCTGGAAAACCGTAAAAAGGAGAGTTTACGAGCTTTAGAACCCTAGCGCTCAACACCTGATCAGACGATATAAGTTTCCCTAGATCCCTTGCCGTAACATCCGGACTTTCTACCATTTTGGTCAGTTTCTTAACAACAGGAGGTAGCGTGGGTAAGGACTGTATTTTCTTCGTGATAGACTTTATATGTTCTGCCTTACTCATCTATCGAATCCCCCTTGTCATACGTTGTTAAACCATGCTGTCCTTCCTCCTCATCTCCGTCTTCCTCTGCATCGGCAGCTAATATTGCCCTCTCTATAGCATCCTTCAATCTCTCCATTACTGGGTTGCCCTTGAACACCTCGAACTTCTCTTCTATCCTCGATAGCTTTTCCTCTGGGCTTACCTCTGGTATCCCCATATCTACAGGGTGACCCTTTAGAGTCACAATCCTTACATCCATCTTCTTGAGCTTCTCTATAATATTAGCAGTCAACTCCGTGCTCTCTGCCAAAAGAGCCATTCCCTTCTCATTGCTTACAGGCTTTGCCAGTATCATTCCTGGTTTTACCTTTGTAATGGGTACCCTCTGCAAACTCCCTCTCCCCCTTGGATTATCTCCCTATCTAATACTAGAACCCACCTCGGGTTCCTTGTCAAATGTCAACAATGCAAAGTGCCCGTCCGGTGTTTTGGCTGCAAGCAGCATGCCTTGGCTCATGAGGCCCTTAAGCTTGACAGGCTTCAGGTTCGCAATCACAACGGTGTATTTTCCAACTAGGTCTCCAGGTGAATATTCCTTTCCTAGGCCAGCCACTATCTGTATCTTCTTTCCTATGTCCACCTCTAACTTTAAGAGCTTCTCCGTGCCCTCAACCCTGGACGCGTTTATTATCTTTCCTGCCTTAAGATTAACCTTGGAGAAATACCCCATGTCGATAAAATCATCCCCGGTGGCCTGCTTTTTTTCCTTTTGAGGCTCTATGTTTTCGACCCTTGGGAAAAGGGCCTTTACCAGGCTAACCCTGTTACCTGGCCTCAAAACTCCGAACCTGGAGATAGAATCTATGCTTACCTCACCTGTATATCCTATCATATCTAAAAGCTTCGCTGACAGCGACGGCATTACCGGTTGCAACATCACACCAAGGAATCTGAGCCCTTCCATCAGGGTATAAAGAACAACCTTTAGCCTCTTGCTATCCTCTTTCGCCAGAACCCAAGGCTTGGCGGTATCTATGTACTTGTTCATACCCGAAATCAGACCCCAAATAGATCTTATAGCATTATGAAAGCTCAAGCCATCCATGTTCCTCTTAAACGCTTCTGCTGCCTCCAAGGCCAAGGACATTATACCTTCATCCACCTTGGGCCCATCCCCTCCAGGTTCAGGCACTATTCCCCCAAAATACTTCTCAACCATGCTCAGGCTCCTACTTACCAAGTTGCCAAGATCATTCGCAAGGTCCGAATTATACCTCTGCACCATAGATGCCTCTGAAAAATTTGAATCAAGGCCAAAGACCATATCCCGAACTAAGAAAAACCGGAATGCGTCAACCCCATACTTGTCTTTCAGTTCTAGCGGATCTACTACATTTCCAAGGCTTTTCGACATCTTGGTAGACTCAACATTCCAGTAACCATGTACATTAAGATGCCTGAAAGGCTTAAGCCCTATGGATTTCAACATAATAGGCCAGTACACAGCGTGCGGCTTAAGTATATCCTTTGCGATAAGGTGCTCACACGCCTGCCAAAACTTTTTGAAATCCTTTCCGTCGGGATAACCTATGCCAGTAAGGTAATTAATAAGTGCATCAAACCATACGTAACATACGTAATCCCTGTCAAAAGGTAGTTCAATACCCCACTTAAGCCGTTTTTTGGGTCTCGATATGCACAGGTCTTCTATGGGTTCCCTAAGCATACCAAGCACCTCGTTCCTGTACCTGTCAGGCCTTATGAAATCAGGGTGCTCATTGATGTAATCCACTAGCCATGGCCTATACTTTTCCAACTTAAAAAAGTAGTTTTCCTCTTGCACAAAGTTAACCTGTTGCATGTGGATGGGACATTTGCCGTCCTCAAGCTCGTCCTCCGTATAGAACCTCTCGCATCCTATACAGTAATATCCACCGTATTCTCCAAAATATATGTCCCCATTTTCGTATACTGCATTAAGTATTTGCTGCACTGTTTTTATGTGGTCTTCATCCGTTGTACGTATAAATCGGTTTATCTCTATATCCATCTTTGGCCACAAATCCCTGAACTTTGCACTGTTCTCATCAGCAAGTTTCTTCGGGGTTGTGCCTAGTTCCCTTGCCGTCTGGGCTATCTTGTCACCGTGTTCATCAGTACCTGTAAGAAAAAACACCTTTTTACCAATCAACCTGTTGTACCTTGCAAGAACGTCCGCAATTACGGTCGTGTACACATGCCCAAGATGGGGCTTGGCATTTACGTAGTATATAGGCGTGGTTATGTAAAAGTAATCGCTCATTACTTTCTCCTCTTCTTCTTTTTCCTTCTAGAAGATCCCTTTTTCGATTTCTTTTTTTTGATCTCGGTACTAGATTCTTCCTCGGACTCATTTACAATATCTTTATTCGCGCGTTCCACCTTACTTATGCCCTCTGTAAGCTCCAGATACTCTTCCTCTGTCAGGATATCTGAAACACTCGCCTTCACAAACCTCCTATCCGGGGTCTTTGCAATAAAGCTCTGGTTCATTACGTTTATACTCACCACAGTGCACAGGCCCTGTTCCAAGTATACCTTTTTACCAGGCCTTGGCAGGGCCTCAATAAGATCAGAATATGCCTCCTGTTCGTACGCGAGGCAGCATTTAAGTTTTCCACAAAGTCCTGATATCTTGCCTGGATTAAGGTTCATGCTCTGATCCTTTGCCATCTTAAGGGAAATCCTTTGAAAACCACTTAAAAATTTGCTACAGCAAAGTTCCCTACCGCAGGAGCCAATGCCCCCTATCATGGCTGCCTCCTGCCTTGCCCCTATCTGCCTTAACTCTATCCTGGTTTTGCATCTCTTTACGAGGTCTTTTAGTAACTCCCTAAAGTCAACGCGCGTCTCTGCCACAAAGTAGAATATTACCTTTTTTTCGTCAAATGTCAGTTCCACCCTTGAAAGCTTCATGGGTAAAGACCTTGCCTCTATCCGCTCCAGGCAGTAGTTAAAGTACTCCTTCTCCTTTTCCCTTAGCCTCTGTAATTTCTTTAAATCTTCCTGGCTTGCCTTCCTCAATACTGGCTTTATATCACTGAGACCTTCTATGTCTGCCTTGGAGGCTTCGCTGAGAACCCTGCCGGTAGTTTTGCCGTTCTCTGTGTCCACCACGATAAGGTCGTGCTTCTTTAGCCTGACATCACTGGCTTCGAATATGTACGGTGTCGAGCTATTGTCAAACCTTACCCATATAAACCTTTTTTCTGATAATTGACTTCCCATAACCGTTCCCATGTTATCAATCTTATGAACAACTTTTCAAGCACCTTTACAAATCCTAGCATTTATACTTATAAATAGTATCCGAGGAGTAAACAATGGGCAAAATAGAAGCAGCAGTAAAGAGTATACTAAAAGAGATACCAGACAACGTGGAGGTTGTGGCGGCTGCAAAAACTAGGACTGCAGAGGAAATACTTGAGGCCATAGAAGCTGGTATACGTATAGTGGGGGAAAACTACATACAGGAATCACTTCCTATAATTGAAAAAATCGGAGACAAGGCAATATGGCATTTCATCGGTCACTTGCAAAAAAATAAGGCCAAGTATGTGGTACCACACTACGACATGGTCGAAACCGTTGATTCTATACCGTTGGCAGAACAAATAAGCAAGTATGCAATAAAGCTTGACAAGGTAATGCCCGTACTCATTGAAATAAATAGCGCCAGGGAGCCTCAAAAGTATGGAGTCTTTCCGGAGAAAGCCATTGATCTCATTACAGGCATAAAGGATTTACCAGGTTTAAAGATAATGGGTCTAATGACCATGGGCCCTGCAGTCAATGACCCGGCCCTTCTCAGGCCATACTTCGCGGAGACAAAGTCATTGTTCGACACCATAAAAAATTCTGGCATCGATGGTATTGAAATGAAATATCTATCCATGGGCATGAGTGATTCATATCTGATTGCAATAGAAGAAGGTTCAAATGTAATCAGGATAGGCACAAAAATTTTTGGCCATAGAGCGTATTAGAATTGCATCAAGGTAATGCCTGCCTTGAGCTTAAATCCACTGAACCCACTCTTTGTGATAGTCTCCTGTCAAGGGGAATCTTGAGGGTAAAGACTGCTCCAGGATCCAGCTTTGGACTTGCCGATATCTCTCCCCCTATCTTAATTATTGCTATCCGCGCCTCGGTCAGTCCTAGGCCTATTTTTAATGGGTCTGTTGAAAAAAACGGTGTAAATATTCTTTCCATGTCAGCTTTCAGCCCATCTCCATTGTCATTTATATCTATTAAGGCATAACCAGGTATCTTACGAATATTTATTACTATGTTTTTAGAATGAGCCTCTACACTATTCTCCAAAATCCTTCTAAGAGCAAGCCTTACATGATGTGCATCGGTATATGCCTTTACATTCCTATCGCCCACAATGGTAAATATCACATTGGGGTCGGCAGATGTTACAGTGTCCCTGACTAGCTCGGTTATATACTCCCAGGAAAGGGAAAGTTCCATATTTGCTACTTCTTCGTATCTCTCTATGCGCCTCACCATGTTTTCTATCCTAGATACAGATGCCTTCATGCTGTTTACTTCTTCAAAAGATTTCATTTTCTCCAGTCTTTTAATGTATGCCCCTATTACCATTATGGGATTACGGAGTTCGTGGGCAAGGCCCTGTATCATGCACTGAAGATCTTCTGCCTGCGTTACAAGCCTTTTCTGCATTGCACGTATTTCAGTTACATCCCTGCCAATTATTGACTGGGCATATACACGATTCCTCTCTATGAGGGGGGTACTCATCATTGAAAAAACACCTAGCCTACCGTTTAACACGTTTAACCTTATCTCAGCCTTTGATGGTACCTTTTCAGTAAACGTTCTGTCTATCATACCCTGCATCTTTTCCCTGTCCTCTTCTACGACAAACTCTGAAAACCTCTTTCCAATTAGGCGTTCATTGTAGCCAGAAAGATATTTCTTTAGCATATCATTGCAGAACATGATCCTTCCCGTAGGACCAATAACAAAGATGATATCTGTCGCATGCTTTATGATAGCGCTGAAACGCCTTGCATCTCTGAGCATGATAGACTTTTTTTCCTTGATAGCAAGATTCTTTTCTTCCAGGGTTTCTATTAGCCTATCCCCCATGTTGTAAGAATCAACAATCTCTTCATGCAATCCTTTAATAGCATTTATAACCCTTGCATCCCGTGGTATGATGCCAGAGACCGTATCGGGTACGCTTTTCAGCCTCTCCCCGTCAGTGACTATATAAACATGTCCTTTTACACAACCATTAAGACTAAAATAAATATCGGGTTCTACAAATACAAGAGAGTTTTCCTGAACATCTCCCAGACAATCTATCCGCTCAGCTTTTACCCCCAATGGAGGTCCCTTTTTCCCCAACCAATATAGTCCCATACGCAATATCTCGGAAATCTATGATATTTTCTTTATACCCCATGACTAGTAGGCCATGCATGAAGAAATCTAGCCTCCAGGCCAGGACAAAGTGCTGTTTTTAAAAAAGCTAGTTATTGTGACCACACAACAAAAGATAAATGCCATATGGTTACATTCACCATTGTAATATAGTCAGGTGATACAGTCTTGTAAGCGTGCTCTTTGTCTGCTATGAAAGGCTAATGTCAGAAGGAAAATCTTCCAAGGCAAGAAGATTATTACTGTTCTTTCTAATTAGTGGGATCACGATTGGTATTGTAGTCATTGCATCATCAAACATCCGAACATTGGATGCACTTAAGCACATTGACCTAAGGGATATCTTGGCCCTGTGTATACTCACGTTCATGATGTACGTCTTTGATAGCATGAGAATAGTTGTACTGAGCAGGGCCATTGGCAAGAAGGTCCCTTTCTCTTATGCCATGAAAACCATTTTCGTAGGCAGTTTCTTCGGTGCCATAACACCGCTACAGTCCGGCATGCTCCCAGCCGAGATTTACATGATGTTCAAATACGGGATCCCTCTGGGTTCCTCTATCTCCATAGACGCAATAAAGCGCATATCTACAATGGGCGTGCTTGCTTTTAGCGGCATGGTGGTTTTACTAACCAACAAGGAATTTACATCAAGCAGGTTCCTCATTTACATCTACTACTATGTTATATTCTTTTACTTTTTTATCTCTTTCATATTCCTTGGCGTTTACTTCTTTCCAAGGCAAACTATGTGGCTAGTTGATAAAATACTTGGCTTCCTCCATAGGCACAAGGTAATAAAAGATTACAAGGTGGATAGATACGTGCACGCAGTGGCCGACGATTACTACAAGGCCATAAATTTCTTTACCCACGAGGGTAAATCAGGCTTTTTTTTAGCTATTATCCTGACTATTCTACTTTTCTTCACAGATTTCATCATGGCACCTGTAATTATACATGGCCTAGGCTACCCAGTGCCATTCTCTAAGGCACTGCAGGCACAGATTGTACTCTTCCCTGCACTGTACTTTTCTCCAACCCCAGGGGGAAGCGGGGTTGCCGAGGGAGGATTTGCCCTTTTATTTGCTAGCTTCATCCCTAAATACCTTATTGGCATATCCGTTGTTATATGGAGAGTTTTCACCTCTTATATCAGTGTTATCATTGGTAGTTTCCTTACCGTTGGCTTTATAGATATCGAAAAAATACTCGGCCCCAGATCAGGGGCAAATAAGCCTTAGAGGCATGCCTAGCCTAGCACCGAGCATACTTGCAGCACTTCCCTTATTAGATACAACCTCCACTGTGCCAGAACTACCCTTTATAAGGCCAATGCTATCTCCTGGTATATTTTCAAATGTATCCGCAACAAGGGATACAATACTATCCCCTATCTCCAGGTTGCACCCTGGTTTGAGGCTACTTGCATCTATGTTTGTTACCACATTACCGAAATGATCGATATGGACCACCAAGGGCCTCGATATATCAAGCATAAAAGGTCTCTCCACAGGAGGTCCCATTGCCTCAAGAGAGGTACCTGAGAGAATCCTGGACACAACAGGTGCAAAGATATCCCTTGCATGAAAGGTTGATGATATGGGACCTTCCGGCCTCCACCTAATCTCCCTCACTTCTTGCGCAGGTAGAAGAAATGAAAATATACCGTTATCCGGCCCAACCAGAATATGCCCGGCCTTTCTCAGGCCTATTACCTTCCTAGCTGTTCCCACACCAGGGTCCACGACAGCTAGGTGTACACTACCCACTGGAAACCAGGAATATGTGGTGTATATAAGCCATGCCCCGGAGATAACGGCAAAGGGTGGTATATCATGGGTGATATCCACAATGCGCACATCCGGGTGCTCTGAGATTATCCTTGCCTTTACCTGTGCAACATAGCTATCTTTTAAGCCGAAATCCGTGAGCAAGGTAACTGTATTATGCATGGCCCTTTAATATCCCAGAAATTCAAGAATAGTTCAAATTTTTGCCATCTTTTAATAACAGACTTTGTCACCAAAATCTCTCTAAAATTGTGGTCTTGCTTGATTTTACATGCCTAACAAAGGTCTCAAATGCACCTTTGGTATCATACTTGAATTTGTATCCAAGCTCCTTCTTCAACTTCTCATTACTGGCTATCCACGGGTAGCGTACCATGTTGAGTGCTGGACTCGGGAACTCTGTTATAAACCTTAACCTCAGGAGCCACATCAAGTTGTTCAGTGGATACAAAACGGATGCAGGTAACTTTAAAGAATAGCCACCTAGCATGTGTATCATCTCGTCAAATGTCATGGTGCCGTCAGAGGCAAGGTTGTAAGCACCGCATTTCTTCTTTTCCAGGAGCTGATATATAATCTCCACCAAGTCATCTTCGTGTATGAATTGAAAAGGTATGGTATCCCTGGGCATCAGCACAATTTTCTTCTTGAGATGCTTGGCAAGAGGATTATCAAACCCAGGGCCTACCACAAAACAGGGCCTTATAATGGTAAGGCATATATCAGGGTGGGCTTCCTGGAACTCTCTACAGACATACTCAAGTTCTTTCTTGTTCTTTGAATAAGTAAAATCATCGTTCCCCCTCAATGGGCTATCCTCTGTTAGAATAGGGGGATTATCCTCATGAAATCCGTATGCAGTTGTAGAGGAGCAATGCAGTATCTGCTTGATACCTGCCCTTTTGCATGAATCTAGCAGGTTTCTCGTACCGTTTATATTTATGTCTTCCATGAGGGCCTTGTTGTGTATGGGCGGCAGCACAAATGCTGTATGTATTACCCAGTCAAAATCTTTACCTGAAAGCAGGGGATAGAGGTCATCCCTTATATCATGCCTGATAAACCTTAACTTCTTGGAGGTATACGCAGGCACCTTGATATCAATACCCACGACTTCTTCCACGTCCTGCTTTTTATCCAGTAGCCTAACCAGGCTTGATCCGAAATACCCTCCCACTCCAGTTATGAAAACCTTTTTCATGTAATCCCTCATCCTGCTCTAAATATGGCCTTGCGGCCTTGGATCCCTCCACTATGCCCATACAAAGATCAATACCTAGAACTTCTGCTCACCTGAGCCATGGTACGGGAACAGGGATTCCGTTGCTTTCATGAGAT
Source organism: Deltaproteobacteria bacterium (assembly GCA_015486075.1). Lineage (GTDB taxonomy): Bacteria > Desulfobacterota > Desulfomonilia > UBA1062 > UBA1062 > B14-G9. The sequence continues at coordinate 17,978 of WFSG01000005.1, forward strand.
CCTCAGGCGGGGAATTGAACGTGGAGTGCCTGCTGATCCACGGGATTCCCGCTTTCTTCATGGAAGCCAAGACCTCTGCCATCCTTACTGCCGTTGAAATAACATCAACTAGGGGCACACCATCTACTTCGTATAACCCATTTGGATACGTCTTCTCGCATCCTGGCGCCATGTGAACCACAGGCGACAAAATGGTTCACCCAGGCACCAGCACTTCTGCTCCATCCTTTATGCATTCCCTGGCAACTTCCTTGAACCTCTCTATTATTGGGGTTGCATCTAGAAAACCCTGGAGGAAATCATCCGTTGTAGTCTCTGTACTCCTTATGGATACAACAGAATCCTCGAACCCGTACTTTGTTACAAGCTCTTCAACGATGGGTATTGCATACTTAGAGAATGTTATAAGCCCCACCTTTCTTCCCATCATATGCGCAAACATAAGCGAATTCTGCGCCACACCTATAACCGGTATGTCCATGTACTGTCTCAACGGGTAGATGTAAGGGTCCCAGTAGCAATGGACTACAATAGCATCGTAGCCCTTACCCTTGAGGCCTCTTACTGTCTCGTAGAGTTCAAAGGAATTCCATGCATTAAGTGCGTCCCATGCAAACTCGTCAATACCCTCAAACCCCTTCTGCATAAGGAAAAAGTCTATTTCAGTATCAGGTTCTTTTAGTTTCTTTGCATTATTGACAAAGACTTTCCCTGCAATGTCCCTGTACATCTCTTGGCTGAGATCAACTGCCATGGGCGCCACTACTGCTATCCTTTTCCCCATAAACACCTCCTTCTTTTTTTAACCTAGCAATACAGCCACATAAACCCACACCTATGTCATGCAACATATGATAGAACATAACAAGAAAGTATACTATTCAGCGCTCAAGACATGAGGCTTTTTCTCGGTATTTTCCCAAGACCCTGGACCACGCATGACCTTTACGTTTTACCATGAGCCCTGCAGATTATACCTTTGTTGACCCTCTTTTTAAGCCAAAACTGTCTCTGAACCCAATCCTGAGACCTACTTATTACGCCCTCTCCAGTATATGCACTGTCATGGACGCCTCTTCTACCCCTATGTTACCTCCACCGTTTTCTGTAAGGCCTATCCTGGCGCTCTCTACTTGTCTCTTACCTGCCTCTCCCCTTAATTGCTGAACAATCTCGTATATCTGGGCAAGACCTGATGCACCTATGGGGTGTCCCCTGCATTCAAGACCGCCACTTGTATTGATGGGTTTCTTGCCGCCAAGCTTGGTGGCACCCGACTCTGCAAATATACCTCCTTCTCCTTCCGGGCAGAAGCCCATAACCTCGGTTTGATGCAACTCACCATAGGCCGTTGCATCATGAAGTTCTGCGAGATCAATGTCCTCTGGCCCAAGGCCAGCCATTTCGTAGGCCTTTTTTGATAACCTTGCCCCTATGTCAATACCATCTAGATCCCTATCCATGCCTGAGCCAAGCACAGATGCCCTGATCCTCACGGGCCTGGCATCTCTAAGTTTCTTTAGGTACGATTCAGAGCAAAGGATGGCTGCAGCTGCTCCATCGCCAACAGGTGCACACATGGGCCTAGTAAGAGGATAAGCAACAGGCCTATCCTGCAACACTTCTTCCACGGTCATTGCCATCTGGTACTGGGCAAGCGGGTTCATTGAACCATGCCAATGATTCTTGGCACTTATCACAGCCAGTTGCCTCTGGGTAGAACCATACTTGCTCATGTGCCACCTAGCCCCCATGGCATAAGCATCCATGAATATACTCCTGTCCTGGCCAGGGGGTGTCTGACCAGGCGGAATCTCTATCTCTACCTTCTTGCTTACCTCTTCAAAAAGCTTTATATGCTCATCCAGGTGTTCAACGTCCATACAAGAGGCATATGCGCCCAGGGAAAGAGCCTTGTTCGGGTGCGAAATCTTTTCTGACCCAAGAGCAAGGACGCAGTCATACATACCTGCCCTAATCGCGGTGTAACCTAGGTGAAAGGCGGTTGAAGCCCCCGCACAAGCATTCTCACAGTTTACAATGGGTATGGCATCTATCCCCATGTGCCATAGCATTACCTCTCCCCGTATGGAATGCTGGTTTGAAAACATGCCCCAGAATGTGTTGGATACATACGCTGCCTCTATGTCCTTTTTCCCAAGACCTGCGTCTTTCAACACTAGATCCACTGCATCCCTAGCCATGCTTATAACCGTTGCATCCGGATATTTGCTAAACCGTATCATTCCAACACCTATTACATAGACATCGTTCATATGTATTCCCCTTTCTCCAAAGTTGTTTATCAAATCACGACTAAAAGTTCTTTATCATTCTATCCATTCCACGGGTACCGGCCCTCTAGCAACAGGGTTATCAAGCTTTCCCCTTGGATAACCCACGGATATACTTGTAACCAATTCATACGGATACTCTATGTGTAGATCCTTTTTAAGCCAAGGTAAAAACTTGATCGCGCTTGCAATAAAACCAATATAACATGTGCCAAGCCCTAGGGAATGAGCTGCCAGAACCAGATTTTGGGTTGCTATCCCTGTATCTAAGTCGGGATTGGCAATACCCCTAGAGTCAGCCAGTACATGAATGACCACTGGCGCACCCCAAGTTATTGAGCCGCCTGCCTGATGTACCTTCTCAATGGCTGCAATGGGCCTCTGGTCCATCTCGTTCACCATGAAATAGCTACTCAGAGTTATTGCAATGTCTCGCCACTTGGTTTTACCGGCATACATCCACTTGATCATGTCAAGTAGCTTGGCACATTGTCTGTCGACCTTATCAATCACATCTCTATTCGTCACAACAACAAACTTGCATGGCTGACCATTACCGGATGAAGGGGCAAACCTGGCCGCTTCTATTATACGATCAACCAGCTCCTTGGGCACTGGCTTCCTTCTAAAAAGCCTTATGCTCCTCCTTCTGTAAATTACCCTCTCTATATCCGTAAGGTCCTTTTCTATATCTTCAAAATCTCTTTCAAGATCTTTCTTGCCAAACGGCATGGGTGGTCGCATCTCGCCTACCTTGTCATCAGGTGTCCTGTATCTGCCGTAGAGTACCCTGTATTCTCCCCGCATCCTTATGGCATTTGTTGGGCATACAGCTTCACAGTTATTGCATGCTATGCAGGCTAGATCCATGCCCCTGAATCCTGTGGCAAAAGGTGTTCTTTTTTTCTCATCCCATTGTAGGCATGAGGTCGGGCATGAATCAGCGCACAACTTGCAATGTACACACTTCTCTGCATCAAACTCGAATTTAGGGAAAATTGTAGGAGGAAGATGGGCACTTGTATATCTTTCCAGAATCTCCAGGGCCTTTTCTTCTATCATATCATGATCCTCCTTTTTTGTATGCATGTGTTTCTGTTTTTAGACATGTTCTTGTCATAGGGTGTTACTTAAAATCTTCATAACTGTAAACTCTGGGATCATCCTTCCTGAACTCTTCCCTCAAGATACGATCTAGATTCTTTTCAGATGCTGTCTTGGGTATCTCGTCCACGACCTGTATATAAGATGGAACAGCGTTTTTCTCCAGGCTGTCTTTGAGGACCTTGAATATCCTCCCTATATCTACTTCCTGACCTTCGCTGGGCACAATAGCCGCAACTATATCACTCTCGCCGGGGGCACCGCTCTCAGCAGGTATTCCATACACGCATACATCGGTGACCTCCGGCTGCTCGCCAAGGATCTTCTCTATATACTCAGGCTGGATAAAATCTCCTTGTCTCCTCAAGCCACCACCTTTCCTAAAATCAAAGTATAGCCATCCATCTGCGTCCCTGTGGCACATATCGCCTGATCTCTGCCAGCCCCCCCTTGTCTTTTCCTTGGATGCCTTTTTATTACCATAGTACTCGACCTCAGCCTTGCCCTGGACTGGTCTGAATATGAGTTCTCCTATCTCACCCGGTTTGCACTCCGAATCATCCTCCCTAACTATCTTCATCTCGTAGATACCTTCAGGGGGCTTTCCAAAAGATCCTACAGGGCCTTGGCCAGGTGGTTTGTGGGCAAATCCACCCTCAACAGCTGCATACCACTCATGTATCTTAACATTAAACCTCTGCTCGAATTCCTCCCATATAGCAACCGGTGTCCCAGCACTTATAACGACTCTTACCGGGTTATCTCCATCGTCAGGCCTAGGTGGTTCGCTGTAAATACCCATCATCATGCCACCTAGTAACGAGAAAGTGGTGCAGGAGTATTTTCTGCAAATGTCCCATATCCTGCTCTTTGTAAACTTTTCGCTTATGACGGCCTTGATACCTGTGGCCAGCGCAGGAAATACCGTAACTGCCTGTGCATTTCCATGTGTAAGTGATAGCCCGGTATAGGGTATATCATCTTCCTTATAATCCCATATTGATGCGAGCATGCCGTAAAGCATGAACCTTTCTGCCTTTAGCACTACGCCCTTTGGATCACCCGTTGTCCCTGAAGTGTATATAATCTGGCTTGGCCTCTTAAAGTCTACCTCGAGCATCTCTCTTGGCAGTTCAGGACTTTCCGATGAGAGTATATCCTTTATGTCAGGGTACTCTGGTGTGGGCTCAAGGAAGTGATGTGGCTTATACACCACGCCCAAGAGGCGAACATCCTTTATTTGGCCAGAAATCTCCCTTATGTTTTCCAGAAATTCAGCCGCGACAATTAGGCCCTTTGCATTGGAATTCTTTATCTGGTAGGCTAGTTTCTGTCCTTTGGATCTGGGATCTATGGGCACTACAATTGCTCCGATTGTAAGTGCTGCAAACATTGCGTACAAAACTTCCGGGTGATTTCTCATTACAAGGGCAAAGGTATCACCCTTACCTATACCGTTACCGACAAGGACGCGTGCCAAGCGGTTCGAGTTCTCAAACAGATCCCCCATGCTAATTTTTTCATCCGAACCATCAGTATTGACAAAGATAAACGCCTCCTTGGCCGGATCAATGTTGCTAAGACCTAGAATCCTAAACATTGGAAGCCTGTCTATATCCACAAAAACCTCCTTCCCTATATCAGATATCTTATATCCAGCTACGTTATTACCTTGCCTCCCGGTGGCGAACCTTATGTTTCTAGCGTATCCACGCCGGCCTATCAAAAAACAGGTAAAGATCCTTTACTCTTACTCAAGATGTTTTTATTACCAACCAGCGCCAGTTCCGTAGCCAAGATCTTCGGAAAGGATTTTGTTGGCAATGACAAGGGAAAGGCTCTCGTTTGACCCATCCTCTATTAGGGTTGACCTGATGTCTCTGAACAGTTTTTCTATTACATACTCTTTGCTTAGTCCATATCCGCCAAAGATTTGCATTGCATCGCATGCAACCTCGAATGCCGTTCTCGTGCAAAAGACCTTGGACGTGACCGAGTACTCTGTCCTTGGCGGATACGATGTCATGTTGTAGTTCATCACCGCCCTAGAAAGCTGTCTTGAGGCCTCTACCTTTATGAACATGTTTGCAAGCTTTGCCTGTACATCCTGGTGCTCACAAATAGGTCTTCCACCTTGCACTCTCTCCCTTGAATACGTCAATGCCTCTTCAAAGGCTGCCCTTGCACCACCAAGGGCAAAGGTCGCCATACCTGCGTTGGCAACACCTAGTATTAGGGATGTCATCTCCTCGTAGCTTTCCTGATCGCATATTACCCATTCATCGGGTATACGAGCATTGTCAAAGTATATCTCTCCCTGGGGAAGTTCTCTCTGCCCCAGCTTGTTCAAAGGCTTTGCCTTGGTTACCCCCTCCTGTGTTAGGTCAACTATAGCTATAGCACCCCCTGCCATGCCCATGGATGGGTCTATACCAAAAAATAGAGCTGCCTGCGAGGCCGTTGGCCCGCACGATACCCATGCAGACTTCTGGCCGTTTATGATCCACTCGTCTCCCTTTTTCTTTCCAACGACCTGATGCGTTATCTTGGGATCACGGAAAAAGGGCGTCTCTGACATAAGAATGTCAGAACCATGTGCTGGCTCTGTTATTGCCCAACAACCCGTTAACTTGCAATCCATGTCCTCCACAAAGGGTTTTATTATGGTCTCCTGAAGTTCTGGCCTTTCTGCAGCCACAATAGTACCAAAAAACGTCGGGAAATAATCCACTCCAAGGGCAACGGCAAACCCAATACTTGCATAACCAAACTCCTCACACAGTATATGAAAAGACATTGGATCAAGCCCAATCCCGCCGAATGCCTCGGGGATAAAGGCCGTGTGATAACCGTTTCTGTGCATCTTTTTCATGGTTTCCCAGAACAGGGACCCTTCTTGTATCACCTCTTCCGGCGTCATCTTGTCAAGCTCAACCGCTGCTGGTCTTAGGTTCTCCACCGCGAATCTCCTCAAGGTCTGCTTCAAGGCCTCGTGTTCATCAGTTAATTCTAGAGCCATTGAATCTAAATCTAGGTAGTCATATGCCATGTCCAACCCTCCGTCATTATTGGTATTTTGTGCAAAAAAGGTAGGTCCCCATCTACGTTAGGGCTACCCTTTTTAATAATCTAAAATGCTTAGCCTTGTTATTTCAGCTTGTTCTTTATTGCTTCTTACCCTTATGACCTAAAGGCCAAATTTTGCCATGTGAGAGGGATAAAGTTCGTAAGCCGGCCTTACAACAGGCAAGAGTTTCATCACCTTGGCAACATTACCCTTTGCCTTAATCTTTCTCGTTGCAAGGGCAACTGGCAAACTCAGCTTTTTGGTCCAGAAGGCATGACAAGTATCTCCGGAGAGCTTCATTATAATATCTGCCTTCATGTCCTGGGTACCAAGCTTTACCCCTTCTGGAGAAACCCATATGGTAGCCGGAGGATCAAATATCTCAAACTTTATTACAATATCAGCCTTTTTGAGGGGGATCATGAAATCGTCCCTCTTTGCAAGCTCCTGCCAGAAACTACCTAGGGATTCGTACAAAAAATCAGTATCCTTGAAAACAGCCATAATCTACCTCCTCTATATTTATTTATATTAAAAGACCTGGATGGAAATCTTCATACGTCCTATTGCAACAAACATACCGAGAAGATACAAACCTTGGCAAAGCAGCATAACAGCCTGTTATTACTATTTTTTCTTACATTAAAGACCCTGACGTAAAATGTTACCTTGCAATACTGCGAACCTTGTGTCTTAATCGAGACTCTTTATTTACATAATATCAGAAACTTGCATTGAAGCATACCTTTTTGCAAAAACGCAAAGTCAATCAAGATACCTCTGCTTTTTCCTGTATAGGGTAGATAGGTCAAGGCCGGACAACTCTGATGCCTTTTTGATATCATTGCCTGTAGAGGCCAGCAAGCCCTTTAGGTATGACCTTTCAAATTCGGCCTTGGCCCTCTCGTATAGCAACAAATCTATTGTACTGCTCTCATCTTTCAGCGTATTACCCCTGTATTCCAGCGGCAAGGAATCAACATCAACGCTCTGGGAAGGGTTAAAAACCACTATGCGGTCAACGAGATTCTGCAATTCCCTCACATTACCTTCCCACGGACTAGCAAGCAAGGCTTCTATTGCCTTCTGGGAAAATACCTTGGTTTTAAGGCCGTGCTTTTTACAGGAAAGTCGCATAAAGTGATCAAGAAGCACGGGTATATCCTCTGGCCGTTTCCTTAATGACGGGACATTGATCCTTATCACGTTTATCCTGTAAAACAGGTCTTTCCTGAAAGACCCTGTATTCACCAATTCCCTGAGATCCTTGTTTGTAGCTGAAATCAGCCTGAAATTTACATGTCTAGCATTAGAGCTCCCAACACGCCTGATCTCGAAGTCCTGTAGCACGCGAAGCAGTTTTACCTGGAAAGACGGAGTTGTCTCTCCTATCTCATCAAGGAAAACTGTCCCTCCCTTTGCTGCTTCAAAATACCCCAGAGTCGTTTTTTCGGCACCTGTAAAGGCCCCCTTCTCGTGGCCAAACAGAGTGCTTTCGAGAAGGTTTTCCGGTACTGCACCACAGTTAACGGCAAAAAAAGGCAATCCCTTTCTGCTGCTACTTTCATGTATGTAGCGAGCAACAAGCTCCTTACCCACTCCGGTCTCACCCTCAATCAATACAGGCATGTCCATCACCGCTGCCCTAGATGCCACTTCCATGACCATTGCCATGGACTTGCTCTTATAAACAATCTTGCTCAAATCAGCATTGTAACGTACCTGCTGCCTCAACTGAAAATTTTCTTCCAAGAGCCTCCTTCTTTCCAGACAGTTCTTGATATCTATCTTTACCTTCTCCATGCTCGCAAAGGGTTTTAAGAAGAAATCGTTGGCTCCAAGACGCATGGCCTCAATAACACTGTCAATATCACCGTAAGCCGAGATCATTATGATCATGGTGTCACTATCCTGCTCCCGGATCCTCTTGAGAACATCAAGACCGCCCAGACCAGGCATCTTGAGATCCATTATTACAAGGTCAAACCCGCCCGGTGACCATAATTCAAGGGCCTGCTCCCCGTTCTTTGCCAAGGCCACCCTATAATTCTCCTCTGTTAGGATGGAGTTAAAGTACTCCAGTGTGTAGTCCTCGTCATCAACGACAAGCACGCTGATCTTTCCTCTATCCATATCCATAAAGTTCTCACTCATTCCTTGGCCTGGGGTAGAAAGATATTGAATGTAGAACCTTTCCCCTCTTTCGTATCCACCTCTATGCGGCCACTATGGTCCTTTATAATCCAGTACGAAAGTGTTAGCCCCAAGCCTGTTCCTCCGTCCACACCCTTTGTGGTAAAAAACGGCTCAAATATCTTTGACTTGTCCCTCTTTGATATTCCCTTGCCCCTATCTCTTATACTTATCAACACCTCAGGCCTCTGGCCATCCAGGGCATGACAACCTATGTCTATCTGCCCCTTGCCATCCATTGCCTGGGCTGCATTCCACAGAATGTTTATGATGGCCTGTTCCAAGAGCACCATGTCACCCTTCACAGGATAAACCTTTCTGAAATCCTTCTTAAGTATGATCTCCTTGAACGGTGACTGCATATTGATTATATCAAGGGTAGAGTTAAGAAGGTCTATTACATCAAGCTCCCTGAAGACGCTCTTGTCTCCCTTCCTAGAAAATCTCAACAACCTTGACACAACATTATTACAAGTATGGCCTGCTTCCCATATCATCTTGACGTAACGATAAATATCACTTTTAGGATCTACCTTTTTCAAAACAATATCAGATATGTTAACAACTCCTACCAGGGGATTGTTTATCTGGTGAGCCAGAGATCCCATTATCTCCCCCAAAAAACTCATCTTTTGGCTCTGTATCAGGCTTTGCCTCAGTTGCTCGGTTTCTTCCACGTCCTTAGCTATCAGGAGTGTTGCTATGTTTGTACCTGTTCTGTCATCCAATATCTTGGTACTGTAAAGCTCAACCTGGAAAGGAGTTCCATCTGCCCTTAGGGCATTCACCGTGCCATACCATAGGCCTGAGCTAGATATCGCCTCATGAAGAATTTTAGTGTCCTCCCTCGTAAAAAACCTGTCTACTAGGGTGTTGTAGGTCTGTTCTGCAGGCACTCCTAGCAGTTCCTCGGCTTTCCTGTTGAAGCTAACCACCCTCCTCCTGCTATCAACTGATATCACTATGTTGGGCGATGCATCCAGCAATGCAGAGAGATACTTCTGAGAAAGCCTTAATTCTTTCCCTGTTCTCTCGGCATCCCTCCTTGCATTGTAAAGTTCTTTTTCTATCTCGCAGAAAACAGCGTAGCCCATGCCACGACCAAATGCACTGCCAAGCATCCTGAATGTCATATCCTCTTCATAAAACTGAGGCAAATAATGGTCCAAAAGTAGGTATACACGCGTTTTTTCGCCAGAGGCCAACTTGCTATGAGCATCTCTTACCTCTTTGTACCTGTACGTGTCCTTGAACACATACTCGATAGGCTTTCCTATCGCAAAATCCCTGCTAATCTTTGAATTCTCCTCCTGCTTCCTATTAAACCTGATTATCCTTCCTTCACCATCAACAAGTATTATGCCTATAGGGGCATCCTCTATAAAGTTCTCCAGGTAGGTGTTCAGCTTTTCCATCTCCTCCATCTCGTCCAGAATCCTAGTTGCATCTTTTATCACATGCATCAAAAAACTTTTTCCTTGCACTCCTGCCTCACACTTCTTGGACGAGACAAGAGTCTTTAATGTCTTCCCCTCCCTGTCTTTCATTGCCTGGACTACGCTACGTACACTACCTAGCTCCTGTATCTGCTCAAAGAGTCTATGCTTTTCGCTCTCCTCATCAAAAATCACGGATATATTGGTTCCTAGGAGTTCTTTTTCTTGGTAACCGAAGATCTCCTTTGCTCCATTATTCCATCCCAAGATTACTCCATGGATGTCGGTAAAGATTACTGCATCTACAAAATTTCCTATTATATCATCCGCGAGTTTCTTCGGTCCCTTCAATAATAGCTTTCCTATCAGATCGTTCTGCATAATGACTCCATGCCCCCTTTGTAAAAGGTTCTGCATGCTAAGCCAATCCAACAATCGATAACAATACAGTATACTGATATCTTTTTATCAAACAACCTCAAACAACCATTAAAATTATAATACACCAGGAAGAGTTGTTGGCAATAGACTTTGAAAAGAGCAGGGGCATCGTTAGGCGGCAATCATTATTGACACTTACCCAAAGACGTGCAATACCTATCAAAAAGCTGATTTAGAGGTCTTGATAATGGGGCTACAGGATTTTAAAAACACGAGAGATAGTTCGAAGATAACCATTATTGTAATCATTGCCGTACTAGCTATTATATTCATCCTGCAGAATTTTGAACAGACCTCTTTTCAATTCCTTATCTGGACTATATTTACAGGGCCCAAATGGATTATCATAACGCTTACATTTTTCCTTGGTTTTGCATTTGGCTACCTCTTTGCCAAGAAAAAACCAGACTGAGCTAGGTCTGCACAAGCCTCTCTACAACGGCTTCGGCAAACTCAGAACATTTAAGTAGTGTTGATCCTTCCATCTGGCGCGCAAGATCATAGGTAACCTGCTTGTCTAATATGGCTTTTTCCACGCCTTTTCTTATCATACTAGCTGCCTCTCCCCAGCCAAGATAATCAAGCATCATTGCCCCGGAGAGGATAAGAGACGAGGGGTTTACCTTATCCTGACCTGCATACTTCGGCGCTGTACCATGCGTTGCTTCAAAAATGGCCGTGGGTATACCTACGTTTGAACCCGGCGCCATGCCAAGTCCTCCTACCTGGGCAGCAAGCGCGTCTGAGATAAAATCTCCTATCAGGTTAGGGACGGCAAGTACGCTGTACTCAGAAGGCCTAAGCAGGATCTGTTGAAACATTGAATCCGCAATCCTGTCGTTTACAAGCACCTTGTCCGATGGAGGGACATCACCATTAAGTTCACTCTCAAAAACCACCTTGTCCCTGAATTCATCCCGAATCACCTCGTAGCCCCAGTCCCTGAAGGCACCTTCCGTGAACTTCATTATGTTGCCCTTATGCACTAGGGTAACCACCTTTTTGTGGTTTGCTATGGCATACTCCATTGCCATCCTGACAAGCCTCTTTGTTGCTGTCTCAGATATGGGTTTTATGCCTACTCCAGAGTCAGTCCTTATACTAGTTGACAGCCTTGCATTGAGAAAATCTATAATTTCACGTGCCTCCGGACTTCCCTTTGACCACTCAATGCCGGCATATACATCCTCCGTATTCTCTCTAAAAACCGTTATATCCACTAGTTCCGGCCTTTTCACAGGAGAAGGCGTACCACTCAAATACCTTACCGGCCTTACACACGCAAAAAGGTCCAGTCTTTGCCTTAGGCTCACGTTAAGGCTCCTGTATCCACCACCCACAGGTGTGGTTAAAGGGCCTTTTATCCCTACGATATATTGCCTTATTGCCTCTATGGTCTCCTCGGGCAAAGGCGTTCCATACCTTTCATTACCTTTATCACCTGCATAGACCTCTTGCCAGGCAACCTTGCGAGAGCCTCTATAGGCCCTCTCCACGGCTGCATCTATTACCCTTCTCGCAGCCCTCCATACGTCAGGTCCCACTCCATCTCCCTCTATAAAGGGAATAACTGGGTTATCAGGGACCAGCAGTTTCCCGTCCTTGAACTCTATCTTTGCTCCCAAGTGCGCCATAAACACGTATCCTCACTTCCCCTCGTTGTTCACCCGGTGTAACTCTTCCCAAAGAATTTTCCTGTACCTCTGCATATCCTTCTGAGTCATTATAAGCCCCTTTGCCTCGTACATGCTCTGTATTGCCTTCACAACATCTTCGAACCTTATATCAAGGCCAAGGACACCTACCATCTCGTCATTCTCGTCAAATATTGGAGCAGACACGGTTATAATCAAGGCACCCGTTATCCTGGATGTGCAGATACCGCTTACATGCATCTTCCCGTCCTCTATGGTATTGATAAACCACTCTCTGTCTGAGCAGTCCTCGTGTTCCCCCATACGCTGCTGAAACTTGCCTCTATACTCTGGCTGGGTAATATTCTGTGTTACCTTGATCCCATTTAAGTCAGTCACGTATGCAAACTGTATAAAGGGGTATTCCTGTATAAACTCCCGTGCCACTGGTTCCATCTTCTCTGGATTCATGGATCTGAATGCTTCGTTCCTCAGCAACTCTTCTATCAATTGGGCAGCGTATTCTCGGGCCTCGTACTTTATGAGGTCAAATCCGGAGAGCGCTACCTGAGGTATGAAACGCGTGGCAAGCTTCTCCATCTCCTCGTCAGATATAGCCGTAACCCTTCCTTCCTCGAAATACCTCATTACGTGCTGGTAAATCTTTGATACACCTGGATGTCTCTTGTCTATCCTGTCTTCTCCCTCTAGACCAAAGTGCGCGTTAATCCACAAGGCTATGCCGGCTTTACCAGTCTTATCTGTAATAGCCACCTTGATGGGCCTGCCAAGAATCTTGTCCGTGTCAAAAATGTTATAGACCTCTTCGTTCTTTATAAGACCATCTGCATGAACACCTGCACGCGTGACATTGAAGTTCTCCCCCACGAATGGGTAGTTTGGAGGTATGTTGTAGTCCATCTCTTCCTTTACGTAACGTGCCATCTCTGTGATTGCACGTGTATCTACCCCGTCCTTGTTACCCCTCAGAGAAAGGTATTCTATTACCATTGCCTCTATGGGCGTGTTCCCTGTACGCTCCCCAAACCCAAGGAGCGTACCATTGACTGATGCACATCCGTAAAGCCATGCTGTGGTCGCATTTACAAGACCCTTGTGAAAATCATTGTGCCCATGCCACTCTAAGAGTTCTCCAGGCACACCTGCATCGTCTATCATCGCTCTTACGAGCTTGTCTACAGCCCTAGGCAAAGCTGTGCCAGGGAAAGACACCCCGAATCCCAAGGTATCACAAAGCCTTATCTTCACGTCTATACCGGACTCCTCCCTGAGTCTCATAAGCTCCCTGGCAAAAGGTACACAGAAACCGTATATGTCTGCCCGAGTTATATCCTCGAAATGGCACCTTGGGATGATGCCAAGAGAAAGGGCCTCTTTTACGATACCAACATACGAATCAAAAGCTTTCCTCCTGTTCATACCAAGCTTCAAAAATATGTGGTAATCAGAAACCGAGGTCAGTATACCTGTCTCCGAAAGGCCCATGTCTTTTACTAGCTTTAGGTCTTCCTTCTTTGCCCTTATCCATGAAGTGACCCTTGGATACTCGTATCCCTTGCTCAGGCATGCCTCTACTGCCTTCCTGTCCTTTGCTGTGTACAGAAAGAACTCGCTTGCCCTGATAAGCCCTGCCTTTCCACCAATCCGGTGCAAAAAATCAAATAGTGTCTCTATCTGGCTTACTGTAAACGGGACCATTGATTGCTGCCCATCCCTGAACGTGGTATCGGTTATGAAAAGCTCGTCTGCAGGCTGTATCTGCGTCAGCCTCAGATCAAAGTCTATCCTTGGAACCTCGGTATAGGTATATATTCCCCTCAGGAGATTTGGTTGGTTTACGTCATTGATGCCTGTTATATAGTTTGTCCCCGGCGTGTAGTAAAAAACCTTTTTCTTGTCATCCCAGGAACCCATGTTCACCCTCCTTTCTTAGGTACATATGCACCGCTAGGTATTTTCTCTGGGTCTGGCGCCCCTGCTTCCCTTCTCGCCTCAATAATCTCATCCACCGAGATATCTCTTGGTATCTTAAGGTCCTGCCCTACGTAGATTACCATTGGATCCTTTATCTGGTCTCTGTTGGCCTTGTATATGAGTGGCCACATGTAAGAATCGTTGTAAATCTCATGCCTTGCAGCTATACCTGGCAGGGTATCCCCGGGTTTTACAACATATATCTTAGGGTACATCTCAAACGCAGCTGCATGCTCTTTTTGAAGTGTACGCATTCCAGAACTCACTTCCTCGCTCAGGGCCTTTAACCTTTGCTGCTTTGCCTGGGCGGTCATGTCCTTAACCACAGAAGCTTGTCTATAAAAGTTATCACTTAGCTGCCTTAACTTTTCATAGTCCAAGGCCGCATAGCTGTTTTGCATCTCCTGGTACAGAAGGAAAAGCTTAAAGGCCTCATCAGGCACATACCTAAAGGCAGAAATGGAAGCCACCTGCATCATCTCCTGAGTTGCAGCATGCATTATTGTGTTGGCCTGCCTATCGCAAGCCCTTAAATGCCTAAGGGCTAGGCTGAAGTCCTGCATTGCTTCTAGGTCCTTCCCCATGCGATAGGCTTCCAGACCCCTCTCAAAGGCCTCTTTTGCCTTATTGGTCTCTACAGCATTCTGTTCTTCCAGGACATGGGTAGCCCTTGAGCGTTTGCCTGTTAGTGCCTTTTCTGAAGTACTGGTTGTTGCACAACCTGAAATGACTACTAACAAAAATAGTGCACAGAAAAGTCTCTTCATCTTTACTTCTTTATCACTTTTATACCTAGTTCGGCAATCTGTTTATCATCAACTTCGGCAGGTGCTCCAGTCAGCGGGCAGACAGCTTTCTGGGTTTTTGGGAAGGCTATCACATCCCTTAAAGAAGATGCCCCTGCGAGTATCATCACCAGCCTGTCAAGCCCGAACGCAATGCCTCCGTGAGGCGGTGCCCCGTAATCAAGGGCCTCAAGTAAAAAGCCAAACTTGCGCATACTTTCTTCTTCACTTATCCCTAGTATCCTAAACATCATTTGCTGCAAATCCCTGGAATGTATTCTGATACTTCCTCCTCCTACCTCATAGCCGTTTATTACTAGGTCATAGGATCTTGCCCTTACTGCAAGGGGCTCTGTCTCAAGCAAGTCTATGTCTTCTTCCATAGGAGAGGTAAATGGATGGTGCCTTGCTACAAGCCTCTGATCCTCCTCGCTCCATTCCAGAAGAGGAAAGCGTACGATCCATACTGGGTTGTACGTATCTTCAGGTATAAGGGAAAGTTTCTCTGCAATATGCACCCGAAGGTTCCCAAGGCTTGGATTTACAACATCTGGGCTGCCTGCCACAAAAATTAAGATGTCGCCTATCTCAAAGCCCAACTTTTCAGCAATAGACCGCATCTCCTCCGCCTTCAAGAACTGTGCAATGGGAGATTTCCACCCATCCCCAGTCCGGCGTGCCCATAAAACACCCCTAGCACCGTAGGTCTTCACAATGTCCGCGAAGCCTTCAATATCCTTGCGGCTCAGGCCATGGGGGGCCTTTACATTTATTGCCTTGACCACGCCCCCTGCATTCACTGCCGAAGAAAAGACATTGAACCCGCTATCCCTTACAATTTCAGAAATATCACTAAGAAGCATCCCGAACCTGGTATCAGGTTTGTCAACGCCGTACAAGGCCATGGCTTCTTTATATTCAAGTCTCGTAAAGGGCTTTTTAAGCTCCACGCCCTCTGTTTCCCTGAAGACATAACTAATCAAACCCTCTGACAATCCTAGGATGTCATCAATATCTAAAAAAGACATCTCCATGTCTATCTGCGTAAACTCCGGTTGCCTGTCGGCCCTCAAGTCCTCGTCCCTAAAACACTTAACTATCTGGTAATACCTATCAAACCCAGCTACCATCAGTAGCTGTTTGAACAGCTGTGGTGACTGTGGCAAGGCATAGAAACGGCCTGAAGCGACCCTACTTGGAACAAGATAATCCCTTGCCCCCTCAGGGGTACTACGCGTAAGAACCGGAGTTTCAACCTCTATAAAACCATTCTCATCAAGGTATCTCCTCGCAGCCATGGTAACCTTGTGGCGCAAAAATATGTTGGCCTGGATCTCTGGTCTCCTAAGATCAAGGTAACGGTATCTTAACCGCATGGCATCGCTCACCTCTACACCATCTTCTACAACAAAGGGTGGCGTATTTGCCTTGTTAAGAACCTCTATCCTATGTGCATATACCTCTATATCTCCTGTCTTCATCCTAGGGTTACGCATCTTTTCGGGCCTCAATTCAACCTTACCCTGGATAGCCACGCAAAACTCGGGTTTTATTATCCTCGCCACAGAATGAACTTCAGGATAATCATCATTCGTGCAAACAATCTGGCAGATCCCTGTTCTATCCCTAAGGCTTAAGAATACCAAGTTGCCAAGGTCACGCTTTCTCTGGACCCAGCCCATGAGAGTCACCATACTACCTATGTCTTCCTTGGCTACATCTCCGCAATATTTACTTCGCTTAAGCTGCTGCATTACCCTTATAAAGCCTCCCTCCCTTTCAAACCTCCTTGCAATCTAGTCAAGGCCTCATCTCTGGGCACCCTTTCCTGAAACGACGTCTCCATGTCTTTTAGCGTAACCTCAGATCTAGATATCTCGTCATCTCCCAAGATCAAACAAAACCTGTATCCTGATCTAGCCGCCCTTCTCATCTGTGCCTTGAGACTCCTATCAATCACGGCCTGCGAAACTATACCTGCCTCCCGGAGCTCACTCAGCATACGGATTGCCTCTTCCTTTACATTAACCCCTCCATGCACGGCCACAAAGCAACCCTGTTGCCTTTGCATCTTTGCATCAACGAGCAGCATCACCCTCTCAAGCCCAAAGGCAAATCCTGTGCCCGGCACATCCGGCCCACCTAGTAGCTTCAGCAAGCCATCGTACCTGCCCCCTCCTGCTACTGCATCCTGTGCCCCAAGGCCTCCAGCCTTTATTTCAAAGGTGGTCCTTGTATAATAATCAAGACCTCTCACAAGGAGATTGTTTTTGCTGTATGGTACACCCATGATCTCAAGATCCCTTAATACCTCGTTATAGTGCTCCTTGCAGGCATTACACAGGTATTCCTCAATGCGGGGGGCATCTTGTACTATCCTCTGGCAAGAGATATTCTTGCAGTCCAGAACACGCAAGGGATTTGTCTCCAACCTACGCTTGCAATCATCACATAGGCCATCCCTATTCTGGTAAAGGAAAGCCTTCAAGGCTTTCCTGAATCTTGGCCTGCACTCCTTGCAACCGAGTGAATTGACCTCTATGTTAAGACCTCCAAGGCCAATCGCCTTTGATATATCATATGCCATGCATATGCTCTCGGCATCCGAGAAAGGGCTTTCTTCCCCTATACGCTCGGCATTTATCTGGTGAAATTGTCTGTATCTCCCCTTTTGCGGCCTTTCATACCTAAACATCGGCCCTATGCTATAAAGTTTCTGTATAGGGTCTTCGGAAATCAGGCCATGCTCTATTACTGCCCTCAAGATTGAAGCAGTTGCCTCTGGCCTTAGCGTGAGTGAAGAGCCGCTCTTGTCCGGAAAGGTGTACATCTGCTTTTCAACAACATCAGTATCATGGCCTAGCCCTCTTTCAAAAAGATCAGTCCGTTCCACTATGGGTGTGCGGATCTCTGAAAATCCATATAGGCCAAGTACATGTCTCGCCTTTTTTTCAACCCAGCGCCACCTTTCCACCTCCTGTGGTAGTAAATCGTTCATCCCCTTTATTGCCTTAATCACTTGAACCCTCCAGGTGATCCATTATAGCAGGGTTGTTGTCCAGGTCAATCAGAGACCTCGATCACTCTCTGACCTCAGGTAGCGAGACCCTCCTGTCTTCAATGCCATGTCTATCACCTCAAGTATGGCATCCTTGTCCTCTGGCAGGTGGCCCCTTATAGGTAAATAATTAGACGCATGCTGAGTACCAAACAAGCAATCACTAAGTTCAAGGTCTTCAACAAACCATCTCAATTCCCTCAAGGATTGCCATTTGTCGACGAGCTTGAAATCGCCTCCCATAATCTTCTCATACGTCCTCTCTAAAGGACCCAGCATCAAGGTTAGACAGGCCAGGTAATGTGGGTCAATCGCATTTACTACCCTCGCAGAATCCTTTGCATGGACACGACTACCTTTAATGCCGCCGAGCCCAAGCAAAATTATGGTGGACAACCTGATCCCCGCATCTACTACCTTGCGGCAACCTTCAATCATCTGCGCAGCACTCACCCCTTTCTTCACCTTTTTCAAAAGGTCATCATTCCCTGTTTCTATGCCTAGATACACGAGTTCAAGCCTAGCATCCTTAAGCTCTCTTAGCTCTTGCGTAGTCTTGTGAATAAGGTTTGTAGGCCCTGCATACGAAGATACCCTTTCAAGGTATGGAAAACTTTTATTCATGAGCTCGAGTATCTTAAGGAGATAAGAAGTCTCCAATGTCAAAGCATCCCCATCTGCCAAGAAGATCCTCCTTGCGTAAGGGTATATCTGTGACATCTCCTTTACATCTTTTTCTATCTCGGAAAATGTGCGCACCCTGAACCTCTTACCCTTGTACATGCCACAGAACAGGCACTTGTTATAAGAACATCCTATAGTCACCTGGAATATAAGAGAGCGCGCCTCTGATGGTGGCCTGTAAAGTGGTAATTCGTATTGCATAATGTCCTACTTCACCCCTGATAGCGATTCGGCGATGTTAAAAGCATGGTCTCCAATCTTCTCAAAGCTTGTTAACATATCCACGAATATAAGGCCTGCATCTGCATTGCAGGTCGCTGTCTTAAGCCTTTCCATGTGGCGTATACGCATATCAATACGCATCTGGTTAAGCCTACTTTCGTAAGGCCTTACCCTTTCCATAAGATCTCCCGGGGGGGTTTCTAGAGCCTTAATGATTACATCGAGATAGTCCCTTGTATGAAAATAGATTGTCCCTATCTCCTGTGTACCCTTTGGAGAAAAAATAAGGTTGTAATCTTTCTTCTTCTTGCACAGCTTGCCTAGGCTCTCGCAATGGTCCCCTATCCTTTCTAGATTACTAGCAATATAGATGTATGAAAATATCTCCTTTGATTCCTTGTCTGTGATAGGGCTTCGTGAAAGCTCTGTCAGGAAGGTATTTATCTCTTTCTGGAGATCGTCGACCAGATCTTCCTTCTCCGAGATTTTCTCAAGCGTATGCTCCGCGTTCTGGTTCTCTGTGAGCGCTTTACCTACCATGTCAAGCATAGCCTTGACCTCTCCTGCCATGTAGTTCACCTCTTTCTTGGCCTCCTCCAGGGCAACAGAGACTGTTTCAATTATGCTTGGCTCAAGAGACTGTAACCTGAACTTTCTCTCCTCTGCCTCACCAGGTACAAGAAAGGTTACTATCTTGACAAGTACATTTATCAAGGGAAGAAATAAGAGGTTGTTGGTAACATTGAACAGTGTGTGGAAATTCGCTATATGTCTGGCCATGTAAGGAAATGTCCCGCCAATCATCTGGTTTGGATTACCTGGGGTGACTAAATCGACAAACCTTACAAAAAAAGGGAAAATTATTAAAATTATAGATACGCCAACCACGTTGAACATTGTATGTGCCCTTGCAGCCCTTTTTGCAGTGACGTTTGTGCCAATGGCAGCTATCTCCGCTGTTATAGTAGTCCCTATGTTATCTCCAAGTACAAGGGAACATGCACCGGCAAAGTCAATAAGACCACTAGCTGCAAGTGCCATAACCAGCCCCACCGTAACGGAGCTGCTCTGGAAGAGCATGGTAATGGCCGTACCAACGAAGACCCCAAGTATTGGCGTGCGAGAAAAATTGACAAAGAGCCTAGACACCCATGGCATATGCCTTAGTGGTTCCATGCCCTGTTTCATTACAAGGAGACCGTAAAACACAAGCCCAAAACCTAAAAGCAGGTCCCCCCAGTACCTTACCTTTTCAGTCTTCCCTACCAGCTTTAAAAGCATGCCAATGCCTATGGCCGGCAAGGCATAATCGCTTAAGTGAAAAGCAATGATCTGTGCAGTTACAGTCGTCCCTATGTTTGCCCCTAGTACAACCCCTATTGCCTGCCTGAGGGTCATGAGACCAGCATCCACGAGACCTACTGTCATAACCGTAGTGGCACTGGAGCTTTGTATGATAGAAGTTATGACCGTACCGGTGATAACAGCCACAACCCTATTGGTCGTGAAGGTTTCAAGTATTCGCCTGAGCTTGGGACCGGAGAGCCTCTGCAAACCATCTGACATGATCTTCATGCCAAAAAGGAATAGGCCAAGCCCTCCAAGTGCTCCGAAAAGTACCTCCATCCCTTCTCCTGTGGTTACCAGTGCTTACTTATTGTCCCGGTCTTCAAACCATACCTGTGCTATTTTTTCAATCATTTTCAAAGTACCCTACCTTTCACTTGACAGCTCTAAGAGGCCTAATGTCAAGGATGGGTGTACCATCTACCATGTCTAGACCCTCTACAAAAATCCTGGATCTATCAAGACTTTTAAGGCTCAACACAGATAGCCCAATACGGTTAGGCCTATCTGGAGAACACAGGCTGAAAACCCCCCTAAGTTCGCCGGTTTTCCTTCTATGCTGTAGCAAGGTATACGAGGTTGAGCGATGAAAATAAAACAAGACGATTATTCTATCTACCGCCTCAAGGCCTCGAAGGCCATCAATGTAATCACCATAGATGTCAATCCAACCTGTCAACTTGGACGAGCTAAAGAAACTAGGAATTTCCTTTCTGGACTTTAGCCCGCAATGCAACACCCCTATGGGCCTATAACATATCTTCACGCATATTACCTTTGATCTAGTTATATTAAATGATTATATGGTATATGCCTAGCAAGCCACGTTCTAGGGCACACAGCGTGCTTCTACATCTTCCTTCAGACTTCCCATGTAGCACTCAATAAACCTATGTATTATCTCTCTTTCAACAAAGACAGGTAAAGGCACTTTGCTCTCAACAATGGCTGCCCTGTAATACTTGGTGCTTAAACCGTCCGTGGACGGTTTAAGGCATTCATAACCCTCGAATTTCCTAAGACTCGAGCTTGATGGCCTAACATAAATCCCATTCCCCCTGTACAGGGCTACCTCGCGCCTTGTAAGCATCCTCCATTCAAGCCTGTAGTTGTTGTGGTAAAACCTAACAACAATGGTGTAACCTGGATCAAAAAGAGGTATATCTAGCCTGCCATCTACCAAAACCACATCCTTTAAGGTGCTATCCTTGATGGGTTTATTGTATAATATGCCAGTCTTATAGAAATCTCTGGAATAGCGCTTCACCATGGTCTTCCAGACCATCTCAGGAGCCGCATCTACACGGAGTACTCCCATCAGATAACGGGCTTCCCTTCCCTGGCTATCCTTGGACTTGTACCTGAGCACCTTAACTTGACCTACCACGGGCTTGGCTACTTCTTGAAATTGACCAAGTTCTCCACGGCCAGAGCCATAAGCAATACCAATGCCCGAGAAAAAGAACAATGAAAGTGTCAACAAAGGGTGCTTCATATAGGCCACTATCCCTTATTACGCCACATCTTCCCCTATGTACCTAGTAAAATCGATTATCTTTTCTTCTGGCGCCAGCCTTATCATACGTACACCCTGTGCAGACCTTCCTGTAATCCTAGCCTGGGAAGTCTTGAGACGGATGATCTTACCAGTGTTAGAGATTATTATTATCTCGTCTTTCTCTTTTACTACCCTGATACCAACAAGGTATCCAGTCTTGTCAGTAATTTTTACTGTATAAACCCCTTTCCCGCCTCTGTTGTGAACAGGGTACTGCCTCACCGGAGTCATCTTGCCATAACCGTTCTCCGTGAGGTTTATAACGTAATCATCCATGGAAACGATGACATCCATAGCGACAACATGGTCGTCACCCTCAAATCTTATAGCTCGCACTCCCTTGGCTTGCCTCCCCATCTCCCTTACCGCTTCCTGGCTAAAAATCGCTGCCTTTCCATGCCTTGTAGCCACGATAATATGCGCGTCTTCCCTTACTATTCTAGCCGCAATCACCTCGTCTCCGTGGTCAAGGCTACAAGCAATAATGCCCGATCTCAAAACCTTCCTAAAGGCCATTATGTTAACCTTTTTTATAAAGCCCCTCCTCGTTGCCATTAATACATATGCATCCTCGTCTAGGTCCTCGGGTACCACTAGGACTGCACATATACGTTCCTCCTTCTGCATGGGACGAATGTTTGCAACAGGTATCCCCTTGTTTCTTCTTTCTCTCTCAGGGATTTCATATACCTTTGTCTGGTAAACCCTGCCAGTATTCGTGAAGTAAAGGATCGACGAATGGTTTAAGGCTACAAAGATGTGCTCTATAAAGTCATCAGCCAATGTAAGGCCCCCTTTTAAACCCACACCTCCTCTTTTTTGCGTACGGTAACTCGTAAGCTCTGTTCTCTTTACGTAACCCCTCCTAGTTATGGTTACCACCATCTTCTCGTTTGGAATAAGATCCCTCTCGTCCAGGTCCCTTACGGGTCCCTGGACCAAATCTGTTCTCCTCGGATCATTGTATGATGCCTTGATGGTCTGAAGCTCCTTCTTTATCACCTTCTTAAGCTCCTGTTTGTCTGAAAGGATCCTTTTCAACCTCACGATTTCCTGCTCCAGGTCTGAATATTCCTTCTCAATCTTTCCCCTCTCCAGGGCCGTGAGTCTCTGTAACCTCATGTCAAGAATGGCCTGGGCCTGTACCTCAGAAAAGCCAAACCTTTTTACCAGGGTCACTCTAGCCTCAGAAGGGCTAGGAGAAGCCTTTATAATGGCTATAACCTCGTCGATGTTCTCCAGTGCACGCAGGAGGCCTTCCAGTATGTGGGACCGTTCCCTCGCCTTTCTGAGATCGAACAAAGATCTCCTAGTAACAACCTCTTCTCTGAAGCTTATGAAGGCAAACAGAAGTTCTAACAAGCCCATTCTTCTTGGTCTTCCGTTGTGTATGGCAAGCATGTTTATATAAAATGTTGTCTGCAGATTCGTCAGGGTATAAAGCTTGTTTTTGATAATATCCTCGTTTGCATCTCTTTTAAGCTCTATTACAACCCTCAAGCCCTCTTTGTCAGACTCATCCCTTATGTCGGATATACCATCTATCCTTTTATCATGAACCAGAGAAGCTATACGTTCTATCAGGGCTGCTTTGTTCACCGCATAAGGTATTTCTGTTATAACAAGCGCCCTTTTGGACTTCTCTTCCTCGAGTTTAACCTTTCCTCTCAGTACAATACTACCCTTCCCTGTCTCATAGGCCTTGACCAGGTCGTCTCCAGCAAAGGCTATACCTCCTGTTGGGAAATCCGGACCCGGTACTGTGTTCATAATATCTCGAAGCCTGAGTCCCTGATTATCTATCAGTTGTATAGTAGCATCCACGATCTCCCCAAGATTATGTGGGGGTATGTTGGTCGCCATGCCAACGGCAATACCAGAAGAGCCATTCACAAGGAGAAGCGGGATCCTAGTGGGCAGCACTGTGGGTTCCTTAAGGGACTCGTCGTAGTTTGGAACAAAGTCAACGGTTTCTCTATCTATATCAGAAAGCACCTCCTCTGTTATCCTGGCCATCCTTACTTCTGTGTATCTCATTGCTGCAGGAGGGTCCCCATCTACTGACCCGAAGTTTCCCTGCCCATCCACTAGCGGATATCTGAGGGAAAACCCCTGGGCCATTCTCACTATTGTATCATATACCGCTGCATCGCCATGGGGATGGTACTTACCAATAACGTCACCCACTATTCTTGCGGACTTTTTATACGGCTTGTTATGCGTATTACCGGCATCGTACATGGCGTAAAGCACCCTGCGGTGAACAGGCTTCATGCCATCCCTGACATCTGGCAGGGCCCTACCTATAATGACGCTCATAGCATAATCAAGATAGGACCTACGCATCTCTGAATCGATGGACACGATGTTACTTTCAGTTTTCATGCATCACCTCGCTTCTTTTAACATTAGATATCAAGGTTGGACACCTTCAAGGCGTTATTCTGAATAAATTCACGCCGCTGGGCAACATCATCGCCCATAAGTGTGGTGAATATACTATCCGTCTCTATGGCATCTTCTATGGATACCTGAAGAAGGGACCGGTTTTCAGGGTCCATGGTTGTATCCCATAGCTGCGATGGGTTCATCTCACCTAGACCCTTGTATCTCTGCAAGGTATATCCCTTTTTTGCCTCATCCATTATCTTCTGCGCTGCTTCCCTAAGGTTGCTCACGGGGTATTCCTGTCCATTTTTCTTTATCTTAAAAGGTGGTTCGCCAACACCTGATAACTGGGAATTAATCTTTGCTAGCTCTATAAAACCAGGAGACTGGATCATTGTTCCGTCTATCACCGTTCTTCTGCTTATACCATCCTTAACCGTGTTAAAAATAATCTTACCTTCATCCACCCTAGACTCCACTGGACCTATGTTTGAAAACCACCTTTCAAGGATTTCCTCTATTTTATCCTTTACAAGTAAAACATTGAACGATTCCATCTCACCAAAAGGTACGTAGGAAGCGCATTGTATTACCCTGTCATCCATGTGTCGTCTCTCGTAGTTTTTAAGTATTCCGTTTCTTCTGTTTACTAGCTTTATCAACCTTACCAAATCCCCGCCCATGAAATCCTTTGCCCCAGCGAGTACAATTTCCTTTGATACGTTCTTCAAAAGAAAACTCTCGAGGAGTTCCTCGTTCAGTATGTAATGGATCCTCTTACCCTTTGTAACTTTGAACAAAGGAGGCTGGGCAATATATAAATGGCCATGCTCAATTATCTCGGGCATCTGTCTGTAGAAGAATGTCAGAAGAAGTGTTCTTATGTGTGCTCCGTCAACATCGGCATCGGTCATAATGATTATCGTATGATACCTTAGTTTTGATATATCAAAGTGCTCCGGTCCTATACCTGTACCAAGTGCTGTTATAAGAGACTTTATCTCATCGTTCGACAGCATCTTGTCCACCCTTGCCTTCTCAACGTTCAATATTTTTCCCTTCAACGGAAGCACCGCCTGATTCCACCTATTTCTTCCCTGCTTTGCACTTCCTCCTGCAGAATCTCCCTCAACCAGGAATAACTCACATAACCTTGGATCCTTTTCCTGACAGTCAGCTAGCTTTCCTGGTAAAAGCGTGTACTCAAGGGCGTTCTTCCTTCTGGTTATTTCTCTCGCCTTTCTTGCCGCTTCTCTTGCCTTAGCACTTTCCATCACCTTCCGTATAATGGAAACAGCTTCATTAGGATTCTCGCTTAGGTAGCTTGTTATGGCCTCGTTTGCTACGCTCTCTACTATACCCTGTATCTCTGAGTTGCCAAGTTTTGTCTTTGTCTGGCCTTCAAACTGGGGATTAGGTAGCATTACGTTTATTATGGCGCAAAGTCCTTCCCTTGTATCTTCTCCTGTTATTATCACCTTTGTATTTTTTAATAATCCCTTGTCTTTTGCGTATGAGTTAATAGTCCTAGTCAAGGCCTTGCGGAATCCCACGACGTGAGTACCACCATCATGCGTGTTTATATTGTTTGCAAAAGAATAAACGGTTTCCTTATAAGCGCTGTTGTACTGTAGCACTCCTTCTACCAGCACTGCGCCCTTTGACACCTTGAAATAAATAGGTGAATGCAATGGATTCTTTTTTGCATTTATGTACTTGAGAAAATCCTTGAGTCCTTCTTCATAGTGGAATACATGCTTTATGTCAGTCCTCTCATCTTCCAGAATTATCCTGAGTCCTGGGTTGAGAAATGCCAGTTCTCTCAACCTATTTGCTATGGTATCGTAATCATATATGGTTGTCTCAAATATCTCTGGGTCTGGTTTAAAATGGATGGTCGTACCTCTTCCTGTTGTTTTCTCTCTCTTCTGTAATGTAGTCTTTGGTACACCTCTCTCAAACTCTTGAAAATAGATATAACCTCCTCTTTTTATTATCACCTCAAGATGTTCTGAAAGTGCATTAACAACGGATACACCTACTCCATGCAGTCCTCCAGATACCTTATAAATTGAATTATCAAATTTTCCTCCTGCATGTAGCGTTGTTAGAACAACCTCGGCTGCTGGTTTTCCTGACTGAGGATGTAGATCTACTGGGATCCCCCTCCCATCGTCTGAAACGGTTATGCTCTCATCCATATGTATTACAACATCTATCTTATGACAAAAACCTGCTATGGCTTCGTCTATACTGTTGTCCACAACCTCGAAAACTAGGTGGTGTAAACCCTTTGAAGATGTTGTCCCTATATACATTGCAGGTCTTAACCTTACGGCCTCAAAATCTCCCAGAATTTTAATGTCTTCTGCTGTGTACCCCTTCATAACTTTCGCCTCTCCCATCTTAATATCTCATTGGCATGATTAACCATCGTCTATTAGAGTTATCTCCAGGCATAATAAGACATGGGCCCTCTGAATCCTTGAGTAATATTAAAGCATCGCCACTTATCATTGAGAGGCAATCTATAAAGTATCTAGGATTAAAGGTAATGTCTACATCAGGTCCAGATTGACTTGAATCAACCACTATCTCCACATCTCCCTTTTCAGGATCCTTTGCATATAAGGTAGTTGTCTTGTCTGAGAATACAAACCTCACGCTGTTAGATATCTCAGAAACTAGGGCTGAACATACTTTCAGTGCGTTTAATAGTTCTTCTGCATCAATCTTAATCTTGATAGGATACGCCTCTGATTTTATTACTCCGGCATACTCGGGGAAACTACCGCTTATAAGCCTTATGGTTGCAACCGTATCCTCTGATACAAAATAAAGTGATCCTTCTGAAAGACGCATGTATGTATCTGCATCAGATGTTTCTATCAATCTCCTTATCTCCTGTAGTCCCTTCCTAGGTATGATGATACCACCTGATATGTCCAATGCCTGATCTATTGGATACCTTACAACAGACAACCTCTTTGCATCCGTTGTTGCCATCTCTAGATATGGAATATTGTCATCTTTCCCTGTAACAAGATAAGCTCCCTCAAGGGTATACTTTAGTTCTTCGCCGTTACCCTGGGAGATGGAAAAAAAAGTATTATCAATCATGGACTTAATTACATCAGGGGCTATAATTAGCCCTTCATCCATTTTTGAAAAGTCAATCAATGGATACTCCTCTGGATCCATAATGTTAAGCTTAAACCTGTACCTGTCCAAGGTTATGTGTATTCTTCCATCGTCAGATCTTTTGA
Source organism: Deltaproteobacteria bacterium (assembly GCA_015486075.1). Lineage (GTDB taxonomy): Bacteria > Desulfobacterota > Desulfomonilia > UBA1062 > UBA1062 > B14-G9. Next base: position 45,450 of record WFSG01000005.1, read on the forward strand.
TACTTATATCACCATCCGGTAATTCTTTTAAAATATCCAGAAGGCCCTTTGCATGAACCGTACATGCTCCAGGTTCTTTAACTTCACATACTAGCTTAACCTGAACAGAGGTATGTAGATCTGTTGCCTTTATGATCAGTTTACCTCCATTGGTCTCCATTAAGACGTGACTGAGTATAGGTAATGTAGATCTTTTTTCCGTGAAGCCCTGGACCTTTTGCAGCCCTTTTTGTAATTGGAATTTTTCGATTTTTATATCCATTTTATTTTACTCCTTATATATTTAAATAGTACTAAAGTTATCTTTATATGTTTATATCTTAGCTAACATTTTAATCTTACGGGTTGTTTAACGTACAAATCTTTTCAATAATCTTTATTAAGTAATCTATAAACATACCTTATATGTCAACAAGTCTGTAACATGTTTATAACAGAGATCAAAGCCTCTATATAGGGCTATTCCCTGTGCTCATTATAAAATTGGCCACACGGTTCAACTCATCCCTCGAGGCTATGTCAATAATGATTCTCCCCTTATTCCTGTTCCATGTGCATAGGACCCTTGTGGAAAGACTTTCAGAAAGCTGGCGTGAAATCATTTCTATTTCTTTATCAACTGTTTTTCTTCTTTTTATCTTTTCATTTTTTGTTTTTCTTACGAGGTCTTCAGCCTGTCGCACGCTTAAATTTTTGGATACGATCTTTTTAAGAAGAGAAACCTGCCCCTCGTATTTATCCATTGCAAGGATGGCTCTGGCATGACCAGTTGTTATCAAACCCTTTCTCAAAGCATCCCTGGCTTCTTCTGGTAGGCCCATTAGTCTCAAGGCATTTGTTACTGTTGATCTATCCTTCGACAGTGCTTCTGCTATTTCCTTGTGTGTTAGTTTAAACCTTTTGTTGAGGATATAATAACCCTCCGCCTCATCCATTGGGTTAAGATCTTCTCTTTGGATGTTCTCTATTAGAGATATTTTGAAAGCTGTATCGTCTGATATCTCCTTTACCACCGAAGGTATTTTTTTGAGTCCTGCAAGTAACGATGCACGATACCTTCTTTCCCCGGCAACAATCTCGTACCTGGAGTTAACCCTTCTTACGATGATAGGAGAAATTATACCGTGTTGCTTTATAGAATCTGCAAGTTCTCTTACTGAATCTTCATCTAGAATCTTTCTCGGTTGAACCGGGCTAGGATATATCTCGTCCACGGAGAGTTCAACAACGCTAGTACCTTCAAACTCGATATCTTCGGGCAGGATGGCATTGAGCCCCTTGCCTAATCCTTTATTCTTTTTAGCCATTTTCCCCTTTCCTTATAATTTCTTTTGCCAGCATTAGGTATCCCTGTGCGCCCTTTGAACTTATATCATAAAGGCAGATTGGCATGCCGTAACTTGGGGCCTCGGATAGCCTTACGTTGCGAGGGATAACAGTATTAAACACCTTTGAATTGAAATATCCTTTTACCTCTTTAGCAATATCCTGGCTTAGCCTTGTTCTAGGGTCGTACATGGTTAAAAGGATACCCGCAAGTTCTAGCCGGGGGTTGAATCTCTTTTTTATTACGGATAGCGTTTTCATGAGCCTTCCCAAGCCTTCCAGGGCATAGTATTCACATTGAACGGGAATTATAACCCTGTTTGCAGCTGTCAGCGCGTTTATGGTCAGTAATCCAAGTGACGGTGGACAGTCGATTATGACGAAGTCAAAGGACGTTTCGAGCAACGAAAGTGCCCTAGCCAACATTCTCTCTCTGAGTGGTTGATTAACAAGCTCTAGCTCTACACCAGCAAGATGATACGAGCCAGGAACTGCGTACATTCCTTTTACACAGGTTTCTTCGATAACAGACTGGAGGTCATTAGCCCCTATCATTACTTGGTATACATATCTGCCGGTATCTGCCTTGTTTATACCTAGACCAGACGTGGCATTGGCCTGCGGGTCCAAATCTATAAGCAAAACCTTTTTTCCAAGAACGGCAAGAGAAGCCCCAAGATTGACAGCAGTAGTTGTTTTCCCTACCCCACCCTTCTGATTGGATACGCTTAAAACCCTCATCTCTATGATCATGAGGCTAGCATATGCTAGCCCATATTAAAAGAGAAAATACAATGTTTCACGTGAAACATTTTTATAATTATTTTATAATTCAAAGACTTATATTAAGATTTTTATACATATGTGGTCTGAATACATTAAATGCATAGTTGATGCTACAGGTTTGATTTTTATTTTATCCTTATATAGAGTATGGCGGACAGGATCAGTACTGTTATCCATGCTGATATTGTATCTGACGCTCTTTTAGAGGGGTGCTCCACGATATAGCGTAGACCGTCACCTATTTTTTCTTGTTTTACAAGGGATGCAACGTCTCTGGCCATTCCATGGAACTCGTTAAAGCTGTTCGGTATAAGCACGTTTTTCCCTTTTGTGGAGATGGAAATAAATTGTCTAGACCCTAACGTAAGACCATCGATAAAGCTTATGTCATCTAAGGATATGTCTTTTTTGCCAAATATGTTGAAGACTATTATCCTGTCATCTAGAACCACGGTTCTCCTCAGCAGGCTATTAAAGCCTGTGATATAAAATAGTCCCATTAAGGTGAGTACAAGCACAAGGTGGACAGTCTCCATCTGTCTGTTGAACACATCGATAAGGACTGGTATTGAAAGTAATATTGCAATAGTCATAGGTATTCTGAAGGCATTTTTTATCTTGTAAACGCTTTTCATGTTTATTATGTTACTAGAAAAGATTGTGTATAGCAAGGATCTATGTGGGTAATCAATGCTTGACTTCGCGTTACATGTTGCACGTAAGGCAGGAGATTTTATATCTGGTCACTTAGGCACGGACTTAGATGTCCTGCACAAGGGAAGAATAGATCTCGTAACAAATGTAGACAGGGAAAGCCAGAGGATAATTACTGATGCCATAAAAGACAAGTTTCCGGAGCATTCCATCGTATCAGAGGAATCTTTCGTGAGGAGAAGGGAGGGTGAGTTTACATGGTATATTGATCCCCTTGATGGAACCACTAATTTTGTGCATGCGTTGCCGGAATTTTGCGTATCTATAGCCCTCTATTTAAGGGATGAACCCCGCCTGGGTGTATGTTATAAACCTGTAACTGGTAATGCTTTTTATGCAGAAAGGGGCAAAGGTGCCTTTATGGATGATACAAGGATTCATGTCTCAGAAACCGCGAAATTGGTTGATGCGCTTGTTGCAACTGGTTTCCCCTATGATACCTCCAAGCTAGGTCATATACTCAAGCGGTTTTCAAGGGTAATAAGCCGAGTGCAGGGTGTAAGGAGGCTTGGGTCTGCAGCTCTTGATCTATGTTACGTTGCATGCGGCATTTTTGATGGATTCTGGGAGCAGGGCCTAAGACCATGGGATATGGCTTCAGGTGCCCTTATAGTTCAGGAAGCAGGGGGAAGGATAAGCCTTTTCGATGGGGCAGGGTTTGATCTGTTTAAGGCCGAGATTTTAGCCACTAATAATAAGTTGCATGATGCCTTATCAAAACTCATGTGATTATATTGTTGTAGACAGCCATAACCATATACACTTCAATGAGTATAATGGGGACAGGTTGGATGTAATACACAGGGCTGCCTCAAGATGTGTACAGGCAATGGTGCTTGTTGGAATTGATCGCGAAGACTCCAAGAGTGCACTCAGTGTTGCAATGCAACACAAGGGACTTTACGTGTCTATTGGGATTCACCCCCAAAATGCTGGACTCTATGAAACAGAGGATGTGCTATCCCTCGCAGCCCTGTCAAGAGACACCAAGGTGGTAGCGGTTGGAGAGACAGGGTTTGATCTTTACAGGACCCCGGAGACCCTTGATCTACAGAAAGAGCTTTTTAAGGCACACGTTGAGCTTGCAAGGGATCTGAACCTCCCCCTAGTGATACATACGAGGAGTGCCGATGCAATATTGCTTGATATGTTAGATGCGCTAGATGCCTGGGAGCTTGGAGGCGTGATACACTGTTTTTCCGGAGATATGAAGATGGCTGAGCACGTTATAAAAAAGGGGTTTATGATATCCATACCAGGTGTAATCACCTTTAAAAATGCACAGGTGTTAAGGGATGTGGCAATGAACATTCCAGAAGAAAGCCTGCTCGTTGAAACCGATGCGCCATACCTTGCGCCAATGCCATACCGTGGTAAGAGGAACGAGCCTTCCTACGTTGTTAAAACCCTTGAGGCAGTATCACAGATACGGGAGGTAAGTATCACTCACATGGCGAATGTTACAACAGATAATTTTTGCAGGCTATTCTTAAAGGGAAGGGAACTGGAGGTAATAGAATGATAAAACACTTAGAGGTTAGAACAAGTTCCAGGGTTCAGCTACTCGATATTACGCCACAGATAAAAAAACTACTGATCTCAGAAGACGTTATCCAGGGGGTGGTTTTTATTTACGTTCCACACACGACATGCGGTATAACCATAAACGAAAACGCGGATCCCGGCGTGAGGCAGGATATACTTGAGACACTGGATCACCTAGCACCAGAAGATGCCGATTATAAACACTTGGAGGGTAATGCAGATGCCCATATAAAAGCCAGTCTCATTGGTTCTAGCATAACGCTTTTTGTTGAGAACGGGACGCCAGTGCTTGGAACTTGGCAGGGGGTGTATCTTGCAGAGTTTGATGGCCCTAGACAGAGGTCTATCCTTGTAAAGGTTGTTCCAACGTAAGAGGTCCATGACTGCAAGACCCTAGCTTTTTTAATTCCCAAAGCAGTATTTTCCCCTGCTGTCTTGTAGGGGACCATCTACAATCCAAACCATGTTTCTTCTTGTGCAAGATCTTTAAACGTGAAGGAAAGGCCTCGCCTGAAGATTGTCCAGTTGAAAAACTAGACCATGTAAATATGGAGATAAATCAGCCCCTGGCAGGTAAATTAGAAGTACTAGAATGTTAAACAATGATGCGTAAGTGAAAGATTGCTGTCCCCCTCTCGGGCGTCTTCTTGTAGCAGGCATTCAAGGGGTTGAGCCTAAAGACGTGTTGACAAAGAGACAAATGATATTCTATTAAGTTGCTGTGCGGGCATAGCTCAGCTGGTAGAGTGTCAGCTTCCCAAGCTGAATGTCGCGGGTTCGAGTCCCGTTGCCCGCTCCAGGACAAAGGCTTGAGGGGGGTGAAGAAGTGGGCAACGGCCCACTTTTTCTTTACTTATGAGGAATACGGGTTTAATTAATGAGGGGCTGAGAGAAACAATAAGCCAGGAGGTGGCTATTATGGGCTTGGATCTTCTGGACCTGGTTTTTTCCGGAGGAGTGCTCAGGCTTACCATAGATAGGCCAGGAGGCGTTACGCTTGATGACTGCGTTGCCGTAACGAAAAGGATAGGAGTGATGCTGGATGCCGTGGATCCCATACCCGAAAGCTACAGGCTGGAGGTCTCGTCCCCTGGTTTAGACAGGATTTTAAGGAGACCTGAGGAGTTTGGTCATTTCTCGGGTAGAAAAGTGAAGGTTGCCACAAGGGAAACGACTTACAGGGGTATTCTGAAGGGTCTGGTTGGAGACGATGTAGTGGTTGAGGTTGATGGCAAGGATAAGAAGATAAAGCTAATGGAGATTGCAAAGGCCCAACTTGACTTTTGATGGAGAGGAATTATGGTACTGCACCTTTCAAAGGTAATTGAACAGATTGTGAAAGAGAAAGGACTGAGCGAAGAGGGCCTCATAGAGGTTATCGAGGCCGCTGTTTTAAGCGCGGCAAAGAAGGTGTACGGTGATCTTCCCAACATAGAGGCTCATTACAACCCTGATATTGACGAGGTTGAGGTGTTTCAGTTCAAGGTGGTTACAGACGAAGTTGAGGATCCCCAGATACAGATTTCCTTGAAGGAGGCGAGAAGGAGGCTTGATCCCAACTGCCAGATAGGCGATGAGCTCGGGGAGAAGCTGGATGCCTCAAAGCTTGGGAGAATAGCCGCTCAGAGTGCAAAGCAGGTTATAGTGCAAAAGGTGAAGGAAGTAGAGAGGGATGCGATTTACGACGAATTTATCACAAGGAAGCACGAGGTCATATCCGGGTTTGTACACAGGTTTGACAGGGGTGACATCATTGTAAACCTAGGCAAGGCAGAGGGCATCTTAAGGGTCAAGGAACAAATTCCACAGGAGAATTTTAAGAGAGGAGATAGGATCCAGGCATATATCCTCGATGTCACCAGGTCTTTGAAGATGCCACAGATCGAGCTTTCAAGGACGCATCCCCAATTTCTCGTCAAGCTGTACGAGCTAGAGGTTCCAGAGGTGGCAGAGGGTATCGTGGAGATAGTTGCAGTGGCCAGAGAACCTGGTGTAAGGGCCAAGATTGCCGTTCGTTCGCATGACCCCAACATTGACCCAGTAGGTACGTGCGTAGGGGTCAAGGGTGCAAGGGTCCAGAATATAATCCAGGAGTTAAGGGGAGAAAGGCAGGATATCATTCCATGGTCTGAAGACCCGGTAAGGTTTGTCTGCAATGCCCTCTCTCCGGCAAAGGTCACAAAGGTCATAGTGGATAACGACGTGAGGACCATGGACGTGGTTTTACCCGATGACCAGCTCAGTCTTGCCATAGGTAGGAAAGGTCAAAACGTTAGACTTGTAGCAAGGCTCACCGGTTGGAAAATAGATGTCCGATCGGAGGAGAAGGATACTGTTGTTTCTTCTGGGGCAGTGGTCCCGATTACAAAGATCGATGGTATAGATGATACCCTTGCAGAAGAGCTCAAGGATGCAGGGTATGAAAACATGGAGGACCTAGCCCATGCCGATGTGGAAAAGCTTATAGATTTCGAGGGGATAGATGAAGAAACAGCGCGAAAAATAGTAGAACAGGCGACAGAATTCGTGAATGAAAGTGAGAAAAAGTAAAGGACCTTTTAGGCAATGCATAGCATGCAGAGAGGTAAGGCAAAAGGGAGAACTTTTGAGGTTTGTTAGAGTATCTACGCGCATGGTAACATTCGATCTTAGGGGTAGGATGCCTGGCAGGGGTGCATATATATGCCCTGACGCGGCTTGTTTTATCAAGGCGGAGAAAAGGGCATCATTTCAAAAGGCCCTTGGTGTGCCGGTGGTTGCAAGTGATCTCTTGAGTGATGTATTGAAGACCCTGACGGAAGACTTGCTGAAGAGGATTTTCTTTTATAGGGCAAGGGGAGAAGTTGTGGAAGGGGAATACGCCCTTTACAAGGCTAAACCAGGTGACTTGGTTCTATTTTCAGGCGAGATTCATAGGCGAAGGATAAAGGAAATGAGACAAGAAGGTATAGATGTCCTTGAAATACCTCTAGGGCATTATGCAGATCTTGGCAGCCAGGACCTTTTGTGCGTAAGTAATGTTAAGGAAGACAGTTGGCTATACAAGGACGTGATGAGAATAGGTATGCTTTCCTCGGGAGGGCTTAATTCATGAAGAAAATGAGAGTTTTTGAGCTATCGAAAGAACTAGATATAGACTCAAGGGAGCTTTTGAAGATAGCAAAAGACCTCGCTATATCTGTTGAAAATACAATGAGCCTTCTTGATACACATGATATTGAACGGATAAAGAAACGACTGGGAAAGATAAGGGAGGAGGAGCATAAAGAAGAACCCCCAGAGGATGATGCCTATATAGAGAAAAGGGTTGCACCGAATGTTATAAGGAGGAGGGCCAAGCCGTCTTTGCACGTTGTAAAGCCTAAGGGGACTGAACCGTTAGAGGAGGTCCCTAGGGTTGATGAGAAGGCAAAAAAAGAGGCCCCCGAGAAGCCTTCGCGCGAAGTATCGGGAGTTGTAACTGAGGAGCCCAAGGAACAGGCGCTAGTTAAGGAAGCAGAAGCACCCGGGATCGTTTCAGAAAAAGGATTGCCAGAACCTGAAGAGGCGCCCGTGGAGATAGAGGAAGAAAAGGCCGAGGTGCCTGCGAGGGAAGAAGAGTTACCCGCGAAGGCGGAGCAGGCAATAGGAGTACTAGAGGAAAAGGAGAAAACAGAGCAAAAACAAAAAAAGAAGGAGAAAAAGAAAGGCAAGGCAAAGGTAAAGGCTGTAGAAGTGCCAGAGGCCGGGATAGCAGAGGAAGAGATACCCAAGGCCAAGAAAAAGGCTGTAAAGAAAGAGAAGCAGGTATTTAGTGGCAAGGATCTTTACGATGAGGGGCACATGCCTCTACATGGGAAAAAGCCTAAAAAGGCCAAGAAAAAGAAAGCCAGTGTCCCTGCTCCGCCCGTGAAGAAAAAGCTCAAGATAGCAAGCACCATAAACGTGGGGGTCTTGGCAAAAGAGATGGGGACAAAGGTCTCCCAGGTGATATCTACAATGATGGATCTTGGAATGACGGCCACTCAGAATCAATACATAGATGCCGAGGATGCTATGATAGTGGCGGCAGAGCTTGGATACGAGGTTGAGGTCGCAAGGGACGAGATTAAGGAGGACATACTAAGTGCGCCAGAGTACAGGCCAGAGGATATGGGCCCTAGGCCACCTGTTGTAACGGTGATGGGGCATGTTGATCATGGGAAGACATCCATTCTAGATGCAATAAGGAAGGCTCATGTTACTCAGAGTGAGGAGGGAGGAATAACTCAGCACATAGGTGCTTACCAGGTTTTGTATAAAGATCGTAGGATTACTTTCATAGATACCCCGGGACACGAGGCCTTTACAGCCATGAGGGCAAGGGGTGCTATGGTAACGGACTTTGTGGTGCTTGTAGTGGCCGCGGATGATGGTGTTATGGATCAGACAAAAGAGGCCATAAATCACGCAAAGAATGCAGGTATACCAATAGTAGTGGCTATTAACAAGATAGACAAGCCAAATGCAAATCCACAGCGGGTAAAGGAACAACTGTCAGATTTAGGCCTGGTACCTGAAGAATGGGGGGGAGACACCCTTTTTGTTGAGGTGTCGGCAAAGAAACGCACAGGAATAGAGGAGTTGCTGGAGGCCATACTACTACAAGCAGAGATGCTGGACGTAAAGGCTGCGCTTAAGGGTAAGGCCAGGGGCACGGTGCTGGAGGCCAGGGTGGACAAGGGAAGGGGCCCTGTATGTACTGTCCTAGTGCAGAACGGTGTTTTGAAGCGAGGAGACGCCTTTGTGGTAGGGATGCAGTGGGGCAGGGTTAGGGCTATGTTGGATTTTACTGGTAACAAGATAAAGGAGGCAGGTCCTGCCACGCCTGTTGAGATCCTGGGCATCAGTGATATTCCTTCTGCAGGAGACCAGCTTATCGTTGTCCCAAACGAGAAAAAGGCAAGGGATGTAATTGATTACCTTAAAGAACGCAAGAGGACAGAGGCCCTTGGTGGAGAGAAGGCAAAGGTAACGCTCGACAGTCTGTATGGTAAGGTGGATGAGGGCGAAATACCCAATCTTAACCTTATAGTAAAGGCAGATGTCCATGGATCTGTCGAGGCCATTGTGAACGCGTTAAAAGGAATCGAAACCAGGGAGAGGCTTGAGGTAAACGTTATACATTCTGCCGTGGGTGGCATTACGGAGAACGACGTACTTCTTGCTTCCACATCCGGTGCTATAATTATAGGGTTCAACGTTCGTCCAGAGCCCAAGGTACGCGATTCAGCAAAGAGGTATGGGGTTGAGATAAAGCTGTATACAGTGATCTATGACCTGGTGGATGACATAAAACTTGCTCTCAAAGGTATGCTCGAGCCTGAGTATAAGGAGGTCAGCCTTGGAAGGGCAGAGGTCAGGGAGGTATTTAGGGTACCCAAGGTGGGCGTTGTTGCTGGCTGTATGGTTGTTGATGGCAAGATTGAAAGGGGTGCCTTGGCAAGGCTTGTGAGAGATAGCAAGGTTGCATATGAAGGGAAAATAGCTTCCCTCAGGAGGTTCAAGGACGATGTATCGGATGTAGCAGCTGGCTACGAGTGTGGGGTGGGTCTTGAGAACTTCAATGATATAAAGGAGGGAGATTTAATAGAGGCATATAAGAGGGAAGAGCAGGAAGTGGAGCTATAATGGTAATTGGTGCTCTTAAAGTGCAGGTCAGAATTGAAGGAGCGAGATCTCTAAAGGATAAACGTAGGGTCTTGAAGTCTGTAAAGGCCAAGATCTCTAGCATGAACATATCAACCGCCGAGGTGGGTGATCAGGATCTGTGGCAGCTGTCCACCTTGGGCTTTGCAACTGTGAGTAATGACATGGGCCATGCGAATTCTACCATGGATCACCTGATGAACTTTCTACTTAGGCATCCAGGCATGTATGTTGTAGATAGTCACCTAGAGATAGTACATTTATGAAAAAGCCTAGCAGAAGGCAAAAACGGCTTGGGGGTCTTCTCAAGGAGACCCTCGCCGAGTTGATAGCTAAAAGGGTCAAGGATCCACGGTTAAGTCTTATTACAATAACAGACGTGGACATAACTAGTGACCTTGGCATAGCTCACGTATATTTTTGCATGATGGATCAATCTAAGATTTCCGATGCAACCAAGGGTCTGGAAAGTGCAGAGGGATATTTGCGCCGCGAGTTAAAGAAGGAACTTAGATTGAGAAAGATACCTAACCTGGTATTCTCGTATGACAAGTCCCTGGATTATGGCTTGAAGATAGATGGCATCTTGGACAGGATAAAAGAAAAAGATGGATAAGATAACTGAGATAATTCGTAAGTACAGCAGGTTTGAAATTATTACCCATATTCGTCCCGATGCAGATGCGGTTGGTTCGTCGCGGGCCCTGGGGTTTGCACTTAACTCCATGGGTAAGTCAATGCGTATATGGTACCCATCTCCTCCTGACGAGATATTGCTCATGACGCCGGCTCCTAAAGAAACTCTTGTGGACAGCCCAGAGTACACCATATTGGTTGATGTCTCTGACATGGACATGATTGGAGGTATAAAACCTCAAGGGAAGATAATAGTTATAGATCACCATATATCCAACGATGGCTTTGGAACTGTTTGGTGGGTAGATCCACAGAGGTCATCCTCGGCAGAGATGGTCTATGAGATACTTTTAGACATGGGAGTAGACATAGACCCACACATAGCGACTAACCTGTACATGGGGCTGTTCGGAGATACGGGTGGCTTTGTTCATCCTAATACAACTCCAGAGGTGTTGAAGATAGCGTACAATCTGTCCATGAAAGGGGCATCGCCGCCTGCCATTGCAGAACGCCTGAAAAAAAATAAGTCGTTGACCCATTACAACATAGTTTGCCTTGTCATGAAGCGGCTCATAATAAACAATGGTGTATATGCGAGTTATATCACCAAAGACGATCTTGTATCCCTTGGCGCAAGGCCAGAGGACACATCAGGGGTCGTAGATGCCATAGCGTCCATCGCAGGCTCCAGGCTTTCCATACTCGTGCGTGAGGTTGACGACAACAAGGTCCACTGTGCAATCAGAGGCAGGGATGGACAGTCTGCAAGGTTGGTGGCCGAAAAATTCAGGGGAGGAGGACACAACCTGGCCGCAGGTTTTACTATCGATGGTAGTGCCGAGGGCTTGCTAGAAGAAGTAATTCGGGAAGGTTTGAGATGCATAAACACGGCGTAGTCCTTGTTGACAAGCACCAAGGAATTTCATCACGACAGGTTGTTGATGCCGTGATGAAGGCCTTAAAAGTAAAAAAAGCCGGGCATTTTGGTGCCCTGGATCCATTTGCTACGGGCCTGGTTTGCGTTGGTATAGGGCAGGGAACAAAACTTTTGCCCTATCTTAATGATAGGCCTAAGGAATATTATGCTGTTATTGGATTTGAAATGAAGACAGATACGGATGATATTACAGGCTTACCCATAGAACAATACCCTCAAGTAGAGGTGGACATAAAAAGGGTGCAACAGTGGTTAAATGATCACAAGGGCTGGTTTACACAGGTTCCACCCCAGTACTGTGCCCAGAAACAGAAGGGTGTACCCATGTATAAATTGAAGCGTGCGGATAAAAAAGTGGCTCCACGGCCCAAGGAAGTAAGCATATCTGAAAGCGAGATACTTTCTTTTGGCAAGGACTGGGTAAGGATAAGGATAGAGTGCTCCAGGGGCACTTATGTGCGTGCCATTGCAAGGGATATAGGTTCATTCCTGGGTTGCGGTGGATACCTGAGGGAACTTAGAAGGACCTGGAGCGAGGGATTCTCCGTGGAGCAGGCAATAAATCTGGATGCCTTGGCGCAGAAGGTGAACCAAGGTAGAGATGTGGTTATACCTTTGCTTGATGTATTGAAACTGCCGACAATAAGGGTCATACAAGACGGGGTGAACGGTATAAGGGAGGGCAGGCCCATTCAGATATCCTGGTTGTTGGATGATTGCGAGGTAGAGGAAGGCGGAAGGGTTGCAGTGGTGGATGAGGAGATGAGACTACTGTGTATTGCGACCGTGAAGAGATACGAAGGTATATTCGGGTACATAGAAAGGGGCTTCAATGTTTAGTTGTTTACACGTGATAACAAGGTGTGATAGCATGCACCAAAAATAAGATGTACGCTAGAGATCAGTCAGGAGGAAGTGTTGTGGTATTAAGCACCGAGCAGAAAAAGGAGATTATTGACAAGTTTAAACGTTATGAAGGAGATACTGGCTCTCCCGAGGTACAGATCGCACTCCTCACGGCAAGGATCAATTACCTGACGGAACATTTCAAGGTACACAAGAAAGATTACCATTCCAGGCGGGGACTGTTGATGCTCGTGGGGCAGAGAAGAAGATTGCTGGATTACTTGAAGGACCAGGATATCAAGCGCTACAGGGATCTCATAAAGGAACTTGGGCTTAGGAAGTGAATAGTAAATGATTGTAGAAACAAGGAACACCAAGCAAAAGCTTGCCTTTGAGACGGGCAGGCTTGCCAGGCAGGCAAACGCATCCATATTGGCTATACAGGGCGACAGCCGTGTGCTGGTTACCGTAACCGTATCCAAGGATGAACGTAAGGGGGTTGATTTCCTTCCCCTTGTAGTGGATTACCAGGAGATGTCCTTTGCAGTGGGAAGGATACCTGGGGGATTCATAAAGAGAGAAGGCAGACCAAGCGACCAAGAAATCCTTACCGCGCGTTTTATTGATAGGCCCATTAGGCCCCTTATACCAAAGGGCTTTTTTAACGAGATACAGATAATTGCAACAGTACTCTCAGGCGACCCGGCGAACAACCCGGACGTTATGGCCATAAATGCAGCATCTGCCGCACTTCACATATCTGAGGTACCATTTAATGGTCCATTGGGCGGGGTGAGGGTCGGCCTCATTGATGGTGAGTTTGTTATTAATCCTCCCCTTGACCACCAGAATGGCAGCGATATGGATATGATCGTTGTGGGCACTGCTGATGCCATCGTGATGGTGGAGGGTGAGGCAAAGGAACTGCCGGAAGACACCGTTGTAAAGGCCCTGGATTTTGCGCACTCGGAGATAAAGAAGATATGCCAGGCACAGGAGGAGCTCAGGGAGAAGGCAGGTAAGGAGAAAATATCTTTTTCTGCGTATAAACCTGATGATGCCATGTATGAAAAGGTCAAAGCCTTTGCAGGGGACAAGCTGGAGCAGGTAATGATCGGTTCTTATGCAAAGCAGGACAGGCATGCGAGGACAGATGAATTAAGGGCTAAGACCTTGGAATACATTGGTGTTGATGCTGATGAAGCCTCCTTGGAGGTGAATGCATGCTTTTCACAGCTGGAGAAGGAGATAGTGAGGAGCCTGGTACTGAAAAGGAGCCAGAGGGTTGACGGAAGGAATGTAGACGAGATAAGGCCTATTGAATGCGCAGTTGGGCTACTTCCACGGGCCCACGGTTCAGCCCTATTCACACGTGGCGAGACACAGGCCCTTGCAATTACTACCTTGGGCACGTCCAGGGATGAACAGAGGCTGGAATCCCTTCTGGGTGAGACATCAAAGTCTTTCATGGTGCACTATTCTTTTCCACCCTTTAGCGTGGGTGAGGTAAAGCCTCTAAGAGGGCCTACGAGGAGGGAGATAGGACATGGAAACCTGGCGGAAAGGGCCTTAAAACAGGTTCTTCCCGCGGAAGACGTGTTTCCATATACCATAAGGCTAGTTTCTGAGATCCTTGAATCCAACGGGTCTTCGTCCATGGCAACGGTATGTAGCGGATCCATGGCGTTGATGGATGCGGGTGTACCCATAAAGAAGCCTGTGGCAGGTATTGCCATGGGATTGCTCAAGGAGGGCGATTCTTTCCTAATCTTGACGGACATCCTAGGGGACGAGGATCAGCTCGGCGATATGGATTTTAAGGTGGCGGGCACTGCTGACGGCATAACCGCACTCCAGATGGACATAAAGATTTCAGGTGTTTCTGGGGATATACTGGCAGAGGCGCTGGAGAAGGCGCGTAAGGCAAGGCTATCCGTGCTTGAGAAGATGAATGCCACCATTGATAAGCCTCGGGATGATATCTCCCCCTATGCCCCGAGGATATACACTATTACCATAAAGCCTGACAGGATAAGGGATGTTATAGGTCCTGGTGGTAAGATAATAAAGGAGATCATTGCCAAGACAGAGACCACCATAGAGATAGATGATTCAGGCAAGGTTGACATTTTCTCACCTGACAAGGAAAAGGCACTACTAGCTATACGAATGATAAACGATCTCACCGAGGAGGTACAACTAGGGCATGTGTATGTTGGAAAGGTTGCCAAGGTTACGAATTACGGCGCCTTTGTCGATATATTACCAGGCGCCTCGGGTCTTGTTCACATATCTCAACTGGCCAAGGAGAGGGTTCAGAATGTACGGGACGTGGTGAAAGAGGGGGACGAGATACTGGTGAAGGTCATTGGCATTGATAAGGACGGCAAGATAAGGCTAAGCCGCAAGGAGGCTCTTGACCAGGCTCTAAAGGGCAAGAGATGATAGAGAAGACGGTCTTACCCAATGGTGTAAGGATCGTTTCAGAAGATATCCCTGATGTTCGCTCCGTGTCCCTTGGTATATGGGTAGGTGCGGGTTCTAGAAGAGACCCAAGGGGCAAGGAAGGTCTGGCTCATTTTACGGAACACATGATGTTCAAAGGGACAAGAACCAGATCTGCCTTTGATATAGCCAGTGGTGTAGATGCCCTCGGGGGTGTGTTAAATGCCCATACAGCAAAGGAATACACGGCATACTATGTAAAGGTGCTTGACGAGCACCTAGATAAGGCGGCCGATATTCTCGAGGACCTGTTCATGAACTCTACATTCCCGGAAGACGAAATCGAAAAGGAAAAGCAGGTCGTCCTGCAGGAAATCAGAATGTCTGAAGACTCTCCGGATGAATATATCACGGAGCTGTTCTCAAGAGAGTTTTTCAAGGGGACATCTTTGAGCTATCCCATACTTGGCTCGGAAGACACGGTTAGATCCTTTAGCAGGGGGGACATCCTCGATTTCATCTCAAATTCGTACACGCCTGGGTCTATAGTACTAGTGGGTGCTGGTAACATAAGGCACTCACAGCTTGTTGATATGGCTGCAGAGAGATTCAGCAGGCTGGATAGAAGAAGAGGCAAAGAGCAGGCTCTGGTGGAAAGGATATCTGGAGGTAGAGACCTTGTTGTGCAAAAAGACCTTGAACAGGTGCACCTGACCATTGGTACAAGGGGCCCTTCTATGGGTGATGACAGGAGATGGGCATATATTGTACTTAACACCGTTTTCGGAGGAGGCATGAGTTCCATGCTTTTTCAGGAGGCAAGGGAACGTCTGGGCTTGGTTTATTCCATATATTCTTACATTTATAGTTATGAAGACTGCGGGGCCATGGCAGTTTACGCGGCCACCACGCCGGACAAGTTGGCGCAAACAATCAAAGTTGTTAGCGAACAGATGCTGCACGTTAAAAAAGGGGAATTCGGCGGCTTGACCCTGGATGATATAAAGGCTCAGATAAAAGGCCACCTTTTGCTTTCAAGAGAGAGCACGGAGAGCAGGATGGGATCTATAGGTAAGAACGAGATATACTATGGCAGGGATGTGCCCATAGAGGAGATTCTTGAGAAGATAGACAGGGTAGGCTCAGACGACCTTGTAACTCTGGCACAGGAGATATTTGTGAGAGAAAATATGACCTTTGTTGCGCTAGGCAAGGTTGTGGAGGAGGTAGAGCATCTTTCTTCTATCCTCTGATGTTATCCTGGATCTGATTTTGGAAATAGTTCCTCAAGTTGGACATTTCTCGCGTCTCCATATAATGACCAAGTACATCCTTCCATCCATTCCTGTGTTCCTTGGATATTGAAATACCGATAAGGTAAGAGGATTCAGAGACAGTATACCACTTAACTATTCCATCCATCGTTGAATCCTTGATTTCCATGGTTACATTTTTGTTAAGAAGTTCAAAAATATCCATAGGCATTTTTTGTATAGGCAGCTCGAGGCAGAGACCTTCTTTTGATATATTTTTTGTTACACAGGATACTTTTTTGGCCCCGAGGTACAGAACGACTGGCATTGGTCTCAGTAAACGTTTGAAATGGCGCCTTTCAAGTGACAAGGGTTTTCTCCTTAATGTCTTGATATCTTCTTTATAACTTGATAGGCAAAAAAGATGCCAGTATTAAGAAATATAAAGCTGACGCTTAGTTATGATGGCACTGACTTCAATGGTTGGCAGCATCAGAAAGGGTTAAGGACCGTACAGGGCGTTTTGGAGGATGCCTTAGACAAGATTTTCCCGTCTTATTCTAGGCTTGTATCGGCCGGTAGAACAGATGCAGGCGTGCATGCCTTAGGACAGGTTGTAAACTTTTTTACACCCGCCTCCATGGAGACAGGGTCCATAAAGAGGGCACTGAACTCGCTACTTCCTGAAGATGTGTATGTGCGCTCTGCCGAGGATGTTGAGCCGGGTTTCCATGCTAGATTTATGGCGGAATCGAAGACATATGTCTATATTATTGACACTGCTGTAGACATGAACCCGTTCATAAGAAAATATGCCTTGCAAGTATCTGGTAGTCTTGATATCCGTGGCATGGAAATCGCTGCAGGAGCTCTGGTTGGTGAGCATGACTTTTCTTCGTTTATGGGATCAGGTTCATCTGTAAAGACAGTGACAAGGAAGGTTTTTGTCTCGACGGTGTTCGTGAAGGGAAGCAGGGTATATTACATAATACGTGGTAGTGGCTTCTTGAGGCATATGGTAAGAAACATAGTGGGTACTCTTATCAAGGTAGGACAGGCAAAAATTGATCCTGAAGATATTGTGTATATAATGAATGCAAGGGATAGAACAAAGGCAGGACCAACAGCTCCGCCCCAGGGGCTGTACTTGCTGGGAGTAAGTTATTAGGGAGGTGAATATGAGAGGAGTGGTTCTTGCGGGAGGTCTAGGCACCAGGTTGTATCCTTTGACAAAGGTCACGAACAAGCACCTTTTACCGGTATATAATAAGCCCATGATATACTATCCCATTGAGACGTTGACCAATGCCGGTATCGAGGATATCCTTGTGGTAACGGGTGGAAATAATGCCGGGGATTTCTTAAGATTGCTGGGAAACGGAAAGGCCTTTGGCCTTAAGCGGCTCCATTACGCGTACCAGGAAGGAGAGGGTGGTATAGCAGAGGCCCTTGGTCTTGCCGAGGCCTTTGCAGAAGGGCATCCCATCTGCGTGGTTCTAGGTGATAATATCATAGAAAAGAACATAGTGAAGGCCGTGGAGGCTTACATGCAGGAAGCAAGAGGAGCAAGGATTATGTTGAAGGAGGTGGAAGATCCAAGAAGGTTCGGCGTTCCAGAGATTGAAGGCAATAGGATCGTCTGTATAGAAGAAAAACCTGAGCACCCAAAGAGCAATTATGCTGTGACAGGCATTTACATGTACGATGCAAGGGTGTTTGATATCATAAAGGGCCTGAAACCCTCTAATAGGGGGGAGCTCGAAATAACAGACGTGAATAACGCATACATAGAGATGTCAGAGATGCAATGGTCTGTGCTAGATGGTTGGTGGACAGATGCAGGTACAATAGAAAGTCTGCTTAGGGCAGGCAACTTGGTTGCGAAGACAGGGGCAAACAAGCTTCACTAGGAAGCGTAAAAGCAATTCTTCATGAGGCCTAAAAAGTAATAGGGGTTTTAAGATGAAGGTTTTGATAACAGGGGGATGCGGCTTTATCGGTAGTAACCTTGTGAGGTACTGCCTCGAGAGGTACAGCGACTGGGAGATAATAAACCTAGATCTTCTAACGTATGCTGGAAACTTGGAGAATACAGAAGGACTCGAAGATGCCTACCCGGGCAGGTATACCTTGGTCAAGGGAGACATAGCCGACAGGGTCCTCGTCGCAGACCTTTTTGATAGATACAGTATAGACCTGATTCTCAACTTGGCAGCAGAATCCCACGTGGACAGGAGCATAAAGGATGCCAGCGCATTTATGAGGACAAACGTAGTGGGCACTCAGATCTTGCTGGATGCAGCGATAAGGCATGGAACAGGACGATTTGTACAGATCTCAACCGATGAGGTCTACGGTAGTCTTGGCAAGGCTGGTAAATTTACAGAGGATTTGCCTCTAGAGCCCAATAGTCCGTATTCTGCATCGAAAGCATCGGCTGACCTCCTTGTCAGGGCTTATATAAAGACATATGGCTTGGATGCAATAGTCACCAGGTGCTCGAACAATTACGGGCCATACCAGTTCCCGGAAAAGTTGATACCACTCATGGTTATAAACGCATATAATAACAAGGAGTTGCCGGTATACGGGGATGGAAGAAACGTGAGGGACTGGATACATGTTAAGGACCATTGCAGGGGTATATGCATGGTTGCCTTGGATGGTAAGCCTGGAGAGATCTATAACATGGGTGGGAGAGCAGAAAAGGAGAACATTGAAATAGTACGGGCTATCCTTGCTTACATGGGCAAGGACGAAGGCCTGATCCGTTTTGTCAAGGACAGGCCAGGCCACGATTTCAGATATGCAATGGATTTTTCAAAGATCGAAAGTCAACTGGGATGGCGACCCGAGATAGACTTTGAAGAGGGACTAAGGTCCACGGTGGATTGGTACCTAGGTCATAAGACCTGGTGGGAGAAGATCATATCCGGCGAGTATATGAGATATTACGAAAGGATGTATGGCAATAGATGAGGGTTATTGTAACTGGTGCAGGTGGACTGGCTGGTAGGGAGGTTGTAACATGTTTTAGCACGGCAGGACACGAGGTGATACCAAGGGCCCATGAAGATCTAGATATTACAAATTATGAAGCTCTGCGTAGCCTTATCATAGAAAGTAGGCCAGATTGGGTTATTAACTGCGCTGCATACACCAACGTGGATGCATGCGAGGACCATGAAGATTTTGCATACAGCGTAAATGGAAAGGCACCTGGAATGATGGCAGGGATTTGCAAGGAGTGTGACATAAGGTTATGTCACATAAGCACGGATTATGTATTCGATGGCACAAAATCAACCCCCTATACTGAGGATGACAAGCCCAGCCCTCTGAACACCTACGGCAAAAGCAAGCTCTATGGTGAAACAGAGATAGAGCGCAACATGGATCATTATTTGATAATAAGGACCCAGTGGCTTTTTGGCCCAGGGGGAGCCAATTTTGTGGAGAATATACTTAACCTTGCTAGGCAGCGGAAGATAATAGAGGTCGTTGATGACCAGAGAGGGTGCCCCACCTATTCAAAAGACTTGGCATCGGCCTTGCTTACGCTTGTTGAAATGGGCGCAGAAGGCATTTACAACGTATCAGGGAGCGGAGATGCAACGTGGTACAAACTGGCCAAGAAGGCTATAGAATATGCAGGGCTAGACACCAAGGCGGTCCCGGTTGAAACTTCTAGATTCCCAAGGCCAGCTGCAAGGCCTAAAAACAGTGTTCTTTCCAAGGATAAATTCAAACGTTTAACCAGCATGGAACTACCCTTATGGAAAGATTCCCTTAAAGATTATATACAGGGCTTTTTGCTAAAGGCCGATTAAAAAGACAAGGCGAGAGTCAATATGTCTAGGTATATGATTACAGGGGGTGCAGGTTTCATAGGTTCGCACCTAACGCACAGGTTGGTTGAGTCCGGGGAAGATGTTGTTGTCTATGACAATCTTTTTTCCGGGAGCCTTTCTAACCTGCAAGATATCCTTGATGATATAAAGTTCAAGGAAGCAGACATAAGGGACAAGGACAGCCTTCTCAGAAGCCTGAGGGGATGCGATTACGTGATACATTTAGCCGCGGTTGCCTCTGTGCCCCTATCGCTGGAAAGGCCTGTGTTTGCACACGAGGTAAATATAACTGGTACTCTCAATGTATTGATAGCGGCTAGGGATGCTGGCGTAAAAAGGGTGATCTTCGCATCCAGTTCTGCCGTTTACGGCGACCAGGCCCCTGGACGCCCGAAGACAGAGACAACACATCTCAGGCCACTTTCTCCTTACGGGTCTCAGAAGCTGGCCGGGGAGTGCTACATGAGGAACTTTTATGATTGCTATTCTCTGGAGACTGTAAGCCTCAGATTCTTCAATATCTTTGGCCCGAGGCAGGATCCTAATTCAGAGTATTCGGCGGTAATTTCAAAGTTCATGAAACGCCTTATTGCAGGCCAGAGACCAGTGATCTACGGCGATGGAAAGCAGTCTAGGGACTTCACCTACGTTGATGACGTGGTTAATGCAGTCCTCCTTGCTTTAAGGACAAAGACCGCCAAGGGGGATGTCTTCAACATAGCAAGGGGAGAGGCAATCTCCCTGCTTCGACTCATAGGTGCTTTGGAGATAATAACTGGGCAAAATATTGAGCCGGAATTTGCTTCCCCAAGGACGGGAGACATAAGACATTCTTGGTCAGATATATCCCTTGCCCGCCAGAAACTTGGATATACGCCAGGCGTGGACCTTATTGATGGTCTTTCCAGGACATTCTCTTATTTCACTGAGGAAGAAAAAAAGTGATGAAAAACACAAGAAATTTTGCCATAATTGCACACATAGACCATGGTAAATCTACCCTCGCTGACAGGTTAATGGAATATACAGGGCTTTTGAGAGGGGGGGCTGAGCAGTACCTTGACAGGATGGATCTGGAGAGGGAAAAGGGTATAACCATAAAGGCCCAGGCGGTCAGGATGCCATACAGGGCTTTGGATGGAAAGGAATACATACTCAATCTTATTGATACACCAGGGCATGTGGACTTCTCGTACGAGGTATCAAGGTCTTTGGCTGCGTGCGAAGGGGCGGTTCTCCTTGTGGATGCAGTCCAGGGAGTAGAGGCCCAGACCGTTGCAAATGCATTCCTTGCCTTGGAACAGGATCTGGAGATGATCCCTGTAATAAACAAGGTTGACCTTCCATCGGCTAGGCCTGATGTGGTCAGGGCCGAGATTGAGGAAATGACAGGGCTTGATGCCGGTGATACAATATTGATATCTGCAAAGAACGGCACAGGTATACCTGACGTACTAGAGGCGATTGTTAAAAGATGTCCTGCACCGCAAGGTGAAATAGACGCGCAATTCTCTGCCCTTATATTCGATTCGTGGTTTGATCCTTACCAGGGTGTGTTTGTTCTTTTTAGGGTAGTACAGGGCAGGGTGAATAAGGGCATGCGGATACGTTTTATGGCAACAGGGGCAGAGCATGAGGTGCTTAACCTGGGTGTTTTTTCGCCAGATGCTGTGTACGTAGATAAGCTTAGTGCAGGGGATGTAGGTTTCTTAAGTGCATCAATAAGAAACATAAAAGACGTGCTTGTAGGTGACACCATAACCGATGCTAGGGAGCCTGTTGGTAAACCTATACCGGGTTTCAAGCGGATAAAGCCCATGGTGTTCGCTGGCTTGTACCCAGCGGATAACGTGCAGTACGAAGAGCTAAGGGATGCACTGGAGAAGCTTGCGTTGAATGACGCCTCGCTTTTTTACGAGCCAGAAAGCAGTACTGCTTTGGGTTTTGGATTTCGTTGTGGTTTCCTTGGCCTGTTACACATGGAGATAGTACAGGAGCGGCTCGAGAGGGAATTTGACCTTAACCTCATAATAACCGCTCCCACTGTGGTATACAGAATAGTCAGGACAGATGGCAAAATAATGGAGATACAGAACCCATCGGAGATGCCCGAACCCCAGTTCATAAGCCACATAGAGGAACCTTACATCAGGACGTCCATACATACCCCCTCTGAGTATGTTGGCCCCATACTTTCTCTTTGCACCGAAAGGAGAGGTATACAGCGCGAAATACAGTACTTCGCAGGCGATAGGGTGATAATGGTATTTGATTTGCCTTTAAACGAGGTTGTGCTTGATTTTTTTGGCAGGCTGAAGGCAGTAAGTAGGGGATATGCATCCATGGACTACGAGCCAATAGGTTACAGGGAATCGAAGCTCGTGAGGTTGAGCATACTTGTGAATAAAGAACCTGTTGATGCATTGTCCTCCATAGTACATAGGGACATGGCCTACAAACGGGGTAAGGAGCTAGTATCCAGGATAAAGCAGTCTATACCAAGACAGTTGTTCGAGGTGGATATACAGGCAGCTATTGGGAGCAGGGTCATAGCAAGGGAAACCGTGAAGCCCTTGAGGAAGAATGTAACGGCAAAATGCTATGGTGGTGACATAACTAGGAAAAGAAAGCTTCTCGAGAAGCAGAAGGAAGGCAAGAAAAGGATGAAACGACTGGGCAAGGTGGAATTGCCACAAGAAGCATTTTTGGCAATACTGAAGGTGGAGGGCTAAAAATTGGCTAAGGAAGTGGAAAAGAAAAAAAGCGCGGCAAGGGAATGGTTAGATGCCCTTATTTTTGCCATAATTCTAGCATCCATAATAAGGGCATTTGTTGTTCAGGCATACAGGATACCATCTTCCTCCATGGAGGATACCATACTTAAGGGAGACCATATACTAGCAACAAAGTATAATTACGGGCTAACCATACCCTTTACAACGCATAAGCTGTGGGGAAAAGGCTGGCTTCCTAAGAGAGGGGACATAATAATCTTTACCTTTCCTCTCAATCATGCCATGGATTTTGTCAAGCGAGTGGTAGGACTGCCTGGGGATACAATACAAATCAAGGACAAGATCCTGTACGTAAATGGCAAGAAGTACGTGACAGGCCACGAGAAATACACGGATCCGTACATTATCACAGAAGGCAAGGGAAAGGTAAGGGATAATTACGGCCCTGTAAAGATAAAGAAAGGCCATGTCTTCGTAATGGGTGATAACAGGGATCAGAGCTATGATAGCCGTTTCTGGGGGCAGTTGCCCGTGGAGAACATCAAGGGAAAGGCTTTGCTCATCTACTTTTCATGGGATAGCGTGCATCATCGGATCAGGTTCTCCAGGATAGGCCATATTTTGCGTTAGGAGGCCTTCATGCAGGACGTTTTCATGGGTTCAGAGGAGATTCAGGGGATAATAGCGGGGCTTGTAGACGCAATGGAAAAGCACTTCAGCTCCTGGAATGACGTGTGCTTCATAGGGATACGACAGGGAGGGGTCCACGTTGCACGGCACATAGTGAAGGCCTTGAAAGGAAGAGGAATAAATGTTCCCCTCGGTGTCCTTGACATATCCCTTTACAGGGATGACATATCCAGGAGGCTGTTTTACCCAGAGGTCAAGGGCACTGACATACCCTTTGATTTAAATGACATGCGTATAATACTAGTGGATGACGTTCTATGGACAGGTAGGTCTGCCAGGGCTGCCATAGACCACATAGTGGATCTGGGAAGGCCAAAAAGGATATACCTCCTAGTCCTTTTTGATAGGGGTGGTAGGGAGATACCCATACAGCCAGATTTCGTGGGTAGAAAGGTGGATTTAGAGCCAACCAAGCTGATCAAGTTGATAGTACCAGAGGATGGTAAAGGCATAGGTAGTGTTGTGGTGACGGAGTTGGTGGGATGATCTGGAACCACAAGGACCTGATAAGTATTCAGAATCTGGAAAGAGAAGAGATAGAGAATATACTAGAGATGGCCACTTCTTTCAAGGAGATATCGACAAGGGAAATAAAGAAGGTCCCTACGCTTAGAGGTAAGACCGTTGTACTCCTGTTCTACGAACCTAGTACCAGGACCAAGCTTTCCTTTGAGATCGCGGCAAAGAGGCTTAGTGCGGATACAGTGTCATTGTCGGTTTCAGGATCTTCCTTTGAAAAGGGAGAAACCATTATGGATGCTACAAGAAACGTCATGGCAATGGCTCCTGATTGTATCATAATAAGGTACCCGTATGCTGGCACTCCCGAGAGGTTAGGCAAGGCACTGCCCTGCTCGGTTATAAATGCAGGAGACGGCTTTCACGAACATCCCACGCAGGCTCTGCTGGACATGTATTCCATAAAGGAGCGTTTTGGACGTCTAGATGGTCTAAACATAGCCATCGTGGGCGATATAATGCATTCAAGGGTGGCGAGATCAAACGTCTATGGAATGAAAAAGCTGGGGGCAAAGGTTGTCCTGGTTGCGCCAAGGACTCTGCTGCCCGTGGGTGTTGAGGCCTGGGGGGTGGAGGTGTCTAGTGACTTTGATCCAATAATACCTGATATGGACATTATCATGATGCTTAGGGTCCAGAGGGAGAGGATGAAACAGTGCTTTTTCTCGGATGAAAGGGAGTACACGGTGTTTTATGGCCTGGACATGCCGAGGATAAAGAAGATGAAGCCTGATGCTATAATAATGCATCCAGGTCCTTTTAACAGGGGGGTTGAGATTACGGGTGACATTGCCTATTCACCGAGATCTGTGATTTTCAGGCAGGTCGAGAACGGTGTTGCCGTACGCATGACGTTACTCTACCTATACCTCGGAGGTGCCCATGTGGATTAAGAGCGCAAGGATCGTTGATCCTGGGCAGCAACTGGATTTCACGGGTAATATACACATAGAAAAGGGCAAGATTAAGGCAGTGGAGAAAGCATCCTCCCCTATGCCTGGCACTATGCACGAAGAGGTCATAGACGCAAGAGGTCTATGGGTGTTCCCTGGCATCATTGACATGCATGCCCATCTGAGGGAACCAGGTTACGAATACAAGGAAGACGTTTACACCGGGAGCCTTGCAGCAGCGGCTGGTGGAGTAACAACGGTTGTTTGTATGGCAAACACAGAGCCAATTAATGATAACCCATCGGTTACAAAATATATCCTAGATAAGGCAGAAGAGGCTGGTCTTGTAAGGATATTACCTGCGGGTGCTGTGACTAAGGGACAGGAAGGGAAGGTTTTGTCTGAAATGGGGCTTATGAAAAAGGCAGGTATTGTGGCGGTCTCTGATGATGGAAAGCCTGTTGAAGATACATCTATCATGAGGAGGGCGCTAGAGTATGCTGCCACGTTTGGTCTATTGCTTATATCCCATTGCGAGGACAGAAGGCTTAGCGAGGCCGGGGTGATGAACGAGGGTGCGCTATCTTCCGAGCTGGGTCTTCCCGGTATACCGTCTGCGGCAGAAGAGGTCATGGTCGCAAGGGACACCATTATTTCTAGCTACACGTCATGCCCGGTCCACATAACACATGTCTCGACGCAAGGTAGCTTAGAGATAATAAGAAATGCAAAGGCAAAAGGCATAAAGGTGAGTTGTGACGTAACACCCCACCATCTTTTGCTGGATGAAACAAGGCTATATGACTACGATACAAATGCCAAGATGTACCCTCCTCTAAGAACGGGTGCCGACAGGAAGGCCTTGCTACAGGGTCTTGCTTCCGGGGTGATTGATGTAATAGCAAGTGATCATGCTCCGCATGCAAGGGACGAGAAAGACCTTGATTTTGACGTTGCCCCTTTTGGCGCCATTGGCCTTCAGACCTTGCTTCCCGCAGTACTGAGACTTCATTTCGATTACGGCCTGGGCCTGATGCAGGTACTCTCCCTAGTCACGGTGAACCCCGCCCGTCTACTGGGTATAGATGGTGGAACATTGAAACCCGGGTCAAGGGCCGATATAACCATAGTGGATCCAAGTACAAACTGGACGCTTTCTGAGGACATGATCATGTCCAAGTCAAAGAACAGCCCTTTTCTGGGGGAGACCTTTAGGGGAGAAGTAGTGTACACGATCTGTAATGGACAGATTGTCTACCGTAAAAATGGGATCTAGATATCCTTGCCAGCACCCAAGGCATTTACAACGGTGTTGATATAGTTGAAGTATCCAACTATTGCCACTGCCTCTACCAGTTGCGAGTCCGTGTACCCGGACTCCCTTAGTAGGTCTAGGTCCTTTTTCATTACCTTATAGCTGCTCCTGGCACTCTTGATACAGAACTTTAAGAGGTTTTTCTTGTGTTCCGGCAAGTCCATGGTATCCACGCCCTGCTTTATCTTTTCCACCTTATCTGCGTCAATACCTAGCATGGTGGCGATTCTCTCGTGCTCGCCAGCACACATGGTACACCCGTTTTCCAGGGATACCGCAATAGCAATCAGTTCTTTTGTCTCATAATCCAGCTCTGTTTGCGGGACAAGGAGTGTGTTTACCATTTTGTTGGTCATGCTCAGTATGTCTGGCCTTGTTGCAAGTATTCTAACTGTCTCACCGAGCTCACCAGTGAGGGCCTTGGTTGCTTCGAACTGCCTTTTGGTAGGCTCGTCAACTGTATCAATATCGGGCAAATAGATATACGCCATGTAGTTCTCCTTCTCTCTAGTTTTTCTCTATACATCTTTTTGATAGTTTTATTATGTCCAAGCTGTTGCATTACTCCCTTTAGCATCATTTTAACAAAGCCATGTCCAAGTATGGTATACAATATATTAAATTGATAAGCGATTCAACACCGCTATTGCTAGGGACAAGCTTTTTCAAAAGAAAACCTCTTTAGGGCATATAGCAGAAAGGGCGGTATGATTGAACATCCATTAAAACAAGGATCCTTGCCTGAAGGCAGAATAGATCAAGAGGGGAGGCATTCGTGAGTTGTGAGGCAGGTAATAAGATTTAAGGGGTTTACTTGTCCAGCTCTGTTCTTACTGCAAGGCCTATCTGTTCCAGGGGGTAAGGCTTTTTTATATAAGCTCCAGCGCCCAGTCTCTGGGCCTCCTTGACCAGTTCTGTTTCAGAGAAACCGCTTGCAATGATTGCCTTCTGGCCGGGATGAATTTCCAGTATTTTTTTGTAGGTTTCAAGACCGTCAATACCGGGGTCCATTATCATGTCCAGGATCACCAAGTCTGCTGAATTGTTTTTCATATACTCAATTGCCTCTTCACCACTTGAGACAGAGGTAACATGGTATCCTAGCTTTCTCAGCATGCCGCACGCTATTTCTCTCTGCTCCTTCATATCGTCAACAAGCAGTATTGATTCTCCATTACCCTTGTATTTATCAATAGGAACATGGACTTTTGTTTTATCTGGTATATTTTCGGACGCAGGGAAGAAAAGGGTAAAGGTAGTTCCCTTGTTTTGCTTGCTTTTGACCTCGATGTGACCACCATGATCCTTTACCGTTGCCCATACAACGGCCAGACCTAAGCCTGTACCACTTCTTCCCATGATTTTTTTTGTATAAAAGGGCTCGAAAATTCTCTCCATATTTTCGGGAGATATGCCCATGCCAGTGTCAGAAACCCTAAGGACTATGTAATTACCAGCCTTGATTTCATGGTCACTTTTAAGTGGATTCTCGACGCTCTTGTTCTCCGTTGATATGAAAATTTTCCCTCCTTCAGACATGGCCTCGGCTGCATTTGATACCAGGTTCATTATAACCTTGGATAACTGCACCCGAGATCCAGAGATGTACGACAGGTCGCTCGACAAGTTGGTCTCTATCTTGACCGAAGGGTGGTATAACTGCAACTTTTCAAATTCAGGACTTTTCAGGTACTCAGATATGATATCGTTAAGGCTAATCGTGTCTTTTTTGTTAACCCCTCTCCTTGCAAGGGTCAGTAGATCTTGAACAATAGCTGCCGCCTTTTCGCCTGATTTTTGTATGGTTAGTAGAGGCTTTCTTAAAGGGCTGTCCTCGGGGATCTCCATTAATAATAGTTCAGGATAACTCACAATACCGGTGAGAATATTGTTAAGGTCATGTGCAACACCGCCGGCAAGCATTCCAATTGCCTCCATCTTTTTTGCCTGCTGTAGCTGGACCTGGAGTCTCTGTTGCTCGGTTATGTCCTTGAGCATGCCAATAATACCGGTTACATGGCCACTCTGGTTTATGTTTGGAGCCGCGCTGATTGTAAACAGGTGTATGGAACCGTCTTTGTGTATGAGAGGTGCATTGATATCCCTTATCACCTCCTTGTTATGCCTCAGGCGCCTGAAAATCTTTTTATACCTCTTTGTATCCGCCTTGGTTACAAAGTCAAGGAAAGGCCTTCCTATGAGTTCTTCCATTTTGTAGCCCAGTATCTTTTCAAATGCAGGGTTAACATAGGTTATGTATCCATCGGTTCCCAAGGTTAGAATTATGTCAGGCGAGTTTTCACTTAAAGACCTGAATCTCTCTTCGCTCTCTTTAAGAGCCCTTTTGGCCTGGATGCTTTCTGTGATGTCCCTGGCCACGCCACGGACCCCGATTGCCTTTCCATCTGTATCATAGACCAGTGAATTTCTGTACTCAATGATACGCTCCCTGCCGTCATTTGTTACAATGGCCATCAGTCCATCGTCTGTGCCGCTTGATTTTATTCTTTTGAGGTAGTCCTCGAAAAGGTGCTTGTACCTTTCGGGGATAAAGTCCTTGATATTCCGGGTATAAATATCTTGCTCGGTATATTTATAGGTTTCCTTAAAGCCGAGATTGGTCTCTATAAAGTTGCCCTCGAGGTCATGAAAGTATAGAAAGTCTGATACGTTTTTGAAAATATCGTAGTATTTTGTCTCTTTTTCCCTGAGCTCAATCTCTGCTTGTTTTTTCTCTGTGATATCACGCAGGAATGCGACTATCTGGCCTTTATTTGCATCGAAGCAGGTCGCGCTGATGTCAACGTCTATCAATCTTCCGTCCTTTGCCCTGTGACGGGATTCAAACCGGGCCTGGCCTTTTTCCAAGATGAATTTTAATCGCTTCCGTACGTCCTGCTTATTTTCTATTGCCTCCACATCGGAGATGCTCATGGAAAGAAGCTCTTCACGCGTGAATCCCACCATCTTGCAATAGGAATCATTGACATCAAGGATCCGGCCATTTTTATTACAGATCCAGAAACCATCGATACTTGTCCGTATTATGGTGGTGTATTTTTCTTCTACCTGTTTGCGCTCTGTAATGTCTCTTACTGACATGACCTCGGCAGGCCTTCCATAAAACGTAAAAGGTGCAAGGCTGACCTCGATATCTAGCTTCTCTCCTCCCTTTTTAAGCAGTCTTGCTGCATATGTCCCTGGTGAAGGATGTTCCTGAGCAATGCCCCTTGGGGAGGGAACTATGTGCTTGTAAGGTATTGATGCTAGCTCTTCAGACGTGTATCCGCTTAAGGTTTCATAGGCTGGGTTGGTGTATTTGTGCCTGCCGTTTTGGATTATGGCAATACCATCGTTTAGATGATCGGCAAGGGCCCTGTACTTCTCTTCGGAATATTGCAAGCGCTTATAGTTCAGAGAGCTATTGATTGCCAGTGCCACGAAGCCGGCAATTATAGTGAACAGGTTGATATCAGTTGTTTCAAATTTATCCTTTTTGGGGTGGCTCAGCGTTAACACGCCTATTACTGAGTCCTGAACCATAAGCGGTACGCAAAGTAGTGCACCTATTTTTACTTTGGTTATGCTTTTAGAAAACGTCTTGGACTTGTCCACGTCCCGAACAAGCACGGGTTTTTTATGAAGTACGGCCTCTCCGGCTGTACCCTCACCCGTTGAAAATGTATATTGCACTTTGTCCCTTGAGAGTATTTTCTCTGCGTCGATGTTGTAACTTTCTCCCTCGGTATTGGTGGCTGCTACCAGGAAAAGCCTGTCTCGGTCATGATCCATGAGCATTATTGAACAGTTTTTGGCAACAGTATTATTAATAATGATTTCCAGGATTGACTGGCATGTACGATTGAAATTGTTGATATGAACCAAGACGCCAGTTAATTCTCTTAATATTGAGAGTTGATTTAGCTTGTCCTCAAGTTTACTGTAGGTATCATTTATATGATCGAGTAAAAACTTTTTCTCGTCGTTGTTTGTATCTGCACTCTCCTCATGGATTCTTTTGCCTTGCATTTTATTATTCAATGGCCTCCAGGAAATATTCTATATTGTGCTCTTCATGCTTTAACGTTCTTGTGAGTGGCAGTATATCATCGGAACACATGCCTATGCTTGCTAGAATCTTGTTGTCTTTTTTTACCTTCTGGTTTCCACTATTGCCTATGTAGGCCTGGTGGCATATGAAGTCTGCCGTGCTTAGTACCATGGCCATGTGCTTGAATTTGCCTGGGCAAGTATGTGGTTCATGGTGGTACCGGATGGGTTCTATGATGCGGGAGGGGAACTTCCAGTGCTCCATTATAGAACCGGCCAGTTCTGCATGGTCCATGCCCATGCCATCTTTTTCTAGCTCGTTGAGAGCTTGATTGTTGATTGATGCTTTTTCCAGTATACCTGCATACTCGTCGGGAAAGTATATAGAGAATATAACCTTGCCGAGGTCATGCAGGAGCCCGATTAACATGGTTGACTCGTCTGCTTTCTTACCTGTTTTGTCCAGTATTATTTTTGACGCAAATCCCGTTCCTATTGAGTGTTTCCAAAGCGCTTTCATGTCCATGAGCGTGTTTTTGGGTAGTGATGTTATCACGCCTGTTGCCAAGGCGAGGGATATAACCTCTCGGAAGCCTATTACCACTATGGCCCGGCTTATGGAGTCGATCTTGCTAGACATCCCGTAATAAGGGGAATTGGCTATCTTGAGTACACGGGCTGAGATTGCTTGGTCTTTCGTGATAAACCCGGCCAGGTCCCTAGCCGAGGTGTTTTTGTCTCTGGCGGTTGCAATGATGTTGTTCATAACCACGGGCAACGTAGGAAGCTTTGTCTTTTTGTCTCTTACAAGATCAGTTATATCCTGTTTGCTTGGCAAAGGCATTTCTCCTTGTTCCTGTTACCTCTTGCTTTTTGTTAACTTTATCACCCTTAGCCTGGATAATACGAGCATAGCTTCATTGATTGTATCGGAATATCTTATAGGAAAGATTAGTTTTATAAAGGACATATGATATGAGAACTTTTTGTTTAAAGTAACGGGGCTTGACTTGGGGAATAATACCGTCATACTAGTAGCATTATGAAGAGGATCTTGATTGCCGATAGGGGAGAGGTTGCCTTGAGGGTGATCAGAACAGTGAAAGAACTTGGCATCGAAGCCATAGTTGTGTACTCGGAGGCTGACTCTGACATGCGTTACTTGAGGTATGCCGACGAGAAGGTGCAGATAGGTCCGACACATCCTGCAAAGAGTTACCTCAACATGGAAGCAATTATGAGTGCTGCCCTTACCTGGAAGGCAAATGCCATACATCCGGGATATGGCTTCCTTGCGGAAAATCCCATGTTTGCTTCCTGGTGCGAGGAAAACGGCATAGTGTTCATAGGCCCGTCCAGCGTGATACTTAGGATTATTGCCAACAAGGCAAGGGCAAAGGACTTGGCTGCGTCCATAGGAGTGCCAACCATCCCTGGTTCATTTGGTGAGGTGGATACCGTTGAAGAAGCACTTGTAATGGCCAGGGATATAGGTATGCCCGTTATGCTAAAGTCCCTGTATGGCGGTGGGGGTAGGGGTATGAGGGTAGCGAATGACGAGGGTCAGTTGCGCTCACTGTTTGCTAGGGTCCAGTCCGAGGCCCAGGCAGCCTTTGGAAAGTCGGGTGTATACATAGAGCACTACATAAGTGCCCCTCGGCACCTAGAGGTCCAGGTGATGGCAGACGAGTTTGGCAACATTCAAATCCTTGGCGATAGGGAATGCTCCATACAGAGGAGACATCAGAAGATAATAGAAGAAGCTCCTATCCCAAATATCGATGAGACTGCAAGGGAAAAACTATGGCTGTGGGCAAGGCAGATAATGGAAGCCATAGAGTTCAGGGGCTTGGGCACAGTTGAATTTCTCATGGACCAGTTAGGTAATATCTACTTTATGGAGATTAATGGCAGGCTTCAGGTAGAACACCCGGTAACAGAAATGATAACAGGTATGGATATGGTGAGACAGCAGATATTGATAGCTGCTGGTGCGCATCTCGACGAAAAGGCGCCAACCCTGCACGGTCATGCCATTGAGTGCAGGGTTAATGCAGAAGACCCATCGAGAAACTTCATGCCTACCACTGGGGTCATAAGACAGGTCTTCCTGCCGGGGGGGCCTGGTGTGAGGGTGGATACCCACATCTTCCCTGGTTGCGAGATAACATCTTACTATGATCCTCTCCTTGTAAAGCTTATTGCATACAATACAACTAGGAAAGGTGCCATAAAGAGGATGCTGAGAATGCTGGACGAGACCGTTATACAGGGTATTACAACGAACAAGGATTTCCTCCACCAGTTGCTGCTTAACCCCAAATTTTACAATGGAAATGGCGATACATCCCTGGTGAGTGCTGTACTCGAGCAATAGGCTTTACCAGGTCGCGGATTCTAGCACATGGCCCATAGAAAACTTTTCGTTGTTTCGTTAATCGGCTTTGTGGTGTTGCTTGGCGTAGGCATAGTGGTTCCCATTCTTCCCTTGTACGCTAAGGATCTGGGGGCAAGTGCATTTCAGATAGGTCTTATATTTGCAAGCTTTTCCCTAAGCAAAACCATATTTACCCCTATCATAGGAAACCTTTCTGACATTACGGGCAGGAAAAGGCTCATCATAATGGGTCTTGCTTCATACACAGTGGTAGCTCTGATGTACGTGCTTGCAACAGGCCCTGTAACGCTCATAGTCATACGCTCCATACACGGCATTGCATCGGCATTCATCCTGCCAGTTGCCATGTCATATGCAGGCATTATTGCAGAAAAAGGAGAGGAAGGCCTTTTCATGGGCACTTTTAACATGGCCCTTTTTATAGGGATGGGGTCAGGACCATTTATAGGAGGTGCATTGACCAAGTTTTTTGGCATAGATACTGCCTTCTATGCATTGTCTCTTCTTTCTCTTCTAGCGCTTATCATTACGTGGGGCATGCTTCCTGTTGCAAACCATCTAAGCCTGGGACATGAAACTAGCAAGTCGCAATCCCTTGGCATTGTATTTAAATCACGTATGATGAAGGGTCTTCTTGTCTCAAGACTGATAAACGCTATAGGCAGGGGCGGTTTGCTAGCATTCCTACCCCTGCTTGCAACTGCAAGGGGTATAGGTAAGGCCGAGGTTGGTCTTCTTATATCTGTAACAGTCTTTACAACAGGCTTACTCCAGAGGCCATTTGGCAGGCTGGCGAATGACAAGAACACTGTATGCATGGTGGTTGCAGGGTCTATCTTGGGGGGGCTAACCTTTGCTGGTTTGCCTCTTGGCAGGGGATTCTGGTCTTTCATGGGTATTGCCTCCCTTATGGGCCTTGGTGGGGCCATATCCATACCCGCGATATCAGCAATGGCAGTGAACGAGGGCAGAATTTTAGGTATGGGCAAAACCATGGGTTTCCTTGATACGGCAAGGAGCCTCGGCATGATAGTTGGCCCTGTTATAGCGGGTGCCGTGATGTCAACGATGGGCATTGATAGTGTATTCTACACCGGGGGTATCCTTATCATGGCTGGTGTGGTGGTATTTCTGTTTTATGTGAGGTAAAGGCCTTGGTTATCTCGTCTCTAGGAAATTCCGGCAAATTAAGTTCCTTTCCGTCCCTGTGAAGTATGCACTTTTTATCGCTCCTAACATACCCTATTATGCTACCTTTTATTGATGCAGCTTGCCATGCATCCAGAATGTCACTTGC
Organism: Deltaproteobacteria bacterium; assembly: GCA_015486075.1. Classification (GTDB taxonomy): domain Bacteria; phylum Desulfobacterota; class Desulfomonilia; order UBA1062; family UBA1062; genus B14-G9. The sequence goes on from WFSG01000005.1 coordinate 79,356, forward strand.
ACTTTCACTGCTGCAGCATACAATTAGGGCACCAGAAGATATGGCACCGAGGGGATCCATGTTAAACTGCCCGAGTATATCTTCAGCATGTTCTATGATGGGTATCTTATCCATGTACACTTCTAGTCCGTAACCGCAAGCCCTTGCTATCTCTAAGAGCCCTGTTGCAATACCACCTTCAGTAGGATCATGCATTGCAGTGACCTCTCCATTTTCCAGGGCTATCCTTGCATCTCTCAACACGCTTATGCCTGGGTTCTTTACAAGGTCCCTTGCCTTCGTTAGCGTGGGCCCGTCAAGCTTCAACAGGCCTGCTTTCTCCCTTGCCAGGATGGATAGGGCCTCTATGGGAATGCCCTTTGATAGAAGCAATACATCTCCCGGCTTGGCCCCTGATGTCCTTACTATCTTGCCAGACGGGCTGTAACCCACCATGAATCCCGCTGCTATGGGCCTGTCTATGCCATGTGTTATCTCGGTATGGCCACCTACAAGAGATATGCCATATTCCTTACAGGCAATTATAATCTCTTTGAATATACCTTCTGCCATGGAATAGGTTGTCTTTGCTTCAGGAAGCAGTAGGCTTACCAAAAGATATCGTGGAATGCCTCCCATGCAGGCGATATCATTAGAGTTTACTGCTATTAGATAATTTGCTAGGTCTTTGGTGGTAAACGTTATCGGATCAGTCTTCAGTATAATGGTCTTGCTACCCAGCCTCAAGACCGTTGCATCCACTCCTACCCCGGGCCCCACGAGCACATCTGGATCGTTCCTGGGGATCTGCTTCAGAAGATGATCGAGTAAGTCCATGGGAAGCTTGCCAACAGGTAGTATGTCTTCTTTACTTTGTTTCATGTGGCTTGCTTTCTATATAGGCATATACGTTATGGTTGTGTATGCTCTCAAAGTTTTCTGCCTCAACGCTATACCAGGAAAACTCTTTTTTCTTCTCAAGCATGGATGCCACTTCCCTTACGACATCCTCTACGAACATTGGATGGTCGTAGGCATATTCTGTCACGTACTTCTCGTCAGGGCGCTTTAGGATGGGATATACCGGGGAAGAAGCACATTCCTCCACTATGGCTATAAGGTCCTCTATCCAGAAGAAACTATTGTAACGTACCACAACGCTTACTATACTTCTTTGGTTATGTGCTCCATTATCGCTTATTTCTTTAGAGCATGGACACAGCGTTTGAACAGGCACTTTTACCCCCACCCTGAAATCTTTTTTCTCCCCTACGGTACCGATGAGTTTGCATCCGTACTCCATGAGTCCCACAGCACCTGTAACAGGAGCCTTTTTTTCTATGAAATAAGGAAAGCTTATCTCCAAATGGGCGCTTGAAGCACCCAGTGTCCTTTTGATCTCTTCCAGTATGTGTTCGAACTTCCTTATGTGTATCTCCTGCCTATACTCGTTTAAGACCTCGATGAACCTGCTCATGTGCGTTCCCTTGAACTCGCGGGGCAGGTCCACGTATATGTTCAGAGACGCCACTGTGTGCTGATATTTCCTTGCCTTGTCCAGGACTACTATCGGGTACTTGAGGCCCTTTACACCTACCTTGTTTATGTACAGGGGGTGTTCGGGCTTTTGCCTCTGTACGTCTTTCATTTAGATTAGTCCTCCCTGTACAGGGCGCTGCTGTTTTCCGTTTCCCATACTTCCACGCTTAATAATCGTACAGGCGGAACTAACTCATGGACCATGGATTTATATATGTACCTTGCAATATTCTCGGAGGACGGGTTTATGTCCCTGAACCCTGGTAGGTCGTTGAGGTAGGTATGGTCCATCTGACTTATTATATCTTTCAACAAGGATCTAATATCCCGGAAGTCCATAGCTAGACCCATGTCATCAAGTGATGGAGATGACACCCTGACTTCGACCCTGTAATTGTGCCCATGCAGTCTCTCACAGTCGCCCTTGTACCCCTTCAGGTTGTGGGCTGCGCTGAACCTGTCAGATACCCTTATCTCAAACATGGTGTGAACATATTACAAGATTTTGAGCTCTGCAAGGCGAGAATCTAATATTGTAAGTTCCAAATTTTTGGTATATTCAAAGGTTACCTCGCAAAAAAAAGGTAGAATCGATACAGATGCCGGTTATAAACTTTGAAGATATAGACATTTTGAGAAAGCTGGCCGGTGATAGCTGTGAGCACCTAAAGATACTTGAAGAGACCATAGGGATCAGGTGTTCGTTAAAAGGTGACAACATTGAGATCCTGGGCGATGACTTCAATGTCGAGCTTGCAAAGCACACCCTGAGAGGGCTTTATTCAATCATCAAAGAAGGCTTTCCTGTGTATCCATCGGACGTATGGTATGCCGTGAGGATGCTTGCAAAGGACAGTGGCATAAACCTCAAGGATGTGTTTATGGATACCATTTACATATCGTCGTCCAAGAAGGTAATAACTCCGAAGAGTTTTCAGCAAAAGGTCTACATAGACAAGATGAGGACAAACGATATACTTTTTGGTATTGGCCCCGCTGGTACAGGTAAGACATATCTTGCAATGGCAATGGCCGTTTCATACCTGCTCAAGAAAAAGACATCTAGGATTATACTTACGAGACCTGCAGTGGAAGCAGGGGAAAGGCTGGGTTTCTTGCCCGGGGACATGTATGAGAAGGTAAATCCATATCTTCACCCACTATACGATGCCCTTTATGACATGATGCACTATGAGCAGGTTACTAGGATGATAGAGAGGAATACCATGGAGGTTATTCCTCTTGCATTCATGAGGGGAAGGACATTGAACGATGCTTTTGTTATACTGGACGAGGCTCAGAACACAACGTCTGAACAGATGAAGATGTTCCTGACGCGGCTAGGATACAACTCCAAGGCAGTAATAACAGGGGATGTCACCCAGGTAGATCTTCCCGGTGATGTCAAGTCAGGGCTCATAGAAGCGAGCCATATACTTAAAGGCATAGAGGGCATAGACTTTGTCTATTTCTCAGAGGACGACGTTGTCAGACACAGGATAGTATCAGAGATTATAAAGGCATATGACAAGGGTGGTGTATGATCATCGTGGATGTTCAAGCACTTATACCACTTGAGGAAATGGATAAAAAAACCGTAGAAAACTGGGTAATAGAGGCCGTCCAAGAGCTAGGATATAAGGATGTGGAGATGTCTGTACTACTGGTAAGCGATGAATACATAAGGGATTTGAACAATAGGTACCTAAACAGGGACATGCCTACCAACGTGATATCTTTCTCTCAACAGGAGGGTATGGGGCCTGCAGACAATAACCATTTGGGGGATGTTGTCGTGTCAGTGGACAGGGCTAGAGCCGAGGCAGTGGAAGCAGGAATGGACTTGCATGACAGGCTTCTTGAACTACTTGTTCACGGTATCTGTCACCTTGCAGGCTTTGAACATGAGGGGGTGGACTCTAAACAGTCCAAGGAGATGGCGCGTGTGGAAAAGAGACTGATACAAAAGATAAGAAGATATTGACTGAGTCAAAGGCGACATTATTTGTAATAGTAGTTGCAATTCTCTGGGCTGCCAGCACTCTTGCCGGACGGGCAATAGCTGGTGGACTGGATCCAGGCTTTTTCCTCCTGGCAGAGTTCATGGTGGCTTACCTTGCCCTGGGCATTATCTACAGATCACGTATGAGAAACCTTGACCTCAGGTCTGCAGTCCAGGGCCTTATCCTTGGCATGTTGCTGTTTTGCGTCCACTACCTTGTGGTTTCTCGTCCAGATGTCACTCCCCTTATGGCCATTAATGCTCAATCTCTATCTGTTGTCGTCATCACTGTTCTATGGGGTGCAATGCGTAGAAATGATCTTGGCACCAGGGCTGTTGCCTCTGTAGTAATATGTGGTCTGGGGGTTTACATGGTAAACCCAATGTTCAACACTGCATTCCTAGCCATTCTGGTTTTATTTGCCCTTCACGTGGTGTTTACAGCTTTATTTGTAAGGCATTCTTCGCCCGAGCATCTGGTGGTAGTTCAGACTGCTGTTGCTACTATTTTATCGATTATTGCGCTACATCTGGACAGGCCGGTCATTGCCAATGCATGGACATGGATCTTTGTGTTGCTTTCAGCCCTGGTGTGCGTTGCATGGGGTGTATTGGTCCAGACAAAGGCACTGGTGCTTTTGTCTCCCATCAAGGTAGGTCTCTTATTCACGCTCCAGACTGTTTTTGCCGTTGGCTTTCTCTGTCTTTTTTCGGGTATTGAAGTTAGACGCTGGGCCATTACAGGTATACTCTTAGTAATTTTGGGCATAGTTGCAGGCCTAAAGATAGCTTCAAGTCCTGTGGAGACAATGCCTAGGCCTAGTAATTAATCCACGCAAGTTATAACCAGTACCTGATAATACTTAATGTACTATAATAAGTCTGTATGAACTGTGCTGGACTAGTTTAAATCAAGGCCCCTCCATCGCAGATAATGCAGGTTCCTGTTGTATAAGATGCTGCATCTGAAACAAGATACAAGACGGCACCTGCCATCTCAGGGGGCTCTGCATGCCTTTTCATGGGTATCCTACTAAGTGCAATGTTGTAGATATCCTTGTTTTGGAAAAGAGCTGATGAGAATTTTGTCTCAGTAAGACCGGGCAGAAGTGCGTTCACGCGTATATTCTTGTCAGCAAGTTCCATGGCATATGCCTTTGTTAGCATTATCAATGCTGCCTTTGTAATAGAGTAAATACCTTGAAGAGGGGCTGGCCTTATACCATTTATAGATGCAACGTTAACTATGGAACCTCCTCCTGTTTCTATCATCAGTTTTGCCGCGTATTGGATCATGAAGAACGGGCCCTTGAGGTTGACTTCGTTGGTCTTGTCCCATATGCCCTCGTCCGCACCTAGCATGTCACCGAAGTAGGGGTTTGTGGCAGCATTGTTTATGAGTATGTCAACTCTGCCAAATCTTTGCTTTATTTGTTTGAAGAGATTTTCTATCTGGTCCATCTTGCCAACATGGCATGCTATTGCTGTTGCCATGCCGCCAGTATCTTTGATTTTTTTTGCCACCTTGTCCAATGCATCCTGTTTCCTGCTGGTAAGCACCACATGCGCCCCGTACTCGGCAAGGGTTATGGCTATGGCCTCTCCTATGCCCCTACTTGCTCCCGTAACTAAAGCTATTTTGCCATCCAGCGAAAAATTGACCATGCCCATGTTTTCCTCCTTTTAATTAGGTATTTCCCCGCACTTTGTTTTACGTTGTGCCCACAAAGTTTCTAAATTCCTCCAACAGCACAGGTATAAATGTTGCTAAGTCTTCAACTATACAATAATGAGATACATTAAATATAGCGGCATTTGGATCAATGTTGATGGAGACCACGATCTGAGAGTCCTTCATGCCCGAGATGTGCTGGGAAGAGCCTGATATCCCACATGCAATGTATAACCTGGGAGAGACGGTGCGTCCTGTCATGCCTATCTGGTGCTTGTAACCCAGCCAACCCAGGTCACAGACGGCCTTGGACGCGCCAATGGCTGACTTGTTGAAAATCTTTGCCAGGTCTTTTACAAGGTGAAGGTTCTCCTCGTTACCGATGCCCCTGCCTGCGGCCACTATGACCTCTGCATCGTCAAGGTTTAGTGTTTCTTCTTCAGCTTCTTTTACTGTAATGGTACGTGACGTGGATATACTGGATGGTGCGGCTTTTATGTCTACGTGGCCATTTTCCATCGGGTCTAGTTCCTGGGCCTTCCATGCCCCGGGTAATATGGTTATGACGCTTTTTTTTAGTTTAGGCATGATCTCGGCCCGTAATTTGCCACCGAACATGGATCTTAAAAAAGAAATCTTTCCGTCTTGGCTTTTTATGCCTTCAACCGCTGTTATACAAGATGCATCAAGACGGGTGGCAAGGCCTGGCGCTAGGTCGAGACCCATGGCGGTATGTGTCATGCAGATGTATTCGGGATCAATGCTTTCGAGGTAATACTTCAAGGTAAACTTGTATTGCTCAGCGTTGTAGAATTCAAGCGGTCCGCCTTCTATCCCGACCACGTCGAGGCCGGTTTTTTTAGAAAGATTCTCTGCCATCTCCTTGATGGATTTTCCAAGTACTATAATGACGGGCTTTGCCTCGGTAAGGTTGGAGAGCTCAAGGGCAAAGGATACGGCTTCAAAGGTTGCAGAAACCACGCTTTCCTTGTGATGCTCTGCAATTATTGCTATCTGTTTTTTCATGTAACACCTTATATCAACGATTTTTCGTGAAGTATACTGACCAATTCCTTTGCCTTTTCACGCTGAGAACCCTCTATGAATGTACCCCTTGATGAAACCTCGGGGTAAGAAAGCGCTACAAGATGCTCTCTTTTTGCTGGTATATTCATGGCCGTTGCCTCAATGGTGAGGATCTGAGCTTTTCTTGCCCTTAAGACATTGCTAAGAGAAGGATATCTGGGGATATTGATGCCGGATTGAATGGTGAGTACTGCGGGCAACTGCAGATTAAGACATTCCCTCTTCCCACCTTCAATCTCCCTTTCGACGTAGACCTCTTTCTTATCCTCTCTTATCTCTTGGTGCATGACCAGGGTTGCGCACGGACGGTTTAGAATTTCAGCTATAACTTGGCCCACCTGGGAATTCATGTCATCTTCTGACATGGCCCCTGTTAGGATTAGCGCATAGTTATTTGTCTGGACATAGGATGCTATGGTTGAAGCCACCTCGAAGGGGGTTATGAAGAAATCTCCCTCGGTGAGTATGTGTATGCCTTTCTCGGCTCCCATTTCCATAGCCTTTCTCACGGTAGAACTCACCCTTGGCGGTCCAACTGATATTGCATCAACACTTACATCATTGAGTGTTTCTTTTATCCTCAAGGCCTCTTCTATTGCAAATTCATCATAGCGGTTCATCCTGAAAGGGGATGAATCTCCATATTTTACCCACTTACCGGACTCATCAATCGTAACAGGTGCCTGACTGTCAATAACCTGCTTTACACATATAAGGATCTTCATGCCCACAACCCTTTCTTTTTATAAACTTTATAAAACAAAACCATAACTACCTCAAGAAAAAAACGAACGCTCGCTCGTTTTTCCTTGACATAACCTTATTTACTTCTTATGATTGGTGTACAAGGTACAAGGTACAAGGTACAAGGTACAAGGTACAAGGTACAAGGTACAAGGAGTTATAGGCTCTTGGCAAGGAGCTGGTTAGTAAGGTTAAGTACGTAGGGGCAAGGATTCAGGCATCGGTGGTGGGTGTAGATTCAGGGCTAGTATAGTTCCTTTAGACGTTAAAGAGTATAGTCCGGGGGGTCGGTTGTTTTCCTTATAGAGTCTATCTTGTTAAGGGGTTTTTCATGGGAGTGATATTTCTTGTGAGGCATGGCCAGGCATCCTTTGGAGAAGAGAACTATGACATGCTCTCGGAGACTGGTATCCTGCAGTCCAGGATCCTAGGCGATTACCTTGCTGAAACTGGCCTTAAGATAGATGTCGTGTACTCGGGAAAGATGGAACGGCAGAAGATGACGGCTAACGAAGCCATCAAGAGTTATAAGAGACATGGCAAGGAGGTCCCGGATCCAGTGATAATAGATGACCTCGGGGAATACGATTTTAGAGGCGTACTATTGTCTCAGGTCCCTGACATGCTGAAAGAGGACCCATCTCTTAAAAGAGATATGGACTTAATCTATTCAGACATGAAGGCCTTTCAACGGATTTTTGAAGGTGCAATGCTAAGATGGGTCTCTGGTAGGTATAACAAAGAAGGTGTGGAGACATGGGAAGATTTTGCAGAGAGGTCAGTCAACGCAGTACTGGGCATTATTGCTGAGCAAGGTAGGGGGAAAAACATATTCGTGTTCACCTCAGGAGGGATTATTGCAGCCACTATGCAAAAGGCGCTGTCATTATCTAACGAGGCCACCATGAGAATTAACTGGCAGCTTATAAATTCGTCCATAACTAGATTTATGTACAGGGATGAAATAATCACCCTTGCTGGGTTTAATTGCATACCACACCTGGAATTGAGAAAAGACAAAACATTGCTGACTTACCGTTAGCTATAAGGAGGATCTTATGGATTTCGAGGTACCGGAAAAGATTAAGGTGATAACCAGTATGATAGATGAGTTCGTCGACAAGGAACTTATTCCTCTCGAGCCAGAGTTCCTGACGCATGACTTCAGGTCTATGGTCCCTGTGCTTGAGGAGAAAAGGAAAATGGTAAAGCAGATGGAGTTGTGGGCGCCGAACCATCCAAAGGAGTACGGTGGCATGGGGCTGAACCTCGTAGAGCACGCTTTTGTATCAGAATCTCTAGGGAGGACTCCCATAGGCCACTACGTGTTCGGCTGCCAGGCCCCGGATGCAGGAAACGCCGAAATACTCTACCTTCATGGCACAGAGGAGCAGAAGGAAAAGTATCTCAGGCCTCTTATCGAGGGAAAGATAAGGAGTTGCTTCTCGATGACCGAGGTTGACATGCCTGGATCAAACCCGGTAATGATGAATACAACTGCTGTAAAAGATGGCGATGACTATGTAATAAACGGTCACAAGTGGTATACCAGCTCGTCGGACGGTGCAGCCTTTGCCATTGTCATGGCTGTAACCAACCCGGATGCACCGAAATACCTTCAGGCAAGCATGATCATCGTGCCTTGCGATACCCCGGGATTCAATCAGGTAAGGACGATCCCTGTTATGGGAGAGCCTGGAACAGACTACGCGGGTCACGGTGAAATTCTTTATCAATCGTGCCGTGTACCTCAGAAAAACCTTTTAGGACCAGAGGGGCAGGGGTTTGTGATTGCACAACAGAGGCTTGGACCGGGCAGGATTCATCACTGCATGAGATGGCTAGGTATATGCAGAAGGAGCTTTGACCTTATGTGCAAGAGGGCGCAGGAGAGAATAATGACACCTGATGGTAAGACCTTGGCCACAAAGCAGATTATACAGGCATGGATTGCAGAGTCTGCTGCAGATATTCTGGCTGCGCGACTGATGACCATTAGTACAGCGTGGAAGATCGAGAAGCTGGGAGTAAAGGAGGCCAGGCAAGATATCTCTCTGATAAAATTCTACGTGGCAAATGTCATGCAGAAGGTTGTTGACAGGGCGCTCCAGGTTTATGGTGGTATGGGTATGACAGACGATATCATTATACCGTTTTTCTATCGCCACGAGCGTGCCGCTAGGATATACGATGGTGCCGACGAGGTCCATAAGATGTCTGTATCAAGGCGGATCTTGAGGGAATACGAGGGCCGCGAGGTTAAATAGGGTTTCCGGGGTAAGGTGCATTGACATTTGACGCATTTCAAGGGCTTGTAAACATCTCTAGTGAAGACATCTGGAGGGATTTTTACCGTAACAACAGGGATAAGATCAAGGTCAAGAAGGAAGACGTTGCGGTAAAAAACCTTGTAAAGATATCTAGTGCTGCCTTATCCATAAGTAATAGAAAAGGTTTCCCTCTCATGACGCTAAGGGATCTAAGCGAGGAGTCGGGCCTGAGCATGGGGGCACTTTACTCTTATTTCTCGAGCAAGGATGATCTATTGAACATGATACAGCAGCAGAGGATGGCAGCCATAGTAAAGGTCTTTTCTGCCCACCTTTCAGGTATTGGTGAACCTCTGGAGAAGTTAAGGACTGCCATTCAGATTCACCTGTATCTCAGCGAGGTGATGCAACCATGGTTTTATTTCTCTTACATGGAGGCAAAAAATCTCAGCAAGGAAGACAGGAGAAAGGCAATCGAGGCAGAGGTTTTCACAGAGCGCATATTCATAGACATCATTGAGCAGGGGCAGAAAGATAGAATATTCGTGGACGTTGACTCTATGACCACGGCTGCTATTATCAAGGCATTGCTCCAGGACTGGTATCTGAAGAGATGGAAATATGAAAGTAGGGGGGTCTCTGTAGAAGAATATTCCAGAATTGTTATTGATTTTGTTGAATCGTATCTTTTGCCTCAAGATAATTTGAAGCAGGAGGAAAAAAATGGATCTAATGGATAAGCCGAAGAAGCCAAGACAAGGCGAGGAACTTGATGCAAAGGCCGTTGAAAGCTTTCTGAAAGATAGTATTCCAGGACTCAAGGGAAGTATTACTATACAGCAATTTCCCAGTGGATTTTCGAACCTAACCTACATGCTGAGTGTGGGGGACAGGAATTTTGTTCTTAGGAGACCGCCCTTTGGAAGGAAGGCAAAATCTGCGCATGACATGGGTAGAGAATATCGTATATTAAATGCATTGAAAGACGTTTTTCCTTATGCACCTAGACCGGTTGCGTATACTGAAGACACGTCCATAATTGGTTGCCCTTTTTACGTGATGGAACGAATAGAGGGCATTATACTAAGAAAAGACCTTCCTGAAGGGTTAAGTTTCAGCCCGGGTGAGGCAAGGCAGCTGTGCGAGAATCTCCTGGATGTTCAATGCGAGCTCCATTCCATTGATTATAAAAAAGTTGGTCTTGAAACATTCGGCAAGCCAGAAGGCTACGTAAAGAGACAGGTAGAGGGTTGGTCTGAACGTTACAGGGCAGCAAAGACACCAGATGCCCCTGATTTTGAGGATGTTATGAAATGGCTCCATGAAAAAATGCCGTCTGAGTTTAGGAAACCTTGCATAATACATAATGATTTCAAGCTAGATAATGTTGTACTCGACCCAAAGAATCCCCTGAAAATCATAGGGGTGCTTGACTGGGAAATGGCAACCATAGGGGATCCCATCATGGATCTTGGCAACTCTCTTGCTTACTGGGTGCAGGCAGACGATCCACCTAATGTCCAGGCAATACGCATGATGCCGACAAACATACCCGGTGCGCTCACCAGGGATGAAATGGTGGCTAGGTATGCTGAAAAGACCGGTATTTCCATAGATAACTTTGATTTCTACCTATGCTTTGGCCTATTTCGACTTGCAGTCATTGCACAGCAGATCTATTATCGTTATTATCATGGACAGACAAAGGACGAAAGGTTCGCACTCCTCATAATCGCTGTCAAGGTATTAGAGGAATCCTCGTTAAGGATTATAAACAACTCTCATTTGTAAAGTGGCTCGTAGTGCTGGATACTTTTAAAAAAGTACCAAGCAATGGATAAATTGACCAAGTAAGAGAAAAGGAGGATGCTTATGAATGATTTAAAGTTTAGTCCTGATGTCTGTGCCAAGTGCGATACATATGACTGCCTCATGAAGTGCCAATACATGGACTTTGATCTTGAGAGTGCAAAGGAGGAGAGGTGGAAGCTTATAAGGGGTGAAGACACTCGTATTCTTTATGATTGCGTGACGTGCTATGCATGCGAGGAATATTGTCCTTACAATAATCATCCATTTTACCTTATCGTGGAGAGGCAAGAGGAAAAGGGTATCCATCCTGTTCCAAAACCTATTGAGAAGTCCCAGATCAGGGCCATGGCACCAAGAGGAGAAATAACACCCATGAAGGTACATGCACCTGTTATAAACATGTGCTATTTTCCCATGATGCTAGGCACAATAAGGGGAAAGCTCTTTGAAGGGGCCTCTGCCATAGTCGGTAGCGATATATTCTGTAACCTTATGTACCTGCATTTTGCCAGGAATTCGGTTATAAAGGAGAGGCTTCCAAGGATGATAGAGAACATCCAGAAGAACTATCTGGAGCCAAGTGGAGTAAAGGAACTCATCTGTTATCATGACGAATGCTACGGGACGTATACGTCCTGGGCCCCTGCCTTTGATATTAAGGTGCCTTTTAAGCCTATACATCTATTTGAGTACCTGTATAACAGGTTACTTGAATTGAAAACTGAGATAAAGCCTTTGAACTTAAAGGTCGCTTACCAGAGACCATGCTCAAACCGATTGAGTCCAGAGATCGATCACTTTGTGGATGATATATTTTCGCTTATAGGTGTGGAGAGGGTGGAGAGAAAGTATGACCATGAAAATGCCCTTTGCTGTGGAGGTGTGTTCGAAGCGCAGCAAAAGTTCGATCTGATGGAACAGAATCAAACACGTAACGTGGATGACATGAAGGAACACGGTGCTACCCACTGTGTATTCAACTGTCCTTTCTGTTTCTGGACGCTATCCGACTTGGTAAGCCAGAAGGGTATGACACCAATAATGATGTCTGATCTTTGCCATCAGGCCTTGGGCGAATAAACTCTGAGGAGGTGATATAGCTATGGATAGAATCTTTGAACGTCTGTCTGATATAGTCGGCAGCGATTACGTTTCAAACGCGGCTGAGGAACGTTTTATATACTCTAGGGATCCGGGTGTCCAGAGGCCGCATGAGCCTGATTATGTGGTGCTTCCGAACACTACTGAAGAAGTCCAGAAGATAGTGCTGCTTGCAAACGAGGAAAAGATACCTGTTGTACCTTTGGGTGGGGGTCTGGTCCTGTCCGGGCTCAGCATCCCGTTAAAGGGAGGTATAGTACTAGACATGAAGAGGATGAACCGTATTATAGAGGTGAATGAGAAGAGCCATTATGCTGTTGTAGAGGCAGGCACGGCCATGGGCATGCTCTCTGCATATCTCGCCAAGCATTATCCCACCCTGAAAAATTCCTTACCGGATGCCCCCCCTGTTGCAACTGTTGCAGGTAATGTCATGATACACGGATCGGGCCATCTCTCGCAGAGCGAAGGTGGTTTTCATTCGGAGATGGTTACGGGTCTAGAGGTTGTACTCCCCACAGGCAAGGTAGTAAAGCTTGGTTCATGTTCAACTGTGCCTTACTGGTTTTCTAGGGCACCGCTGCCTGACTTGGCAGGGCTATTCTTGGGCTGGAATGGTACAACCGGCATTATAACCAAGGTGGGGATAAAGTTATATCCAAGACCACTTTTGAACGATGGGCTCATGTTCTTGACAGAGGACGTTGATACTGTACCTGATATAATGTTCCGCATTGTAAACACGGAGATGTGCGAGGACCTGACATTCTTTATAACACCCAAGCCAGCCATGTTCGAAGGCTTCCAGATGACTATCATCTCCATCACGGCGAATTCTGACAAGGAGATGAGGCTAAAGAAGGAGATAATAAGAGATACGTTGAAGGACTACTATGAAAGCAAGGAAGCAGGGTTCGTACCCATTCCCAAGGAAATGAAGGCCTTTCTGCTTGAGGCGCCTCAGAAGAACCTGAGTGCCTTTGCAGACGTGAGGAAAGGCGGAGGGTTTGAATACGTGGGGGCCATTATACCGGTTGAAAAGATACCTGATGCTTATAGGGCTGGGCTTGAAATATCGGCAAGAAATGGCATTACCTATTCTCTGGGAGGGCGGATGATAGGCAGAGGGCACTCCTTCATGTTTTACTTTGCGTACCCGTTTAACAGGGCGGACGAAGATGACATGAACAGGGTAAGACAAGCCCTGGATGATACAAACCATGCTGCTCTGAAGATGGGGGGGATACCGTGGAAGGCCGAGGTAAGTGGCCAGCAATTAATATTAAAGCAGATGTGGCCTGCTACCTACGAGTTTATGCAGGAAATAAGGGGATTGCTTGATCCGAATGGTATCATGAATCCCGGGAACTGGGAGGTGAATCCATGAAAAAGGAATATGCCGATATCATTCACAGGTGCTTCAGGTGCGGTTGGTGCAAGTTACCCCTCAATTTCAAGGATTTCAACTGCCCGTCATATCTAAAGTACCGTTTCGAGTCTTTTTCGTCTGGCGGCAGGCTTTGGCTTATAAGGGCTTGGATGAACGGGGAAATACAGACTAGCGAACGCTTTGCAAAGATCCTTTTTTCATGTGTTACGTGCAAGAATTGTGTGGAGGCATGCGCCATGCCAAAGATAAGGCAATACCTGGTGGACATGGTCATAGCCGCAAGGGAAGACATGGTGGAGCAGGGTGTGATACCTCCAGGTGTGAGGGACTACCTTAAGGCAGTAAGCATAAGTGGTAACGCGTACAAGATGCCACAGGAGCAAAGGGCTATCTGGGCAGATGGGCTTGATATTCCCCTGTACTCGGGTCAGGAATACCTTTTCTACGTGGGTGATGTTGGCTCCTACGACGAGGTTGGCAAGAAGATGGCGCGCTCGGTTGCCATGCTTCTAAAGAAGGCGGATATATCGTTTGGCATACTGGCATCAGATGAGATTACCGATGGTAACGAAGTGAAGACCCTTGGAGAGGCAGGCCTGTTCGAGCAAATTGCATCGCAGAACATAGAGAAATTTAAAGGGCTAGGCGTGAGAAAAATTATCACGCTCTCGCCGCATGCCTTCAACAGCATGAAGAACGAGTACCCGAAGTTAGGGGGTAATTTTGACGTTTATCACTATACGCAGGTATTGAATGCAGCAATCAAAGATATTTCCATGGCAGAGGTAGATTTAAAGGTAACTTACCATGATCCATGTTATCTTGGCAGGTGGAACAACGAGTACTGGGCACCGAGGTCGGTCTTGAGGTCTGTGCCTGGCCTTGAGCTCGTAGAGATGGACAGGAACATGCAGAATGCACTTTGTTGTGGAGGTGGAGGAGGCAATTTCTTCACCGACATACTGGGCACTGGACCGGACAGCTCAAGCAGGGTACGCGTAAAAGAGGCAATTGATACAGGGGCCAGCGTGCTGGCTGTTGCATGTCCCATCTGTTACAGGATGCTGAGCGATGCAGTGAAGGCAGAAGGTCTTGAAGATAGAATAGAGGTAAGGGATATTGCAGACATAGTAAATGATGCAGTTGCTGTTTAGCCCTAAAGGATTCTGAAAACAGGGCATAAAATATAAATAATTTATTGTCATGTAATTAAGTCAAAAAAAAGAAGGAGGTAGTAGTATGTCTAAGAAGTTATCCATAAGGCCTTTACAGCTGGTAAGGATGCAAGGCCCAGGGGCTATAATGACCTACCTTACCAACTTTGATGGCAAGGGTGAGGCAGGCGGTTACATGTTTCTTATAGAAGGCACGGACAAAAATATCATCGTTGATACATCTGGCAGTGCAGATTCTCTCAAGATGGCAGGCTTCGAAGCAGAGCAGGTGTCCACACCTGAAGAGGCATTGAAAAACGTGGGGCTCAGGCCTGAAGACATTGACATGGTAATATTTACACACCTCCATTTTGACCACGTTGAATATGCCACTAGATTCACCAATGCCACTTTTATTTGCCAGGCAGATGAATTAAGGGAGGCTCTCAACCCGCATCCCGGTCTTGATAAGCTCCTGTACTGGCCAAACCTGTACAGTGACATAAAGTTCCGGACAGTGACTGGTGATCTTGATATATACGATGGAATAAGGGTTATGCTTACCCCTGGGCATACTCCCGGGGGGCAGACCGTGCTGGTGGAGACAGAGGATGGTATTGCAGCCATAACAGGTATGTGCTCGGTGCTAGACAACTTTTACCCCCCAGAAGATTCGGGTGCTATGATGGAGGTGATATTACCTGGGATCCACGAGGACGTAAGGCTTATATACGATAGCATGATGAAGATAAAGCATACAGCGGATACAATCATTCCTTTGCATGATATCAAGTGGAGCACGGTTGAGAGAATACCGTGATTGTCCGCGAGAACGATATCTCAAGAAGAGAGGTAATATAAAGAAAGGAGGTCTAAAATGACAGGCAAGAAGGTGGTAATAGAGACGGTCCCCATGGATCAGCTGGAGTTTCTCAAGGGGAAACGTACGGATTTTGAAAGCGTATCCGAGATGATAGTTGCAAGAGCAAACGAGATACCTGATAAACCCTACGTTTTATTCTATGACGATGTAATAACCTATGCTCAGACCAATGAAGGGGCAAACAGGGTAGCCAATTATCTCAAGGCAAAGGGTATCAAAAAGGGGGACGTGGTATCCATTCTAGTGATGAATTCGCCGGAGATTTACTACATCATGTTTGGGATACAGAAGCTTGGTGCAATAGCAGGTTCTATTAATTTTATGTTGAAGGGCCCAGAAATTGCCTATCTGTTGGATGATTCAAAGCCTAGGATAGTCTTTGTTGGTAGCGAGTTTATGCAGGAATTTGCCCGTGGCTACGAGCAGGCATCTCATAAGCCCGGTGTCGTTGAGGTGGTAACAGGGGTAGAGCATGGTATAGATCTAAAGCAGGAAAAATTGTCCGATATACTTGCTAGTTATCCAGCTGATGAGGCCATTGTTGAGCAGAAGGGATCTGATCCGTTCCTTCTGCTGTATTCCTCGGGGACAACGGGAAGGCCAAAGGGTATACTACTTTCCAACAAAGGACAGCTTTCTGTATGTCGTGCCATGGCAGGTATAGGCCTTGTTGAGGATGGAGATGTAATGCTTCTGCTGTTGCCCATGTTTCACACCAACCCCATATGCGTGTGGACGTACCCGATCGCTTACTGCGGCCAGACCGTGTGCATAAGAAAGACCTTTTCACCGACCGACTTTTGGCCATCGATCACGGATTACGGTGTTACCATACTTATGGGAGTACCTGCCATGTACAACTATGTCTTTTATGCTATTGATGCTAGCACCATCGACAGATCAAAGCTCAAACTAAGATTCGCCTTTTGTGGGGCAGCACCCCTGTCTGTTGAGTTGATAAGAGGTTTTAAGGAGAAGTTCAATGTTGAGATAATAGAAGGCTATGGTCTTACAGAGGCAACAGGTGTGTCCACTGTTAATCCACCACTTGGAAAGAGGAAGCCGGGTTCCATCGGAGTGGCCTTGCCTGAACAGGAAATCAAGATCATGGATGACGATAACAACGAGATGCCGGTAGGCGAGAAAGGTGAGATCTGTATAAAGGGCGACGCAGTGATGCTTGGTTACCTGAACCAGCCGGAAGCCACAAAGGAGACCATAAAGGATGGTTGGCTCCATACCGGCGACATGGCATACATGGATGAAGAGGGATTCATGTACATCATTGACAGGAAGAAAGATATGATAAACCGCGGTGGCGAGAACATCTACCCGAGGGAGGTCGAAATAGCCCTTGAGTCCAATCCAAAGGTTAGGGAGGTGGCTGTTATAGGAACGCCAGACGAGGCACTAGGAGAAAGGGTGAAGGCGTTTATAATACCGACAGAGCCTGGATCTCTTACAGAGGAAGAGGTGAAAGAATACCTGAAAGACAAGCTTGCAAAGTACAAAATACCAGAGGTGGTTGAATTCGTGGAGGATCTTCCCAGGACCATGACAGGTAAGGTTATGAAAAAGGAACTAAGGAAAATGGAACAGGAGAAACAAAAAAAGTAATAAATTTATTCAAAGAAAGGAGGAGGTAAAGATGATTATAGATGCACATTGTCACGTGTGGACGTGGGATATTGTCCCGGATAGTTACTGGGATGAACTGGCAGAGATCGTCATAGATTTTTTCAGGAAGAATAATCTCGGATCACCCACTGTGGACGAGGTGAAGAAAAACGTTATGGATCCCATGATGGATCCCGATGGCTCCAAGTTAGTTGCAAACATGGATGCATCCGGTGTTGATATGGCTTTTATAATGGCATTGGACTGGGGCTATGGCATTGGAGAAGCAAGGAAATCAGTGGACGAGATAAACCAGTTCTACGGATCTATCGCAAAAAAATACCCGGACAGGGTTGTTGCCTTCGCAGGGGTTGATCCTAGGCGTCCAGGTGCTGTTGAGATCCTTGACCGTGCAGTTAACGACTATGGCTGCCGAGGTCTCAAGTATCACCCCACGTCTGGTTTTTATCCTGACGGAGAGGATTCTTACAAGGTATTGGAAAAGGCACAGGAGCTAGGTATACCCTTGCTCAGCCACATGGGCCCGATCTCTAAGCCACTCAAGAGCAAGTATGCAAGACCAATATACCTGGATACCATTGTAAGCGATTTTCCAAAGCTGAAGGTAATAGGCGCACACATGGCCTTCTGCTGGTGGCGCGAGTTCGTGAACATCATTGCTGCAAAGGCAACCACCCTTTATGCTGACTTCTCGGGTCACCAGGTAACGGCAAAGAGGAATTTCTCGGAGTTCTGCCATATGATGAGGGATGCCTTTGACGAGGCAACTGCATACAAATTTCTGTGGGGCACAGATAATCCTATTCTAGAGGCTGTAATTCCCATGAAAGACTGGTTACAGATGATAAAAGATCTTCCCGAGAATGCACCCGACGGGATTAAGTTTACCAAGGAAGAGATAGATGCTGTGCTAGGTGAAAATGCGGCAAAGATAATAGAGCGCTGACTGCTTATAAAGGAGTTGATCGCTTAAGGGCAAGAAAATGTTGTAAGCATAAAAGGTAACACAATAACGTAGGCGATGTTCCCTTGGGTGGGGGGCAAGTGTATACTATTATATGTGTTGTTCATGGAGGTGATTAATGGGCGATTCCAGGGAAGACAGGCTAAAAAAGGCCTTTGATTGTGCAAAGGCCTATGAGATGAAGTGTACGGGTTGTGCCCAGACAGCCATGGCAGGGATATTTGATGCATTGGGCACTTGGAATGATGACGTGTTTAAATGTGCAAGCGGACTTGCCGATGGTCTCGGACTTACAGGGGATGGCTCCTGCGGTGCGCTTGTTGGCTCTTCCCTGGTAATCGGATATATGTTCGGCAGGGAGAAAAAGGACTTCGAGGATGTGCTAAAGCCCATGCAGACTTATCTCATGGTAAAGGATCTGCACGACAGGTTTGTTGCCAAGTATGGCTCCTCCAGGTGTTACGATATCCAAAAAAGGCTTATGGGGAGGACTTATGACCTTTACAAAAAGGAAGATCTCAAAGCTGCGTTCAAATCCGGGATGGTAGATGTATGCTCCACTCTGGTAGGCACGTGCGCAAGCATGGCGGTGGATATCATACTAGACGTGCTTGAGAACAAAGAATAGAGAACCTGGGATAAGGAGGAATCATGCCAGAGATAGGCTGGAAAGACGTAGAAGATAGGTTAAATAGGCTGCTTCATCTGAACACATATCCCCTGGGTATAAGGTTCCTTGGAAAGGAAGAAGGCTTTCCAGCAAAGACAAGAAAGCCGAGAGACTTTGGGATCAAGGTGGCGGTGTGCCAGGCAGAGACCCTTGCTAGGCGTTGGGGCTGGGCGATTGGACTTACATGCGATGACATTGGCTGTGTTCCTGCAATACTGGGGTTTGGCTGCAAGACGCTGGACAGTATTGATCCGCTGATAGACTTTTTTATGAGCATGTCGTACTTTGAAACAAGGGATGCTGCAATAAAGACTATAGATAGATTTAAGATCATGGATATAGGCTCATGGGACAAGATGTACATTTCTCCCCTATCTAAAACAGAGCTTGATCCTGAAGTGATTGTAATCTACGGAGATCCGGCCCAGATGTCCAGGCTTGCCCAGGGGTACATCTACAGGCATGGAGGCGTTGTAATATCGGAGACGAACCTTGGGTTTAGCTGTACCAATGAGATTATATGGCCACTGAAGGATGGACGAGCATACCTTGTTCACCCGGGCAGGGGGGAAAGGGTAGTAGGTGTATGCCAAGACAACGAGATGGCCTTCTCCATGCCTGCATCTCAGATAGAAGGCCTTCTGGCCGGGCTAGAGGCAACCCACAAGGCAGGTACTCGCTACCCTATACAAAGCTATGCAATGTACGAGGCCATAAAACTACCACAATTCCAAGAGCTTGAGAATAAATTTAAGGACTGAGACCAAGCCTGGCTGAGCCAAGGCCTAAAAGAGGTCTTGCGTATAATGATTTGACAAATACTCGTCTTATACTTATTATTCCTAGCTGGTGTTTTATATTACTTGAAACAGAGGGGAAAGCTGGCATGGTTAAGAAGGTTGAAAAGATATGGATGGATGGAGAGCTAGTTTCGTGGGATGATGCGAACATACATATACTCTCCCACAGCATACATTATGGACTTGCTGCCTTTGAAGGCATAAGGTGTTATCTGTGCGAAAATGGCAGGTCAGCCATTTTCAGACATGTTGACCATACAAAAAGACTGTTTGATTCAACCAGGATATATCTCATGGAGATCCCTTTCTCTGAGGAGGAAATAGTAGGTGCGACAAAGGAGACCCTCAAGGTGAACGGTCTTAGAGAGGCATACATTAGGCCGATCGTGTTTATAGGCGACGGAAACATGGGTGTGCATCCAGGGGATAACCCCATAAGGGTCTCCATAATATGCTGGGAATGGGGTGCTTATCTTGGAGACGAGGCATTGGCAAAGGGTATAAGGGTGAAGACCTCTTCCTTTACTAGGCATCATCCGAATATAATGATGACAAAGGCAAAGGTGAGTGGTAATTATGTCAATTCTATACTGGCAAAGAGAGAGGTGACCCTCGCTGGTTACGATGAAGCCTTGATGCTTGATCACCAAGGCTACGTGGCAGAGGGTAGCGGGGAGAACATATTTTATGTAAGGGATGGCGTACTCACAACACCCCCACTTACTTCGGTATTACCAGGCATAACGAGGGATACGGTCATCAGGCTTGCAGGTGACATGGGCTACGATGTAAAAGAAACCCTTTTCCCTAGGGATGCACTGTACACGGCAGACGAGGTCTTTTTCACGGGTACTGCAGCAGAGATTACACCCATAAGGGAGATAGATGACCGTGTTATAGCGGATGGTTTGCCTGGTCCTATTACAAAGCAACTTCAGGATGCCTTTTTTGATGTTGTAAGGGGTAAAAACAAGAAGTATCTTCATTGGCTTGATTTCCTTGACGACTAGGATCTTTTCAAAGTACAGGCCTCTAAAAACCTCTGTACAAGAATTTTCCTTGATGCTATAATCTTTAATCTTTCAGAGATAGGATGGTTAACAAACAAGATGGCAGCTAATGGAATGATAAAAATTGACCAGAACCTATGCAAGGCATGTGAGCTGTGCATCAACGTGTGTCCTGACAATGCGATAAAACTCTCTAGTAGCTTGAATCATAAGGGATATCATCCTGCCGAGTTTGTTTCCGAGAGATGTAAAGCATGCGCGCTGTGTGCAATCGTGTGCCCAGAAATAGCAATAGAGGTTTACCGTGACAGATAAGATCTTGATGAAAGGTACAAATGCCCTTGGAGAAGCCGCGGTGCAGGCTGGTTGCAGGTGTTACTTTGGCTATCCCATAACACCGCAGAACGAGTTGACAGAATACATGGCAAAAAGAATGGCCGAGGTGGGAGGAGTCTTTGTCCAGGGCGAGAGCGAGACTGCGTCCATAAATATGGTGCTTGGAGCAGCCGCATCAGGTGTACGAGCTATGACGAGTTCTTCTTCGCCAGGTATAAGCTTGAAACAAGAAGGGATTTCTTTTATAGCTGCAGATGAGCTTCCGGCAGTTATTGTTAATATAATGAGGGGAGGGCCAGGACTGGGTAACATAGCCCCTAGCCAAGGAGACTACTTCCAGGCAACTCGTGGTGGGGGGCATGGTGACTATAGAACACCTGTCTTTGCCCCTGCATCAGTACAGGAACTTTACGATATAACCATGCATGCATTCGACGTGGCAGATATTTACAGGACACCGGTCATAATCCTGGGAGATGGCATGCTGGGCCAGATAATGGAGCCCATTGTACTCAACGAAAAACCCAAGGTGAAGCTTCCCCCAAAGGATTATATTCTGGATGGTGCAAAGGGAAGGCCGTCAAGGATAATCCGTTCCCTGATCCTGGATACGCGCGAGATGGAGGCCCATAACTGGAAATTGAAAAGAAAATACGATCTCATGCGTAAGGAACTCCCTATGTGGGAGGAGTTCATGACCGATGATGCAAAATTGGTCGTGGTTGCATATGGTACTGCGGCCAGGATAGCAAAGGGCGCAGTAAAGCGATCTAGGAAAGAAGGAATTTCTGTTGGACTCTTGAGGCCCATAACGCTGTGGCCATTTCCAGAAGAGGCCATTAAGGCCGTCGCCAAAAACGCCAGGGTGTTTCTTGTATTTGAGATGAACACTGGGCAGATGGTTGACGATGTGAAGCTGGCTCTCGAAGACAACTCAAGATGCGTTTTCTATGGCAGGCCAGGAGGAGAGGTGCCTTCTCCTATGGAGATATCAAGGATCATTGGTCGCCACTGGGTTCAAAAGGAGCTCTAGGATGAAAAAGGTCTACACTAAGCCTAAAAGCTTAAAGGATGCACCGTTCCATTACTGTCCTGGATGTGGCCATTCCATAATTCATCGTCTCGTTGCAGAGGTGATTGATGAACTTGGTATAAGAGACAAGGTTATCGGTATACCCCCTGCAGGATGCGCAGTGCTTGCCTATAACTACTTTGACGTGGACATGTGTGAGTCCGCACATGGAAGAGGTTGTGCTGTTGGTACTGGGTTCAAGAGGGCACAACCTGACAAGATAATCTTTACCTACCAAGGTGATGGTGATATGGCCGCGATTGGGACTGCCGAGACCCTACATGCAGCAAACAGGGGCGAATGCATAACATCCATATTTGTCAACAACGCTGTGTATGGTATGACCGGTGGCCAGATGGCTCCTACCACCATGCTTGGGCAAAAAACAACCACCTCCCCCATGGGTAGGAGACCAGATGTTGAAGGATATCCCCTTATGATAACCGATATCATAGCAACTCTAAAAGGTGCTGCTTTTGTGGCAAGGCATTCCCTTGCTACTCCGGCAAAGATACTTGCTGCGAAGAGATCCATAAAAAAGGCCTTTGAAGTGCAGATGCAAGGCCTGGGGTATTCTCTTGTAGAGTGCCTATCACCGTGTCCTACAAACTGGAAAGTAACGCCTGTGGAAGCTTTCAAGCTCCTTGAGACAAGGATGGAGAAGGAGTTTCCTCTAGGGATATTAAAAGATGTAACAAAGAAGGCCAAGGGGTAGGGTAAAGATGCTGACCAAAACAGTAATGAGTGGCATTGGCGGGCAAGGTGTACTGTTTTCAGGCATATGCCTGGCATGGGCTGCCATGAAGGAAAAATGGGAAGTTACCTACTTGCCTTCTTATGGTGCTGAGATGCGAGGGGGTGTGGCCTCCTGCACCATTGCAATATCCGACGAGGAAATAGCGTCTCCTGTATCTTCTTCCCCTGACTACTTGGTGATAATGGATAATCTTTCCCTCCTGAGGTTGCAGAACCTGTGTGCTTCAGGCGGAGAGATATTTATAAATACAAGCCTGGTAACGGAAAGGCCACTCAGGGGTGATATAGAGTTGGTGGAATTGCCGGTGACTGACGTGGCAGAGGAGAACATGGGCCTGAGATATGCCAACATGGTGATGCTTGGAGCCTTTATAGAAAGGACTCATCTCGTGAAACTTTCCACCATAATTGAGAACATGGGCGAGATCCTTGGCAAGGAAAAGGCAAAGTTCAGGGACAAGAATATAGAAGCACTTAAGGTTGGCAGTAGACTTATCTCAAAGGAGTTATAACATATGGCTGGTATTAAGCAGATTTCTCTTAAGATTGAAAGTGTATCGGGTAAACTCTCTTTCCTAAGTGATATACTTGGGCAGGAGGGAGTAAACATAAGGGCCATCTCCGTGAAGATGGATTCTCCGAACCTCTCTGTTATATATATCGTGGTAGACGATCCAAAGAAAGCCATCTATGCCTTGAAACTAAAAGGTCTAGGATGTGAAGAATCAGAAGTTCTGGCGGTCGAGGTTCCAGACCACCCGGGTGGACTAAATGCTGTGCTCAGGCCACTCAAGGATGCCAACATAAACGTTATTACCATGTATCCTTACATAGGGAGGGCATCAAGGCCCATAATAGTTATGGAAGTGGATAAGCTGGATGAGGCAGCTCGTATACTGGAAAGGAACTGGGTAAAGATATGGGGCGAGGATGTGTACCGCCTGTAGTTATTTTTTGGATACCGGGATATTGTAAATTACTAAGAGGGTCTTTCCATGGCATATTCGATAACTGATCTTTGCACAGGGTGTGGTGCATGCATGAGGGTATGCCCTACAGGTGCAATATTGGGTAAAAGGAAGGCCCAACACACAATAGACCAGTCGAGATGCATTGATTGTGGGGCTTGTGGCAGGGTATGCCCGGTGGAGGGGGCCGTGCTTGATCAGCACCTAAGGCCAACAAGGATCTTAAAAAGGTCCCTGTGGCCTCGGCCTGTTGTGATAAGGTCCATGTGCAGTGCCTGTAGCATGTGCGTTGATATATGTCCGTTTGGATGCCTAGCCATTACAGAGCCTGAAGGTTTTCCAGAGAACCTCTCGGTCTATGCCTATTTGAAAGATTCAAAGGCCTGCGTAAGCTGCAACCTCTGTGCAGACACATGCCCGGAAGAGGCCATCTACCTGGCAAGGAATGTAGGTCAGTAATACCCTATACATTTCTGCTTAGATCTTGATGGCTCTTATTTTAAGTGGTATTTTTGCCTTTATACCTTTTTATACTAGGGGCTGGATTTGAGCTTGCTTAGGGACCTCGATAATAAGAAAAGCCAGTTTGAAGACTTTTTGAAGGCATACCTTTCGGATCATGATAACAGGTCCGGGCTTTACAGGGCATGTGTTTATAGCCTGGCGTCTCCTGGCAAGAGGATTAGACCTATTATTCTAATGTTGAGTTGCGAGTCCGTGGGTGGGCAGCCTGAGGATACACTTCACGCAGGTCTTGCAATAGAGATGATACACACCTTCAGTCTTATCCATGATGATCTTCCTGCAATAGATAATGATAACATGAGGAGAGGCATGCCAACTTGCCATAACAAGTTTGGAGAGGCTACCGCCATACTCGCTGGGGATAGCCTCATCTTCTTAGCCATTGAAGCTATAGCTGTTGCAGGCTATACACCTGATATTAAACTGGATCTCCTTGGTGCAATAGGCGATATGTGCGGTATGGGGGGGCTGGTTTTAGGAGAGTACGAAGATATAATGGCTGAAGGGAAAGACGTAACACTAAATGACGTGGAGAACATATACCTTAAAAAGACATCGAGGTTGTTTGAACTGGCCGCTTATGCAGGGGCAAGGATAGCAGGTGCAAGCGATAGGGATATGTTCTCCCTGAGATACTATGGCAGGGAGCTTGGTTTGGCTTTCCAGACGATTGATGATATACTTGATATTACTTCTACCGAAGATGCCCTTGGAAAGGCGGTTGGAAGGGATGTGCTTAAGAAAAAGGCAACCATGGTAAGGGTCCTGGGAATGGATGCTGCTAGGAAATGGGCAAAGGAAAGGACAAATAGGGCCATTGATTCTATCTCATACATGACTTCTCCTGCAGCAGAAACACTCAGGGAACTGGCAAAGAAACTTCTGGGGAGGATTAGCTGACGTGGCTAGTATGCTGGAGTCTGTAAATACACCTGACGACTTAAAAAAGCTTAGCATTTATGAACTGGAGGACCTTGCAAAAGAGATAAGGACGTTTATCTTAAAGAACGTGAGCCGTACAGGTGGACACCTTGCATCTAGCCTCGGTGCCGTAGAACTAACGTTGGCACTTCACTATGTGTTTAATGCGCCCCTCGACAAGATTGTATGGGATGTTGGCCACCAGGCCTATGCCCACAAGATCGTTACAGGAAGAAGGGATAGGTTTTCCACGTTGAGACAGTACAGGGGCTTGAGCCCATTTGTTAACCCCAAGGAAAGCGCTTACGACACCTTTGTCTCAGGCCATGTAGGTAATGCCATATCAGCGGCAAGTGGCTTATGCGAGGCGATGAGGCTTGCTGGAAATCCCAATAAGGTCATTGCAGTGATAGGAGATGGTTCCCTTTCCAACGGCCTTACTTTCGAGGGTCTTAACTTTGTTGGCAAAAGGGAACAGAACCTGATAGTAGTCCTCAACGACAACAAGATGTCCATATCTAATACAGTAGGAGCACTTGCGGATTATCTAAGTAGGATGATGACGTCAAAGACCGTGAGAGACCTTAAGGAAGAGGTCAAGTCAAGGATAAGAAAAGTTCCCGTGTTTGGGGACAGGGTATTTAGGCTCGTTAAATATGTTGAAAACAACCTAAAGGGCATGATCACTCCTGGCGTGTTGTTTGAAGAGATGGGGTTGCGGTACGTGGGTCCTATCGATGGCCATAACATATCACATATGGTGGAGACGTTCAGAAACATCTCTAGGATGAAGGGTCCAATAATTATACATGTGCATACGGAGAAGGGGCATGGCTACAAGCCTGCCCAGCGTGATCCCGAGCATTATCATGGAGTGGGGAGCTTTAATCTGAAGAATGGGGAACCTGAAGCAGGTGGGAGAAAACAGACATATTCCCATGTGTTTGGTGATACCATGATGAGCTTGGCATCAACCGATCCAAGGGTGATAGCCATAAGTGCAGCCATGACTGCAGGAACAGGGCTTAAAAAATTTGCACATGCCTTCCCCGAAAGGTTTTACGATGTTGGAATAGCCGAAGGTCATGCTGTCACTATGGCAGCTGCCATGGCATTGAATGGCCTAAGGCCCTATGTTGCCATATATTCAACCTTTTTACAGAGAGGCTACGACGAGATCATACATGATGTGGCGTTGCAGAAGGCCCCGGTTGTATTTGCAATAGATAGGGCAGGCTTGGTTGGTGAAGATGGGCCTACCCACCACGGTATCTTCGATATCCCTTACCTTAGATGTATACCAAACATAACACTCATGGTACCAAGGGACCAGGTCATGCTTTTCCACATGCTTAAAGAGGCCCTGAAGATACAGGGCCCTGTTGCTATAAGGTATCCGCGTGGTGCCGTGGAACCTAATCCACTGGAATACAAGGGGCTTGAGATCGGCAAGGCAGAGGTCTTAAGGGATGGTGACAAGGCTAGCGTGTTTTGCTGTGGTCCTCTTTGTTATTCTGCGCTAGAGGCTACGAGGGATATAGATGGGGTAGCTGTGATAGACTTGGTTTTTGCAAAGCCTATAGATGACCACGCCATACGGGACTTTGTGGCCAAGACAAGTGGTAGATTTGTGGTAGTGGAGGGAAGTTCTGTCAAGGGAGGTATAGGGTCTTCCGTACTCGAGACACTTGATGGCATGGACATGCCACTTAAATTTAAGCTTTTGGGAATACCTGACAGGTTTGTAGAACACGGATCGGTCGGCAGTTTGACTAAGCTACTTAATCTTGACGCAGAAGGCATTAGGAAGGCTGTAAAAGCTATACTATGAATACGCGCCTGGACAAACTCCTCGTGAAGAGGGGTATTGCAGAATCCAGGGCAAAGGCCCAGGCCCTTATCATGGCAGGAGAGGTAATGGTCGGTGGTAGGGTCATAACAAAGGCCGGGCATGGTGTTTCCACAGACGCGGTAATAGAGGTTAAGAGGCCTTTTCCCTACGTAAGCAGGTCAGCACTTAAATTAAAGGCTGGGCTGGACTATTTCAGCCTAGATATATCGGACAAGGTGGCCATTGACATAGGTGCCTCCACTGGTGGATTCACAGAAGTACTACTGGAATACGGTGCAAGGCGTGTATATGCAGTTGATGTCGGCCACGGGCAATTACACTGGAAGCTAAGAAATGACAAGAGGGTTATAAACCTCGAAGGCATAAATGCGAGGTATCTGGAAAGAGACATGATACCTGAGAGATGCGATGTTGCAACCCTTGACGTATCATTTATCTCATTGAGGCTTCTGGTGGGAAAGGTCAAGGGAGTGTTGAAAGACCGTGCAGCAATATTGGCCCTTGTAAAACCACAGTTCGAGGCAGAAAGGAAAGATGTTACACGTGGGGGGCTGGTAAGGGATGATAGTGTTACCATCCGTGTACTTTCAGATATGGAGGTTTTCTTCAGGGACGAGGGCATGGATGTTATAGGTATAATACCTGCCCCCATAAAGGGGTTAAAGGGTAACCAGGAATACCTGTTACACGCATTGTATAGGCAAGGGTCTTAAATGAAGATTACCATTGCCAAGAACGCGGGTTTCTGTTTCGGGGTAAGGAGGGCTATAAATATAGCCCTTAAGGTGAGGCAGAAGAACCCGGGGGTAAGGATATATACCCTAGGGCCTATTATTCATAACCCGCAGGTAATAGGTGCCCTTAAGAATAGGGGTATAGGTAGTATAGATGACCCATCTGATCCGAGCCTCAAACCTGGAGACATAGTAATCATAAGGGCCCACGGTGTTTCCCCTGAAAAAAGTGCAATGCTTAAGACAAGGGGTGTGAACATCGTTGATGCAACCTGTCCTATGGTTATAAAGGTCCATGCAATTATAAAAAAGGCAAAAAAGAATCATGAACATATATTAATAATCGGACACAAGAACCACCCGGAGGTGGAGTCACATTTAGGTGTGGCAGGAAAGTCTGGGTTGGTAATTCAGGACAAGGAAGATGCCTTGGCTTTGTCAAGTATTACAAGTGCGGCCATTGTTGCACAGACAACCTTTGATGCCAGCCTTTTCAAGGAGATGGTCTCTATATTGAGGCAAAGAGTAGAGAGGGTAGATGTATTTGATACCATATGCGAGTCCACGGTCAACCGGCAGAAAGAGGTGGCAATCCTTGCAAAGAAACATGATACCTTCGTGGTGATAGGGGGAAGGATGTCTGCCAATACTGCGAGACTGGCCGAGATAGCTCGCAAACACAGAAAAAGGGTGTTAAGGATAGAATCGGCCAGGGAACTTGATAATATTGACGTCTCTGACATGAGCAAGATTGCTGTGCTAGCCGGTGCATCAACACCCCAGTGGATTATAGAGGAGTGTGTGGACCGTCTTGAGTCCATTAGAAAGGGATTGAAGCTAAGGCAAAAGATCGTTGAGTTCCTTGAGGAAAGCCCCCTATTGGGTGCGGTAGGGAGTATAGGGATAGCAATGGCCACTTTAGTTTTCTTGAAGGCCAGGTTTTCCCTGGGGCAGATACTTCCTATATTCTTCCTTTCCTGCGCTGTACTGAAGCCTATATCAGGCGCCTTTGGCTGGATCTTGTGGGGCTCTTGCTCAATGATAGCTGTATCTCTTGGAACAGTTTTGGCCGGGGGTACGGCTGCTGCCTTGATTGGAGGTATAGCTGCACTGAGACCTTTACTGTGCATCCGGGGAGCCGATGCATACATGAGAAGTGTATACGATCTTGTCATGTTTGTACTTGTTTCCATGATAGTACCACTCAGCACAGTAAATAAACCGTTAAACGAGGGAATAATTCTTCTTTTTGCGTATAGCGTGGTTCATTTCACTGGTTCAGAGATCTTAAAGGGGCTCAAGTCCGTTGAAAGGGACTCCATACAAGGAAGTAAAAGTCTGGTTCATTACATAGGTGAGACCAGGTCTATACTTTTATTGGAATACAGTATAATGATACTTGCCCTTTCCCTTTTCCTTAGCTTTCCCTTGAAAATAGCCCCTGCCCTGTCCTACGGTTTTCTTGCACCTCTGTTTTTTCTTGCAAAGGGTATAGATTTTTACACGGACAATACCATATTCGATACAAGGTTATATGCTTTGTATGTGGACGGACTCTGGCTAATAGTAACTTTCATGGCCGTCCTGTGGCAATTGACCATGGGATAACCGGTGATCTGCAAGGGATCATTATTGCCTGTTCAGGCGCCAGGCTGGTATATCAGAAGGGAGAATTTGTTGTGTGGCTCTTACGGGATTTATATCTATGCCGCCCCTTCGCGTGTACCTCAGGCTGACAAGGAGGTAAGATGGTTTACACCTTTCGAGTATATCCTTGTAGACAAGATCACAGCAGGTTTCGCTGAACCCCCTGAATTCCCTGTAGGAAACGATATACTTGAGTAGAGAGGCATGGTCTATGGCAGGGCCTCTGTAGTGCACAATTACACTTGCCCAATCAGGTTGGCCTGTGACAGGGCACACGGTTTTTAGGAGATGCGTGTAAAGAATTTCCTCTTTAGTTTTGCCTCTAGCAACTAGTAGATCTGGGTCACGTTTGTACTTGTCAATCTTTACATCAAGGGTATCTATGCATGTACCTTTGATCAAGTACTCCCATTGACCTGGAAGCGGCTGGTCGGCATCGTATAGCTTGATTGAAATAGAACCCGTATCCAGGACAGTCCCGAGGTCTTTCTTTATAAGAGATATCACTTCAACTCTCGACCTAAAGACCTTTGATGCAAGGCTGTTTATGTATAGCTTGAAGGACTTTGATTCTATTATAGATCGCGTACTTCTTGGGTATGACATCTCAAGAATGGCAACCTCCGGCTTTCCTTTGGGCCCGAGCCAGGAGAGCTCATAGGCCCTCCACAGGTCAAAGCCATGCATGGGTGTTCTTACAAAGTGCCTAGCCACTGTGTAGAGCAATCCTGGGTCATAATGTTCGGGGGGGCTTACCTTTTTGCCCAGCAGGGAATCATTCATTCCATGTACCTTGTTGGATCAAGGCCCTTGTCAAACTCAAGGGCATACTTTCTTTCCAGACATGCAGGGCATTTCCCGCAGTGTAGCTCAAGGCCCTTGTAACATGTCCACGTGAGAGTGAAGTCAAACCCGAGGTCTCTGCCTAGACGGGCTATATCCCTTTTGTCCATGTTCCCAAAAGGGGCTTTTACCTCTACGTGCGTATTTGTGCCCTCAATAGCTGCCAATGAGATGGCATCTATAAACTTGTTCCTGCAATCAGGGTATACTGGGTGGTCACCTGCGTGAGACGCTATGAGCACCTTATTTATGTGCAGATTTTCTGCGTAGCCAACCGCGATAGATATAAAGATACCGTTCCTGAAAGGTACTACGGTAGAGGACATGAGCTCCCTTGAATAAGGCCCGTCTGGTATGGGCTCTCCAGTACTAAGTAGGGAGGATGAGAAAAGCTCTGCAATAAAAGGTATGTTTATCCTTGTGTACGTTGCATTGTACTTTCTAGCTAGGTTTTCGGCCATAAACATCTCCTTTTTTGCGTGCTTGGAGCCATAGTCAATGTTGAGGGCGTATATTTTGCTGTATCTTTTGCTTGCCCAGGCTAGGAGGACACCCGAATCCATGCCACCTGAAAGAAGGAGTACAGCTTCTCCCATATCATACACCCCTTTTTGCACCGAATGTCAGTATGTGTAACCTTGGTGTCATCCTGAATCCCTTTTCCCTGCAAAAATTGAATATTCGGGGCATATTTTCCATCTGCTCTCTCCTGGTTGCTCCCTCTGGCATGATGTAAACCCTGTCTTTATCTATCCTGTTTTCTTCCACGAATCTCTCTATGAGGTGGAGATCTTTTTCATTATGGGCTACGAATTTGAACACGTCAACTCTCTCGATGGTTTTCCTTTCAATAAGCCATCTTTCTTTCATGTATTTCGGGGAGCATACTATGAGGGCGTTTCCGCAATGGCTGAAGTCTACCTTGCCGCTTGTCTCGTACTGCAGGCTATAGCCAAGTTCCAGGAGCTTTTCATGCAGGTCTGATAGGCCTGAATCCCACTGAGCAAATGGCTCACCTCCGGTGATGACCACGCGCATGCACGAGAATTTCTTTATGGAGGCAATTATCTCATCTGGAAACATCTCCCTGTACTCGTACCATGCATACTTTGTATCACACCATGAGCAGTAAGGCTCAACACATCCACCAAGCCTTATAAATATGGA
Organism: Deltaproteobacteria bacterium; assembly: GCA_015486075.1. Lineage (GTDB taxonomy): Bacteria > Desulfobacterota > Desulfomonilia > UBA1062 > UBA1062 > B14-G9. The sequence goes on from WFSG01000005.1 coordinate 110,891, forward strand.
GGGAAATCCTATCCAGGGCCCTTCTCCCTGAAGTGAATAGAATATCTCGTTAACCCTCATGTTCTGTAAAGGCCTTGATATCTGGCCTAGTGCCCTCTGTCATAAGATGCCTGTAGTCTTCCCGCATTATCTATAAAAGTACGCATGCCTTTTAGTAGGCTAAATGTTTTGGCCTTATGACATAAGTATATAGACGAGAAGATTATTTTATTGCAGCCTTATCCTTTGCCACATCCTTTGAGTGCTCAACCATGTCCAGAACCCTGAGGATATGTATTGACCTGTCGAGTTGCTTAAGGGTTTGATCTATTTGTTCAATGGACCGCTCTAGGAGCTCTTTTCTCTGGCTCTGTCCAATTGTCTTGTATTCTTCGGTTAGCGTGTTTTTAAGCCCGGTGTAGTACTCGACTTCCCTGTCGGGCAGGGATAGAATTTTGGGTACCTCGGTCTGTGAGCCTGATGTTGTCTCCCTCAGGAATGGAATTACATCAGGCGATTCTGACCTTGTGAGACCATGTTGCATATCCGTGTCTATGAATTCCACCTCATCGTAGTAGAAATTGAATACGGTTCTTATCATGTGAGACCTAGTGCTTGTAAGGTCCTCTAGATATCTCGCGAATTTTTCAAACCCCTTTTCGATGATTTCCTCGTAGTGCTTGTCTGTCTTATCGTCAGCCGATACGTAGTAGCCCCTAATCCTTGGGTAGAAGAAGTCATAGTAGCAGTACAGAGCTGTGAACATTATGAAATCACCTACAATATTGCCGTTTGTGGTGCAAGAGCTTGTGGAGACAGCACCACCCCTTGATATGATGTCTCCAGGAGACATCTTCATCCAGGTAGTACCAAAGATCCCGGGTATATTAGTTATTACCTCGTAGTTTACCTCTTTCTCCCTGAGCTGTTTTACCAGTTCGGTATTTTGGTATACCAAACCAAGGGCTTTAAGATTGGGTATCATGGCAGAGCATACATAACCGTACTCGTTGTCCTCGTAAAAACTGAACTTAAGATACTTGGGTGATATCACGGTTAGAAAATCTGGCGGGAAATTGATAAGTATGCTTTCCCCTTCTATTTCCTTTATAGTCACGGGTTTTTTGGCCAAGAATTTTGCATAGGGCCTGAACATGTCGAGGGAGATTATCTCTGATATAATCCTATTCATAATTCCCTTGAACTTCTCACTGGCCCTTCTGAATTCAAAGGTGTTGAACTCGAAAAGGGCCTTTTTTAGCGAGAACCCTGTTCTGAATAATGTTCCTGTTGGACTGAAATTTCGCGATACCAGTATACTTATAACGTCCTGCCTGGAAAGCATTCTTTTTCCCCAGCCCTTTGCAGGAGCTGATTCCAAGAATCCAAACGTGTATCCTTTCTCGTGTATCTTATCTAGCCACTTCACCATGCTTGGTGCCTTTTTGGCCGTATCTCCAACACATGATAATAATACGGTCGCCCCAAGTGATGATGCCATATCAAGGACCTTGTCCATTATGGCCTCACCAGAGAGTTCACCGTAACGTACGTTTACGTGCCTTATGATTGAAAGCACTTCCTTTTTATCTTTTGAGAGGATCTTGATTCCTGGGATGCCTTCGGGTGTATCCACCAGCTCCTGTCTGTCAAATGGTATAATATGATCCCTTTGAGGTTCTTCGGAGAGATCCTGTTCAACGTATTTTGTCCTCAACTCAGGCTTGCCATCAGGTTTCAACCTATATATTGGATGTCCGTCATGATCGTATCCTTCGAATATCTTGTCCTTTTCCGAGCGCATAATACCGGCCAAGAGTTTCTGTACCGTTGGTATATCAGCTGTAAATGCACCAAATACTATGTCTATCCATACATCGTCATCTCCAAGTGCATGTCGTTTTGCCTTTTCGAGGATAGCCTCGTTGTTTTCCATGGATGCATATATGGCCTGCAATCCCATCCTTCCGTTTGCACCTCTAATCGCTACCTTTACAACAGGTATTTCGCGACGGATATCCATAAACACCTCCTGGAAAGTTTTATAAACGTTTACCTCATATCAACGGGTTGATTAAAAATCAAGTCAAAGTCTTAACAGGCCTTGAATACGATTGATATCGTATTATTATTTGTAGAAATAATAACCATCTAGTTTTTCTAATCACCTTTGCAAGGTGTTCCAAGAGAATAGCATCTCACTATAGCTAGTAGTTTTTATTACATGAAAGGATAAACCTTGGCAAGAGGACTAAACAAGAGGTGCCCTTCATGCATGCAAGTTGTTGGTAACGAGGACAGGTTTTGCAGGCACTGTGGTTACCCTCTGTGGAAGGAGAGGCAGGAAGAAACACAGAGGCTAGTTACGGTAGTCTTCTCTGACCTGAGCGGTTATAGTACCATATCGGAGGCCCTTGATCCAGGAGACCTTGGAGAACTGGTGGATAGGATATTCTCTTCCGCCGTAGAGATAATATCAGCCCGTGGAGGCTTGGTGGAAAAATTTATAGGTGATGCCATTGTAGCCTTGTTCGGCGCCCGCATGACACGAGAGGACGATCCCATAAATGCTATCAGGGCGGCCATGGAGGTGCACAAGGCCCTTGATACCATCGCGGCTGAACTCGGTCCTGTAGCCGGTGTTACTCTCAAGATGCACACGGGTATAAATGCCGGATACGTTTTGCTCAAGGGGATCAAGGCAAAGAATTTTTCTCCAAAGACCCTTGGTAGTCCCATCAATCAGGCCTCGCGGCTTTCAGATATGGCAGCACCCGGTGAAATACTCATAGGTGATGCAATGTATTCCTTTGCAAAAAAACGTTTTATCCTGGAGGAGAAAGGCAGGCACCAGTTAAAGGGCTTCCGTGAAGATATCCACGTCTACAGGGTTGTCTCAGAGAAAGAGGCCACGTTTTTTTCCAACATGGTGCAGAGCTCCTCTTCTAAATTTATAGGTAGGCAGAAGCAGCTACAGGCATTGAAGGAGGTTGCAAGGGACCTTGATGGTTCCATGGGCACGGTTATCTCTATTGGTGGAGAAGCGGGCATAGGTAAGACTAGGCTAATCACTGAATGCAGGAAGGGGCTTGGTGATGTGAACTGGTACGAGGCGTGTTGCTTTCAATCCCATAGTAAAGTACCTTATTCTCCTTTTGCAGAGATTGCTGCGAAGGTCCTAGGTTCAGGTCTTTCTGGAACACATATGGAAGAACTAGAAAAGAGATTTGTCTCTATTACCGGGTCAAGGGTGCATTTTAGATATTTGGCGAGCATTATGGGACTTGCGGAAGATAGCGCAATGGTACATGAGAGCCCTGGACTATGGAAGGGAAAGATATTTGAGGCCTTTGACTTGTTGATAGCTTGTGTCTCCAGGCTTGGGAAGACAGTTTTCTCAATTGAGGACCTGCACTGGGCCGACAATTCATCCATTGAGCTGCTTGAATTTCTCTTGTCTAGGAAAAGAAAGCGCCCGCCTTGTATTTTTATGCTAAGTCACCGAGGCCGTCTTCCATTACCCTATGTTGACAGGGCAATAGAGCTAGAGGAGCTTGATAGGAACCAGGTCAAGGATATGATAGTGTCTTTGGTAGTATCGAGATCACCTGATATTGATACAGAGGTGCTCAACCTTATTTATTCTATGGCAGGTGGCAATCCCTTTTACGTTGAGGAACTTACAACATATCTCCTCGACAAGGGTATGATATACCCGGTGTACAAAACAAGGAAAGGTGTTTTGTCAAAGATGCCCCTTACAGTCAATGCCCTTGTGTCTGCGCGCCTAGATAATCTAGATAGAGGTTCTAGGCGTTTGCTCCAGGAGGCATCCGCTATGGCAAATACATTTTCAAGGGGACTGCTGTTGGATGTGGCATCAGAACCTGCAAGCTTGGACGAGCACATCAATACCCTTCTTGACGCAGGTTTCATAGATGTAAAGGATGCCTCACTTGGTGTATACGGGTTCAAACACGAGCTTGCAAGGGAAGTGGTGTATAATAGCATACTAAGGAGGGATAGGGTGGCACTTCACGCCAGGATAGCATCTGCACTTGCTGCAAGTGATGATGCAGAAAAACAGGGATTATTTGACATGCTTGCATATCATTATCGCAATGGTGGTGATATAAACATGGCACTCAAGTATGGCCTCCTGGCAGCCGGTAGGCATCAAAGGTCAGGGTCATTGGCAGAGGCTGCAAGCCTGTATTTAACAGCAGAAAGGGACATCAAGCATGCAGGCAAGGATGCTTACCTTGATGAGATGTTACCTGCGATATGGGAAGGAATGTGGTCCTGCTCAAGGATAGTTAACCCTGACTTGGCGATATATGCACTTGTAAGGCTTGCTAATTATTACAAGGATAAGGGAGATAAACAGGCAGGGTGGTTCGCTTTGCTTCGCCTTGTGAATGTGTATTCCCAGAAAGGCAGGTTTAAGAAGGCCATCGATGTGTTCAAGGAGGTTTACCGTAATGTCAAGGAGGAGAGATTGTGGAAAGCCGTCGCATTTACATCGGTTGCTTATACCCACACGTACCTAGGGAGGCCAAGGATATCATTAAAATACCTTGAGAGGGCAAGGCCTGTGTTTAATACCGAGGAACATAAATTTTTCCTGACGGCAAATTATATTACCACCCTTGCAGCATATGTGTGGATGGCCGATATTCACAATGCCATTGCTTGGCATCAAAAGACCCGAGCAATGTGCTCTGAGGAAAGGGATATGGATATAGCCATGATGGCTGATATCTGGCTAGGTTACATCTATTACCTTACAGGTAAGCCTACCAAGGCAAGACAGATTTTTAACGCGTGCGATGAAGCAGACAAGAGAATGGGAAGACTTAGTGGGGGCCTTTCCTACATAAGGATGCAGAGTGCCATATACTTTGAAAGCATATACATGGGGCAGGCCCAGGTGGCTAGGAGAGAACTACAAAAATTTACAGAATTATCGTCTCATTTCAGGATGATAGGCTCAGATGCATTAGAGCGTTTGTACAAGGCATGGATACTTATATCTGAAGGCAAACTGGAAGAGGCTGCGAGTCAACTGGAAAAGTCGGTATCTACCTTGAGAACAGGGATTGCAAATAGATTCCCGTATGCCATTAATGCCTTGGCAGGAACATACATGAAACTTGGGTCCTTAGACCATGCTAGCAACCTGGTGGAAGAGGCTCTTTCCTGGAACCTGAAGAATGGAAACAAGGATCAGCTTATATGGTCATGGAGAATAAAGGGAGACATTGCCACTAGTATGGGGGACATGGACATGGCCTATGGCTGCATAACAAAGTCCCTCAATCTATCACAGACATCTGGCATGTCCCCGCATGTTGCTTGGTCATTTGCCAGCCTTGCACGCCTTTTTGAGAGGCAAGGCGAGTTGGAAAAGGCAGATATTTTTTATAGGAAGGCATATAGGATGTGGCTCGGCATGTCCAATCCATACCAGGCTGATAGGATTAGAGAATGGTCAGACGATTGATATCATCTTAAACCATGTATATCTGGCGGGATTAAGATTGACTGGTATGATCATGTATGGCACATCATTTTATAAATCAAGAATAAGTAGGTGAAGAGATGAAAGGTACACTAGGGTTTATAGGCGCAGGTAACATGGGAGGGGCTCTCATAGAGGGTATTATCTCAATGGGTGTGTACGGACCTGATAGGATTTTCATCTATGATGTATCTACTGAACGTATGGAAAGCCTTAAGAGGGATACAGGGGTCAACGTTGTTTCTTCGGGTAGGGAGCTGGTAGAAAATGTAAGCACTGTTCTACTTGCAGTCAAGCCCAAGGAAGTAAGCAAAGTAGTTTTGGAACTAAAGGACCTACTTAAGACAAGGCTCGTAGTAAGTATTGCAGCTGGTGTAAGGTTACAGCAATACCTGGATGTGCTGGGTGAGGATGCAAGAGTAGTAAGGGTTATGCCCAACACGCCTGCCCTTGTGTTAAAGGGTACATCTGCCATATCCTCTTCGAGTAAGTGCTCGAGCGATGATGTGGCCCTTGTGAGGGATATATTTGGTGCTGTGGGACTGTGCCTGCAGGTAGAAGAAGACCTGATGGATGCAGTAACAGGGCTTTCAGGCTCTGGCCCGGCATTTTGCTTCATGTTTATAGAGGCTATGGCAGATGGAGGTGTAAGGGCAGGGCTACCTAGGGATAAGGCCATGAAGCTGGCGGCATCCACGGTTGCTGGAGCAGCAGAACTGGTTTTAAAGACAGGAAGGCATCCTGGTGAACTTAAGGATATGGTAGCTTCCCCTGCAGGCACCACGATCGAAGGCATATCCGTCCTAGAGAAGTCAGGCTTCAGGTCATCTGTGATGGAGGCTGTCTTTGCAGCATTCAGAAAGTCAGTGTCAATGAGTTCATCCTAGTAAGCGATCTTTACCAAACCGTCTGGTTGCCTGGTGTTTGCATATAGACGATGCTTGCTAAACATGTGCATTTCTTAATATATTAACCACGTCATCAATGGAATCTGTTATCTTTATTATGGTCCTGTCGCTGGGGGAGATCTTGCTTTCCTTCAGCATTTTGTTATCTATCCAGTCCAAAAGACCTCTCCAGTAGTCGCTTCCCAGCATTACCACGGGAAAGGGCTTTACCTTCTCTGTCTGGATTAGCGTGAGTGCTTCAAAGAGCTCATCCATTGTGCCAAAACCACCTGGGAAAATGACGTACCCTATGGCATATTTTATGAACATCACCTTTCTCACGAAGAAATACCTGAAACTTAAGTGTACGTCGGTATAGGGATTGAGTTTTTGCTCAAAGGGCAGCTCTATATTCAGACCAACTGAAGGGCCACCTGCCTTAAGGGCACCCTTGTTGGCGGCTTCCATGATTCCAGGTCCTCCCCCTGTTATTACTGCATAGCCCTTGTTAACGAGTCTTTGCCCAAGCTTGTAAGCCATGTCGTAGTATTTCTCTCCTTCCTTGGACCTGGCGGATCCGAATATGGTAACTGCGGATGGCAGCTTTGAGAGTGCTTCTATGCCGTCCACGAACTCTGCCATTATCCTGAATATCCTCCACGATTCCTGAGGATTTATATTGTCTATGACGAAACGGTTGTTCTTCATGCCTTCGCTCCTTGTAACTTAGTAAATGGCTTTTCGGCATTTACATGTCCATGCTGAAACATGGGATGAAAGTTACAACTTCGTATCGCCCGGGTCAATACAGTAAACTCAACACAATTTATAGTACAAGGGATGAAAATTGTGGATGCCACTTCTTGGCAATAAAGGCCCAACTTACCCTGGGGCTATATGGTTGACATGGATATAGCCTTTGTGTGAGATTCTTTTCGTGTTTCGGTGTGCGTGGACAAAATATGCCATGACCCTAGCTGTTGGCCTTTGTTTGGTGGGCTTTCTTCTGTATGCTCCATGTGTATTGGCCGTGCCAAATAGGGTTATATCCTTGGTCCCCTCGTTTACCAGGGAGATATGTGAGCTGGGTGCTGCTGATATTCTGGTGGGTGTCACTAGTTTCAGGCCCAAGTGTGCGGCTACGAAGCAGGTAGTAGGCAATCTGACCGAGGTTAACATTGAGCGGGTGATTGCCTTAAAACCCGACCTTGTTATTGCTAGCAAAGATAGTAATCCAAAAAAGATTGTTATGAAGCTTAGGACGCTTGGTGTAAACGTTGTTGTGTTTGAAAAACAAAAGGATCTTGATGGTATCCTTTATACCTTTTTAAGGCTGGGTAAGATGCTGGGAAGGGAGAACAGGGCAAGGGAGATAGTGACCCGGGTAAGGCTGGAGGTAAAGGCAATTAGCTCAAGGGCACGTGGGGAAAAAAGCGTACGTGTTTTCTGGCAACTTGGATCTTCACCGCTGGTTACGGCAAGTAATAAGACATTTATAGGTAGCCTTACAAGGCTGGCCGGGGGTGAAAACATATTTGGGATGCTTGCCGAGAGCTATCCCAGGGTAAACAGGGAAGAGGTCATCCTTAGGAACCCGGATGTTATAATTGTCGTAAAGGACATGGGAGGAAGCAAACGCGGTGTTTACGTAAATGAATGGGCACATGTGGATGGTCTGAATGCTGCTAGTGAAGGTAGAATCTACACCTTGGATCCTGATATTGTATGCCAGCCGACACCATTGAGATTTGCAAGGGCCCTTGATGTGGTTTCTAGGTTATTACAGAGGAATGTGCATGGGGAAAACTAGGTTAATACCTATCTTGTCCTTGGGTTTTACTCTGATTACCGTAATGTTCCTTGCCCTCCTGGTTGGTGGAAGCCCGATCCCGACGCGATATGTTATCCGTTCTTTGAGTAATCCTGGTGGATCAGGCGTTTTCCACACGCTTATATGGGACGTACGCATGCCGAGGATCGTATTGGGAACCGTTGTGGGTGCAGCGCTTGCAGGTTGTGGGGTAGTATTCCAGGCGATTCTCAGGAATCCACTGGCTGAGCCGTATACTCTAGGCGTATCAGGCGGTGGGGCACTCGGGGCGTCTCTTGCCATAGTTCTTGGCATAGGTGGTCTTGGCATGGTTGGAATGTGTTTCGGAGGGTGTCTTGTGAGCGTTTTTACCGTGTATATGGTCGCATCTATGAGAAATTTCTCAAATACCGTGGTTATACTTGCAGGTGTCGTGTTCAGCTTTCTCTTTTCATCGCTGGTCATGCTTATATTTTCCCTTTCTAGTACCAGGGATGTATATGCAGCAGTTATATGGCTCATGGGTAGTCTTTCTTCGGCAGATACGAATCTTGTGTGGGTCATATCCATTGCAGTGACATCCAGCTTGGTATTTCTCCTGTTCTTTGCCAGGGACCTAGACCTGATGAGTCTGGGAGACGAACGTGCCACATATCTTGGCCTTGATGCAAAGAAATCAAAGATCTTTTTCTTTGTCCTTGCATCCTTTATAACCGCATCATGCGTTGCAGTTGCAGGCATAATAAGTTTTGTGGGCCTGATGGTCCCGCATTTTGTGAGAAAATTAGTTGGTCCCTCACACGGGACCATGCTTCCCTGTGCCATGCTTGCTGGCTCAAGTTTTCTAGTGATATGCGACACAATATCCCAAAGGCTTTTAAGCCCAGTGGAATTGCCGGTTGGAGTAATAACAGGTATAGCAGGTGGCATCTTTTTCCTGCTCTTTCTCTTGAGAAGGGACTGGTGGGGATATGATTAAAGTGCCGGTATTAAAGATGGAACATGTCTCGGCAGGTTACGGGGAAAGGATAGTCATAAAGGATATATCCTTGGAACTGGAAAGTTCCGAACTACTTGGTATTGTTGGTCCTAATGGTTCGGGCAAGACAACACTGTTCAGGACGGTGACAGGCCTGATTAAACCACGATCAGGCCGGATTTACTTGAAAGGAAGGGATATCATGCATGTCACACGTAGGGCAATCGCAATGGATGTGTCTGCTATTCCCCAGCTACAGAACATTGTCTTTCCGTATTCAGTGGAGGATTTTATCATGATGGGCCGTTTTGTGCAGAGGGGTAGGTCTGGGGCACAGGGCAAGACCGATTATGATTTGCTTGAACATGTAATCGACCTTTTTGACCTAGCTTCCCTCCGGTATCAGAGGATTTCCTCTATCTCGGGCGGTGAGCTACAGAGGGCAATCTTAGCACAGGCCCTTATAAAGGAGCCGGAGATGATGCTGCTTGATGAGCCTACATCTCATCTTGATATCAAGCACCAGTCTTCCATAATGGGTATCATTAGGGACCTTGTGGATAAGAGAGACGTGGCGTGCATAATGATACTTCACGATCTTAACCTTGCTGGCCAGTACTGTGACAGGATAGCCCTTCTCAAAGATGGTTCCATATTTAGAATAGGTAGCCCGGATGAGGTAATCAGGGAGGAATACATAAGGGACGTTTACGGAACTGAGGTGCTTGTTAGGCAAGGACCTTTTGGGTCAAGACCTTACGTATTTCTAGTACCCGGGGCTTTTAGAGAGGATTGAAGGAATTCAGGCCTGCGCTATTCCTGTACGATCTCTAGGACTTCGTACTCCTTTTCTCCGCTTGGCGTTTTTACGGTAACTGTATCGTCAAGCCTTTTTCCTATCAAGGCCTTGGCAATAGGTGACTCAATGGAGATTTTTCCCTGGTTGATGTCTGATTCATCTACACCCACGATCTGGTAAGTCACCTCTTCGCCTGTTTCAACATTGCACAGCAGTACCTTTGAGCCAAAGACAACCTTGTCCTTGGGGAGATTGACGGGATCAATAACCTCGGCATTTGCCAGCCTCTCCTCGAGTTCTTGTATCCTTGTTTCTATAAAGGATTGCCTTTCCTTTGCGTATATATACTCGGCATTCTCAGTAAGGTCTCCGTGGCCCCTTGCCTCTTCTATGTCTGCAATAATCCTTGGCCGTTCGTTTCTTTTAAGGTTATCCAGCTCTTCTTTAAGTGCCCTGTATCCCTCGGGGGTCATTGGGCTTCGCCTCATTTTTTGCCTCCAGTTTTAAAATAATAAAAAGGACACCGGCAGAAGAAACCACCAGCATCCTTTTGCAAGTATATGCGCAAACAGTGCATTATGTCAAGAACCGTGCAATCTTTATCGTCGTTCAAGATCACAGGAAGTTGGGCCCAACTATTACCATACTGTTGGGAAGTACCGACTGTATAGTCTCCAGTGTGCTACCAAAAAAGAGTTCCTTTATAAGTCCATGGCCATATGCCCCCACAACTATGAGGGCATCATGAGGTACGTTGTACAAATCCTCCATGAGCCTGCCCTTATCAAAGAACAGCCAGTTCACGTTACCTTTCTCTATCTCGTCGTAGAGCATGTTTTCTCTTAGTATATCCCTGTAGCTTTCTTCAGTGTATGGATCCTCTATCTCCGTGAATAGCGTCAATGGTAGACCTGAGAGCTGGCTTATCTTTATCCCTGCCTTAAAGGCATTAATTGCATTTGCCGAGCCTCCAAAGAATACCGTGATCCTCTTCCATTCTTTGTATACAGGCGAGGGTATGATTACGGGAAAAGATGCGTTTTTTATAATATTCCTGACCCGTGGGCCTATATAGCCTAGGCTTACCTTGGTGGAGAGATTGCTTATTGTCCTTGGGCAGGTCATGTACCTGAAATCCACTGGTATGTCTGGAAGGGTGGAAGCCGTGAACCTTTTCGGGGTAAAGAAGTTTGGTTTTAACCCCTGGGAGCGGATGATTTGCTCTGCATGTTCCCTTGCCGTCTCTGGATCCCTGAGAAATGCCCTGTCTAGGTCCACTGTGACAATCTCTTTTTCAAAATACATCAAGAACTGAGGAAACTCGGGGATGTATACATTTATGGGTGTCTTTGTCATCCTGCAGAAATACACTGACTGTAGTAGGGTTTCTCTTCCAAAGGGTGTGTTTCTAAAGACATGGAGTAATTGGTTTTTCATGGCACAAGCCTCCTGTTTCATTTTTCTTCTTGGACGATGAGCTCTTTCCTATAGTGGTCCATGAGGGTTGCCTTTGATATAAGCCCTAGGAATTTACCATCCTGGACAACGGGTAAACTCCATGTATGCTCGCGGTCAAAGACCGATATAATGTCTGCTAGCTCATCGTCCGGGGATACTGTATATATATTTGTATTCATTATTTCACCAACGATTACCGACTCGTAAAGCCCTGGATTAAAAAGGTAGGGCCTCACATCGTCAAGGTGAATCATGCCTAGGAAAGACCCTGTCTTTGAATCCACCACTGGAAAATAGTTCCTGTGGGAACGCTGGACAATAGATACAAACTCCTTGAGCCTCATCTCAGGATGCACGAGTAGGCAATCTTTCTCTAGCAATTCCATGACACTTAACTCTGCCAGCACCCTTGCATCTGTACGGGGCCTGAGAAGCTCCCCACGTCTTATCAATTCTTGGTGGTACACGGAGAAGGGCTCAAAGTAATGGCTAATTGTGGCCGATATCACGGATACAAGAACTACAGGGACAATGAAGTCATAGCCACCTGTTATCTCCACAACCAGGAATATACCGGTAAGTGGCGCCTGGAGCACACTGCTAAGTACACCTGCCATGCCAAGCAATGCAAAATAACTTTCTCCTGCCCACATGACCGAAGGGAACACCGATGCAATGGTAGACTGATAGAAGAGTCCCATGAGGCTACCTATTACCAGACACGGGGCAAAAAGACCTCCAGATCCACCGCTGCCTATGGTAAGCGATGTGGCAACAATCTTACCAAGTGTAGCAAAGCCTGATATGACTATACCCGGCGAGTATTGTTCTCCTATGACCCTTCTTATGACCTCGTAACCTTCCCCAAGTACCTGTGGCAGGAATAGACCTATTATGCCTACGATAAGCCCCCCTAGGGCTGCCCTTAACCAGAAAATAGATGTGACCTTCTTGAAATGTGATTCTGCCATTTTTAACAGGCGTATGAGGATGATTGAACCAAGGGAGGTCAGGGCTGCAAGGCCTATGCATGCCACTAGGTCTAATGCGCCTGAATGGAAGATACGGTGATGAAATGGAATCTGATTTCCCTGAAGGATTCTACTTACCTCGGTACCTACAACCGAGGCTATGGCAATGGGTGCGAGGTTTATGATGGTCCATTCCCCCAGTATGACCTCTAAAGAGAACGCGATGCCAGCAAAAGGTGCGTTGAATATGGACGCTATTGCAGCTGCGGCACCGCAGCCCACTATGACTTCCCTCTGTCTGTCCCTGAGGTTGAATATAGTCCCTATATTGGATCCTATGCTTGCACCACTTATTACCACTGGGGCCTCTGGGCCCGCAGAACCCCCGCTGGCTATGGTCAGAAAACCCGATACAAGACGTGAAAAACTGGAGCGTAACCTCAATAGGCCACCTTTTCTGGATACGCTGTAGATAACCTCGGGTACACTATGTGCCCCTAGATCCCTAACTACATGCCTGAGGAATATGGATGAAAAAGCTGCCCCGATTGCAGGTAGCAAAGGAGCGTATCTGACATGGCGTATTGTATTCAGGATTTCAGAGACGTATCTAAGTGATCTGTTAAGTGCGACAGATGCTAGACCACCGAATATACCTACGATAGCACCTATGATGATCAACTTCAAACGCTCGTCCATGGAGTAAAAGATATACCTTGGCGATAATCTTAGACCCCTTCCAGCAGCCATCTTAGGATTGAGTACTTGAAGTTGGTTTAAGTCTTGTTTCCATTAACCTGACCTTTTCCAAAAGATCTTCTTCCCTGGGGATACACCTAAGGAAGTTAACAAATTCCTTGTCTCTCAGACAAAAACTCAGTCTTGAGAGCATGTCGAGGTGAGTCTTTATGCTGGGGCTTAACATCATGAATGCCACAAACACTGGCTTACCATCGATAGCGTTGAAATCCACCTCTTTCTCCAGGAAGCATGTGCTTATTATGGGCCAGGGCAAAAGGTCTTTAGGCGTTGTGCGTGGATGCGGTATGGCTATGCCTTCTCCGATACCAGTGGATGCCAATTTTTCTCTTTCCAGCAGGAGTTCTAAAAGCATTTTCTTATCCAGATTCTCAGGCAGAGTTACAACCCTTACCATGTCTTCAAGCACATCTTTTACGTTGTCCCCCTTTATTCCGTAAAAGACTCCGCCTCTATGCATGGCCTTGTAGATACTGACATCTTTCCGCTTGGGCTCTGAACCTGTATCTCTTTGTTCCTCGTTCAGGACTATATTATGTTTATCCGCCCATTTCCTGAGATCATCCTCCCTCACCATGTATTTACCGTTGATCTCTACCGCAGGCAGGCTACCTTTGCGAATCCACCGCTGTATAGTCTCCTCCGGCATGTCTATCAATCTCGCAACTTCTCGTGCATTAAGTTTCATATGTCCATGTTCCCACATTCAGGATAAGAATATAATATTGCTGTTGATAAAGATAACAACGAATAAATTTATATATTATAAATAAGTCATGAGGTTACCTTTTTCAATACAAAGAAAAAATTCGTAGCAAGGACTATCCGCGAATTATCTATTTTTAGGATCTAAGCCTATCTGCAATCCGGGCAGCCTCAACCGCATCTTTTGCGTAGAGTGCACCAATGGAATCCGCGTATGCCCTAGTCACCACTGCACCACCCACGATGAACTTGCGCCTTAAACCATTCTTATTTGCAAGGTCTATGACGTCCCTCATGTTTACCATGGTGGTAGTCATGAGTGCCGATAAACCTACTATAAAGGGGTTGTACTCTTTTATTGCCTTTATTATTTCTTCTTTTGCCACGTCTTTTCCTAGGTCTATGACATTGAACCCGTGGTTTCTAAGCATTAGTGCGACTATGTTCTTACCTATGTCATGTATGTCACCCTTCACTGTTGCGAGTAGGATAGTTCCTTTGTCCTGGCTAGTGTTTTCCTCTAACAGTGGTTTAAGGTGCTCAAACCCTTTTTTCATTGCCTCGGCACTTGCAATGAGCTGTGGCAGGAAATATTCTTTCCTGTCGAACTTCTCACCCACCTCCATAATAGCGGGTATCATGAGTTCATTTACTAGCTTGTATGCATCCATGCCCACGGCAATCGCCTTATCTAGGCATTCTATGATCCCCTCCCTGTTACCTTCCAGTATGGATATGTATACATCCTCTCTAGGCGAACCTTTCTTTTCTGTAGCGCGTTCTTGTTTAGATGTATTATCATTTGCGGCAAAATAAGAGATAAACGCCCCGGCATCCTTGTCTCTCTGGGTCAGCACATCGCTTGCCATCTTTATGGCCATGAGTTCTGGGTTTGATGGGTTGGCAATGGCCAGTGAAAGACCTGCTTGCACTGCCATTGCTAGGAATGCGGAGTTTACCCATTTCCTCTGAGGAAGGCCAAAAGAGATGTTCGAAAGCCCTACCACCGTAAGTAGTTTCTGCGTACGTGTGCACCACCTTATGGTATCAATGGTCTCTTTCGCTGACCCAGGGCTGGCAGAAACGGTCATCGTGAGCCCATCGATCACTATATCTGACCTATCAAACCCCGCTGCCTTAGCACTCTCTAGAATGTCCTTTATGATCTCTTTTCTTCTTCTCGACGTGGCAGGCAATTCTTTGTCCGTAAGGGGTAATAGTATGAACATTGCACCGTACTTCCTTGCCACGGGCATTAGCCTTTCTATCTTTTGTCTCTCGCCTGATATAGAATTTACCATTGCCCTGCCCGGATATATTCTTAGGGCCATTTCAATGGCATCTATACTGGCAGAGTCTATCACGAGTGGGGAGGATACAAGTGGCGAAAGTGCACAGATTACCTTTTTTACGGTCTCGGTCTCGTCAATATCGGGCATACCAACATTAACGTCTATCAAGGATGCTCCAGCTGCCTCTTGCTCTCTGGCAAGTCTCAATGCTGTTGTGGTCTTACCCTCGATTAACTCCTTTTGGAAATCCTTTTTGCCAGTAGGGTTTATGCGCTCCCCTATTATTACTAGAGGCCTGCCTATGCCCAGGATAAGGCTTTTCCTAGGCGAGCTCAGGGCACTAATGTGTCTTTTTCTTGGAGGCTTGGGCCTTTTACCCTCAAGTACGCTTGCAAGGGCCCTTATGTGGTCAGGCCTTGTGCCGCAGCAGCCACCCAAGATATTTACCCCCGCTTTTAGAAAGGCTTTTCCAAAAGATGCAAATGTCTTGGGTTCCATGTCAAAAACAGTCATATTGTTGACAAGCCTTGGCATGCCTGCATTAGGCTTTGCCACGAGTGGGACCCTGGCATAGGGCTTCATTGCCTCTATGTACGGAATCATTCCTTCTGGACCTGTAGAGCAGTTGCATCCAACTGCATCTGCACCCAGATTTTCGAGCGTGACCAATGCACTTTGTGGATCTGTACCATTCAGGGTACGCCCACCTTCTTCGTAAGTCATGGTGACCATGGTAAACCTGTCGCAGGTCTCTTTCACGGCTATAAGGGCTGCCCTTGCCTCTTGTATGTCCATTTGTGTCTCAATGATGAAGAGATCGACGCCACCGTCGAGCAGACCCCTGACCTGCTCCTTGAATATCTCAACAGCGTCTTCAAATTCCAGGTCGCCGAAAGGCTCAACAAATCTGCCCGTAGGGCCGATGTCACCCGCGATAAGGATGTTTTCCCCAACCGCTTCTCTGGCCAGTTCGGCCAGTTTCCTGTTTATCTTTCTTGCGTTCAAGTGGCCGTATTGGCCCAGCTTAATCCTGTTTGCACCAAAGGTGCACGTATAGACTATATCAGAGCCAGCCTTCATGTAATCACGGTGTATGGACTTTATTATTCGCGGGTTCTCCATGCACCACTGTTCAGGACATGCCCCCCTGGGCATACCTCTTCTCTGTAGTTCTGTGCCAGTTGCACCGTCTAGGATAAGTATTCTCTTGTCAACGATAGATAATATCCGTTTCCTTGCATCCATAAATTGTCTGTCCTTAAACTATGCCAACTTCATTATACCTGCAATCGCTGTGACAGATTTCTCGGGAACCAATATATAGGCCTCCGTAATGTCAACATCTAACTTGTTAAGGCCAAGGGAATCATATATGGCCTTTTGGTATTTAAGATCTAAGTCTCCATACCCGGCTGAGTAACGTCTTGATGTTAGCCCAAACCCTTGTCTTATGAGTTCCTGACGGTAAAAAGATGAGATCCAGTCAAGTGCCTTGTCTGTCATTTCACTCGCGACCGCGTCGAGTATAACTGCACGGGTAAGGTTACCAGCATTTGTATCATCCCTTATTGCCTGCATGATCCTGCTTCCTGAGGTTGCAGCCATTAGCAATACTTCATCGCTATCCCCAAGCATTGATGCAAGCTGGTTGCTATCAAAGTCAGTTCCATCTGCCAATATTACCTTTCTACCTGTATTTTTTTCTATCTGGATTCTTTTTGCTGCTCCCTTGAGCTCAATGATGGATAATGCCTGCTCTATGGTATTTTCTATTTCTTGCCTTTGCCTATGGTCTATCTTGGTTTTTCCCCTTCTGTATCCAAGCCTTGCATATATAAGGTCCCTGGGAGGCGTGATGACAATATTATAAAAGTATCTAGAATTTTCCATGGCAAAGATCTTAAAATAGGCAGGGATTTGCCCGTATCCTTACCCAGCATTGCTCCGTTCGCATTGCGTGCAATCTGTCCTTTGGGTAAACAATGTCCATACCAGACCAGGTATCGCCTGATGTGTTGGACCATCCTGTCGTATATGCATTGGACTCTCTCCTAAAGGATTTCATTGCCTTATGCACAAATATACCATGGCAAGGGGTCATTAATCAGGTGCCCATGTTCCAGGATGTAAGATACTCTTCCTGCTCTGGCGTGAGTTCATCTATGCGTATACCCAAGCTGGCGAGCTTCAAGCGTGCTATTTCTTTGTCTATGTCTTCCGGCACGTTGTATACCCGCTTCTCAAGGTCCTTGGAGTGCACCTTTATGAACTCTGCACTTAGTGCCTGGTTTGCAAAGCTCATATCCATGACAGCGGATGGATGGCCTTCTGCCGCACCCAGGTTGACAAGCCTTCCGTCGGCAAGGAGGTATATGCTCCTTCCGTTGCCAAGAGTGTACTCATCCACGAATGGGCGGATTTTCCTTGTTGATTGTGCAATTTCTTTTAATGCCATTACATCAATTTCAATGTCGAAATGGCCTGAGTTTGCAACAATGGCACCATCCTTCATGTGCAAGAAATGTTCTTTTCTCAGCACAGACCGGTCACCTGTCACCGTGCAGAAGAAGTCACCGATGGATGCTGCCTCTGCCATGGGCATTACCCTGAAACCATCCATTGTTGCCTCTAGAGCGGCAAGAGGGTCTATCTCTGTAACTATCACGTTTGCACCCATGCCCTGGGCTCTCTTGGCCAGGCCCTTGCCGCACCATCCATAGCCCGATACTACGAAGGTGGAACCTGCAATAAGCCTGTTGGTGGCCCGTATTATACCATCTATGGTCGACTGGCCTGTTCCGTATCGGTTATCGAAGAAATGCTTGGTCTTTGCATCGTTTACAGCAATGATGGGGTAGCCAAGAACATTGTCAGCAGCCATTGCCTTTAGTCTGATTACACCAGTGGTGGTTTCCTCTGTTCCGCCAAGTACCTTTGGCAGGAGATCTGTTCTTTTCCTGTGTAGCGTGGACACAAGATCTGCACCGTCGTCCATGGTAATGTCGGGCTCACCCGCAAGCACGGAGTCTATGTGGCTGTAATAGGTATCGTTGTCTTCTCCCTTGATTGCAAAGACGGGTATACCGTGATCCCTGGCAAGGTACGCGGCCACGTCGTCCTGGGTTGATAGGGGATTTGATGCACATAGCCTTACGTTTGCCCCACCCTGTTTAAGGGTTATAGCAAGCATGGCGGTCTCTGTTGTAACATGAAGACAGGCACCCAGCGATATACCTTTAAGCGGCTTCTCCTTTGAGAACCTGTCCATTATACTTTTTAG
Source organism: Deltaproteobacteria bacterium (assembly GCA_015486075.1). GTDB lineage: Bacteria > Desulfobacterota > Desulfomonilia > UBA1062 > UBA1062 > B14-G9. Next base: position 129,331 of record WFSG01000005.1, read on the forward strand.
TACAGGCATGCTTTTCCCTGCCCATTCTACCCTGTTCTTGCCTACCTCTGCTAGCTTTATGTCCTTTACGTGATAATCCATTTAAACACCTGCCCTTTCTTTTATTTTGTCAACCATGTCTGTCTTTTCCCACGTAAACTCAGGTTCAGTCCTTCCAAAATGACCGTAAGCAGCGGTTTTTTTATAGATTGGCCTAAGAAGATCAAGCCTTTCTATAATCTGCTTTGGCTTTAGCGGAAATATTTCCCTTATAATCTGGGAAATCTTTTCATCCGGGATAAGGCCAGTGCCACCGGTTTCGACCATAATGGACACAGGGTCGGCTACTCCTATAACATAGGCAAGTTGCACTGTACACTTTCTAGCTATGCCCGATGCCACTATATTTTTTGCTATGTAGCGGGCCATGTAGGCCGCACTTCTATCTACCTTTGATGGATCTTTACCAGAAAATGCACCTCCACCATGGCTTGCAAAGCCGCCGTACGTATCCACTATGATCTTGCGCCCGGTAAGCCCACAGTCTGCATGGGGCCCACCGAGGACAAACCTGCCGGTTGCGTTTATGTAATACCTCGTGTCTTTGCTAATAAGTTCGTCAGGTACAACCTTTCTTATGACCTCTTCCATTATTCCTTCCTTGAGGGTCTTAAGGTCGATATCTTCTGTGTGCTGTGCAGCAATTACGATGGTATTAATCCTTTTGGGTAGGAAGTTCTCGTACTCGAACGTCACTTGGGTTTTTCCATCTGGTCTCAAAAAGGGCAGTACACCGTTTTTTCGGACCTCTGACATACGCTTTGCTAGGGTCTGTGCATAGTATATTGGCGCTGGCATGAACACCCCGGTATCGTCGCAGGCAAAGCCAAACATCATGCCTTGGTCCCCTGCTCCCTGCTCCTTGAATAGTCCCTCACCTTCGTTTACGCCCTGAGCTATGTCAGGTGATTGCCTGTCAAGGGTTATCATTACACCGCAGGTGTCCCAGCTGAAGCCCATGCTTCCGTCCGTGTAGCCGATTTCCTTTATTGTCTTTCTGACTACTTGCTGTACGTCCGGGACGTGCGTTGTGGATATCTCGCCTGATACTATGGCAAGACCTGTTGTAACAAGGGTTTCGCAGGCAACGTGGGCACTCTTATCATTGCTTATGATCTCGTCGAGAATAGCATCTGAGATCTGGTCAGCTATCTTGTCAGGATGGCCCTCGGTGACAGATTCAGAAGAGAAAAGAAAATTTTTGCTGCTCATTATATATTTCCTCCTGGTTTTGATTTTTCTGCATCAGATATTGCAATGCCTCCTGATATTATCAGCCTGAAGGCATCTTGTACTGATATATCTACAGGTATTACGTCCTTTTCAGGGACTATTAAGAAAAAACCCGAGGTGGGGTTTGGCGTTGTGGGTAAGAACAGATGGATCATAGGTTCGCTTCCCGGTACAATGGGGCTTACGTGTTTGCCTTTTGTAACAAAAGCGAGACAGTATATTCCCTTCCTTGGATACTCTATCATGACTGCCTTCCTGAACGCCACGCTCTTCCTAAGCATGAGGCCTTCCATTATTTGTCTTGCCGCAGAGTATATTGCACCTACCAAAGGTATCTTTGATATAGCCTTGTCGAGCCACTCCAGGAATCTACTACCAAATGCATATTGAGCGATTGCCCCTATGAAGATAACGAGGATAATAGTTACTATAAGACCAAAAACGTTCAGAAACAAACCGTGCCCGTGTCCCAGTCCTATGCCTGCCGCAATCCAGCGTATGACAACAAGCACGGTAAAGAAGGCTATGAAAAAAGGGACTGTTACAAATGTGCCCGTTATCAGGTAGGATTTTAGTTTTTGCCAAAGATTTATTTTAGACATGCTATTTCCTCTGTAACCCGAGAAAATCAGCTATTACCGAGGCTTTTGCCTCCATGCGTATGGGCGAGTTCTTGAAGGAATCTTTCGGATTTATCTCGTATTCAGGGTCGAACCTGTTATCGAAGTACATCTGCTGGAAACTGGCAAATTTGAGCTGATGTGAGGTGGAATTTACCACGAAACGCGCGGATGCCTTAATAATACCTTGTTTTAAAGCCTTCTTCAGGCCAGCGATGGATTCGCCGCCCTGGGTACATACTACGTGTCCATGTCTGTTTGCCATGAGCATACCCTCCATTATCTCGTCTTCAGTAACGGCTATTGCATGGAACCTGTCACTGAAATGTTCAGCCACAAGCCTTGCCACCTTTGGGAATGAAACGGGGTCGCCAATCATTGCAGCCTGTGCCACAGAGGGCTTTACACTCATTGGTTGGTATTTGCCAGTTTCCATCCACTTTACAACGGGGTCTGCATGGTAACTTTGAACTGCCAGTATGGCCGGGAGTTCGTCAACGATACCTAGCTCGTAGAGGTCAACAAAACCCTCCATTATGGCAGTGATGTTCCCTGCGTTACCAACTGGTACGACTACAACGAGGTCGGAAAGGTCCCAGTCCAGTTGCTGTGCCACTTCGTACGCATATGTCTTCTGCCCCTGTATACGTACCGGGTTCTTAGAATTCAATAGAAAAACATTGTAGTCATTGGCAAGTTCCTCCACTATTTCCATGCAGTCATCGAATACACCGGGAAGTTCTATTACAATCGCACCTGAACCTAGGGGTTGTGAAAGCTGCTGGGGTGTGACCTTGCCCTCGGGAAGCAAAACCACTGACTTGACCTTGGATTTTGGTAGGTAACTCATGTATAGTGCAGCCGCGGCAGAGGTGTCTCCAGTGGAGGCACATATGCCAAGGACGTTATCAAGATCCTTTACCCTTATAACGTGATTAAGATAGCTTATGGCAGAAGCCATTCCTCTATCCTTGAAGCTAGCCGATGGGTTGAGGCCCTCCATCTTTACGAAGAACTTGCAACCGACCCATGTGCTAAGTTCGTCGTTTGCCTCTACAACAGGTGTATTGCCCTCTCCCAGGTAAATGATGTCTTCGATCGGTATTATAGGAAGTATAAGCTCGTGAAAGCGGAATATACCCATTAGCTTATACTCTTTTGGCTTTATCCTGGCATCGAAAACTTGTGTCCATTGACTACCTGTTTTCTGCTTTAGCTTGTCAAATTCCTTGTTCTCTATCCGTAATAGAGACTTGCAACTTGGACATGTATATATAAAGTTATGGATATCATAGGACCTTCCACAGCCGATACACCTGTAGACCATTTTTCCAAAGGGCTTCGGCATGTTGTCTAAATACATCCTATCCTCGCTCTGGCCAGGCTATCCCGGCTAAAGTTCATTTCTCTATAGCTAACACCTGTATCTTCAAGTATGATGGAACCTACGTCATTTTGGCCCTAGGCATAGTTATACAGGGCTATTGTTTGTATAATAGGCTATTGACTTTTTCAATACCTTTTTGGCAAGGTACAGATATCATGGTAGATGTGTTAGTCAGTATTGATGTTAAGGGCTCCCAGAAAATAGCAACTGGCAAGGTAAGGGAGATCTTTGATGCCGGTGATGGCCGCATGCTTATAGTTACCACCGATAGAATCTCTGCTTTCGACGTGGTATTGCCCGATCCCATACCATATAAGGGTTATGTCTTAAACCTTTTGTCCCTTTTTTGGTTTGACATGATTGGCGATATTGTTCCGAATCACGTAGTGACATCTGATGTTGACAAGTATCCCCCACCTTTCAACTCTGATCCTAGGCTCTCAGGAAGATCAATGCTTGTAAGAAGGGCCGAGCCTTTACCTGTTGAATGCGTGGTGAGAGGCTACTTGGCCGGTTCGGGCTGGAAAGAATACAAGGAGAAAGGCTCAATATGCGGTATTACATTGCCTGCTGGTATGGTTGAGTCCCAGAGGTTACCCGAACCTCTTTTTACGCCCAGTACAAAGGAAAGCCCAGGTACCCATGACGAAAACATAGACTTTGCTAAGGTTGCATCTATTATAGGTAGGAGAAATGCCGAGAGGATAAGGGATCTTTCCATTGAAATCTATAGGAAGGCAGCGGACTTTGCCCTTAAGAGGGGTATTATAATTGCAGATACCAAGTTCGAGTTTGGCCTTGTCGATGACGAGTTAATAATTATTGACGAGGTCCTTACCCCTGATTCCTCGCGCTTTTGGTCAAAAGATACGTTCATGCCTGGCATGTCACAACCAAGTTTTGATAAACAGTTCGTAAGGGACTACCTAGAGACTCTGGACTGGGATAAAAGACCTCCTGGGCCGCATCTACCTGCTGGGGTGATAGAGAAGACAGTAAAAAAGTACATTGATGCCTATGAGATGATCACAGGCTCAAAGTTTCCCTTTAATTAATGGGCAACATGAGTGGCTATTGACCGCTATACGCATGAATGAGCCTTTCTTCCATGAATCTTTTTGCCTCTGGTGAAATGGGAAGGTTCTTTAGGTGTCTTCCTGCAATTATCTCGGTAAGATGCTTCAATATTCTTGCAGTTGCTCCCCATACAATCTCGTTGTTTACCTTGAGATAGTATATCATTATTTTACTTTTTTCTGCTTTGTATTCTTCTGCCTGCCATACATTATCCGTGACTATGGTCTCAAGGGGAACGTAGAAAAGGGAATCTGCCTCGGAATTGATCCTGAACTCGCAGGTCTCCGGTATGAACCCTACGATAGGTACTATATGAAACCCCAGGAGAGTTATATGGTCGTCAAGTTTGCCTAGGACATATACTGACTCTGGCCTGAGGCCTATTTCCTCCCAGGCCTCTCTCAGTGCTGCATCCTCGGGGCCTTTGTCCGAAGGTTCTATGCTGCCGCCCGGGAAAGCTACCTCTCCTTTGTGATACTGAACGTTCATGGACCTCCTCGTAAGGATTACGCTGAACGCCCCGTTTTTGTAATAGATAGGTACAAGTACTGCTGACGGCGTCAATCCCTGGGTGCTAAGTACACGTCTATTGCGCTTTTTAAGAATTTTTTGAAGATAGAGCGGAAAACTTTTTCTGTCATGCAATATGTCGTATATATTCATTGCGCTTTATGTCTATCATAAATATATGCGCAATGCATTAACAGTCTTGACCGTAGAGGGTTTTACTGTGTATATCGTTTAACTATGATACTATACGATTTAGAACAAGCAATTGGTGCTATAGAGGACAGCTTGGAAGAACTGGATAGGCTATTGGGGCTTACCATTAGTCCTGAAAAGGCGATCAAGTGGAAGGAAAAGACCCTGAGTACCCTTAGACTGATATTTGGGGATGCTTCGGGCTATGTAAAAGATTTTGAATCAATAGATTTACATACAAGGAATCTATCCCTTTTAGGCATGCATAACGAGGCGGATGATTACCGTTTTGGAATGGAAGACGCCAAGTCATTTCTCATAGCGTTGATGGATGAGATAGAGTCTGAGTCTAGAAATACACCAGGGTTGATGGACGTGGAACAGGCGTTTGCCGAGATGAGGCATTACGTGTCCGAGTATGTCAAGGATCCCCTTATGAAGGATAAGCTTAGTTTCAGGATCACGCGCCTCAGACAGGGCATGCTAACAGGAGATATATCCACTGTAGAGGTGAAGGATCATATAAAATGGATAAGCGATCTCGATCCAGGCTTGTTTGAGCGCCTTGCACCCCTGCTTACGTGGTATTACCTTCGGAGCGGTAATTCCACCATGGTCAGCTGACCTAAACATATCTGGAAAAAGAAAGGAGATAGTATCCCATGCCTAGGATTAAGAGGGCACTTGTAAGTGTAACAGACAAGGGTGGTGTGGTTGATTTTGTTAAGAGGCTTACAGGGTTTGAAGTGGAAATTCTGTCCACTGGTGGCACGGCCAGGATACTCAAAGAGAATGGGGTAGAGGTTCAAGATGTCTCCGAATATACGGGTTTCCCCGAGATGATGAACGGTAGACTGAAAACTCTCCATCCAAAGATCCACGGTGGGCTTCTTGGCATAAGGGACGACGAGCAACACAGGGCTGCCATGGATGAGCATGGTATATTGCCTATAGACATGCTGGTGGTGAACCTCTACCAATTTGAAAACACAGTTGCCAGGGGTGCCAGCCTTGAAGAGGCTATTGAGAACATAGATATAGGTGGCCCGGCGATGATACGTGCGGCTTCCAAGAACTATCCCTATGTGACTGTGGTGACAGACCCAGCTGATTATAGGATAGTGATAGAGGAAATGGAAAATTCCGGCGGAGAGATTTCAGAGAAGACCAATTTTAATCTGGCCCGCAAGGCCTTTTCATTAACTGCGCGATACGATGCTGCCATATCCAATTACCTTGGGTCCGTAGACATTGAAGAGAAGACATTCCCTCTTACGTACACAGTCCAGTTCCAGAGGCAACAGCTTTTAAGGTACGGTGAAAATCCTCACCAGAAGGCAGCTTTTTACAGGGATATAATTATTGACCAGCCCTCTATTGCGACCGCCAAACAGCTGTGGGGGAAGGAGCTTTCGCACAACAACATTATGGATAGTGACGCAGCACTGGATCTTGTAATGGAGTTTGATGACATTGCATGCGTTATACTCAAACACTCTAACCCATGCGGGGCCGCTTTATCAAAAGACTCCCTTGCAGATGCATATAGAAAAGCCCTTGCTGTTGATAGTGTTTCTGCCTTTGGGGGTATAGTAGGGGTAAACAGGGAGCTCGATGCCGAAACCGCAAGGGAGATATCAGGTATATTCACAGAAGTAGTGGTTGCCCCAGGCTATTCAGGGGAGGCCTTTGAGATATTGAAGCAGAAAAAGAACATAAGGCTTCTCGAGGTGCCGGGAATGACCGAGGGTAGGAAGGCGAAAAAACAGTGCTATTATTATAGGAGAGTGGTGGGAGGCCTACTTTTGCAGGAAAGGGATCTGGGATATGTTGACCTTGATAATGCAGAGGTGGTAACAAAGAGACCCCCTACCAGGGACGAAATGGATGCCCTTAAGTTTGCTTGGACCGTTGTTAAGTACGTCAAATCAAATGCAATAGTGTATGCAACCAAAAATCAACTGGTAGGCGTTGGTGCTGGCCAGATGAGCAGGGTGGATTCGTCCAGGATTGCCGTTATGAAAGCCGAGGACCAAGGCATATCAACCAAGGATTCAGTCGTGGCATCAGATGCATTTTTCCCTTTCAGGGATGGAGTGGACGAGGCGGCAAAGGCTGGTGCTACAGCCGTGGTTCAACCTGGGGGCTCTGTGAGGGATAAAGAGGTTATAGAAGCGGCTGATGAGCATGGCATGGCTATGGTATTTACCGGAATGCGACACTTCAGGCATTAAGGGAAGTGATCTATGAAAGTCCTTGTTATTGGCTCTGGAGGCAGGGAACATGCCCTTTGTTGGAAGATCTCCCAGAGTACACTGGTGGATGAAGTCTTTTGTGCGCCAGGCAATGATGGCATGCTGGAAGATGCCACGTGCATTGATATAAAACCGGGTGATGTGGAATACCTTGCAAGGTTTGCAAAGTCCAATAACATAGACCTTACCGTTGTTGGACCCGAAGCCCCGCTCGTAAGTGGTCTGGTTGATGTTTTTAGGGAAAATGGACTTAAGATATTTGGGCCTGATAGAAAGGCAGCCATACTCGAGGGTTCCAAGGCCTTTGCCAAGACCGTGATGCAGAGATACAATATCCCCACTGCTAGGTTTGCGATTTTCGATGATCCTGAACAGGCTAGAACGTACGTTTCAAATGTGCCTTATAAGGTTGTGGTAAAGGCAGATGGCCTTGCAGCTGGCAAGGGTGCAATTGTGACTGACGGTGAATCTGAGGCATACAATGCAATCGATCGGATCATGGTGCAAAGGGAGTTCGGCGATGCAGGGGATAAAGTGGTTATTGAAGAGAGGCTTGGAGGGCAAGAGGCATCGTTCATAGCTATATCAGACGGTGAAAATATTCTGCCAATGGCATCGTCCCAGGATCACAAACCTGTATATGATGGAGACAAGGGTCCTAATACGGGCGGCATGGGTGCATATTCACCTACACCGGTTGTAGATGAAAGGGTGTATGCCATGGTCATGGAGGATGTGCTTTACCCCTTGGTAAGGGGCATGAAAGAAATAGGTGCCCCATACAGGGGTGTTATATACGCGGGACTCATGGTAGATACTAGGTTGCCAAAAGTGCTGGAGTTCAACGTGAGGATGGGTGATCCTGAAACGCAGCCACTCTTGATGAGACTTAAGAGTGATATTGTGCCGATTATGCTCGATGTGGCAAGTGGAGGCAGCATAAAAAACATGGTCCTTGATTGGGATACAAGGGCCGGTGTATGTGTTGTAATGGCTTCTGGTGGATATCCGGGTAGCTATGAGAAGGGCAAGGAGATAACAGGTATAGAAGAGGCAGAGAAGATAGATGGTGTCAAAGTCTTCTGCTCTGGCGTGGAAAGGCGAGGTAATACACTTCTTACCTCAGGGGGCAGAGTTCTTGGTGTCACTGCACTTGGGGAGGATATAAGGAGAGCTGTAGAAAAGGCGTACGATGCGGTAGGCAAGATCAGCTTTGATGCAGTTCATTTCAGGAAAGACATAGGCGAGAAGGCCCTTAAGAGGATGCCATGAAGGTAGCCATAGTAATGGGCAGTATATCTGACCTTCCAGTAATGGAAGAAGCAGCAAGCATGTTGAGTAGGTTTGGTGTGGAGTACGAAACGAGGGTGCTTTCAGCCCACAGGACCCCGGACGAGGTCGTAAGATTCAGCAAGAATGCCGCTGAACTAGGTTTCTCAGTCATTATTGCAGGCGCAGGCCTGTCTGCTCACTTGGCTGGAGTTATTGCGTCGTACACAAGTCTACCAGTTATTGGAGTGCCTATAGATGCCTCTACACTAGGAGGTATTGAGTCGCTCTTATCAACCGTGCAGATGCCACCTGGTGTGCCAGTGGCAACTGTTGGAATAGGCAAATCCGGGGCTACCAATGCCGCTCTATTGAGCATAGAACTCTTGGCCTTAAGTGACCTTTCCTTAAGAGAAAAGCTGGCAAAATACAGGGATGACATGGCCAAGAAGGTGATGGAAGCAGACAGCAAGATACACAAAGATAAAAATGATAGTAACCCCTGATCTGTCTCTTGTCTTGGATTATGTAACTACTCAAAAAGGCTCTGTTGTCTGTTATCCTACCGAGACCTTTTATGCACTTGGAGCAGTATATGATGATGCAAAGGCCCTTGAGCGTATATGTAAGATAAAATCTAGGGCGAGAGACAAAGGCTTTATATTACTTGTCTCTGATTTAGTTATGGCTGAATCCATCGCGTACATGGATGAAATGAAAAGTACCCTTGTATCTAGGTTCTGGCCCGGGCCGCTTACCGTGATCCTGAAGGCAAAGGAAGGTCTGGACCCAATGGTTGCCCCAGGTGGTAGGGTTGCCTTGAGGGTATCATCGCATCCCTTGGCCTTTGAACTTGTCAATGGCCTAGGTCCCATAACGTCGACCTCTGCAAACATAAGTGGCATGTCACCTGCCGTTGCGCTAAAAGACATACTCGAGGCACATCTGGACGTAGATGCAATACTTGATGGGGGTAAAACAGCAGGCGGTGCTCCTAGCACCATAGTTGACCTAACCAATTGGCCACCCGTATGCGTCAGGCAAGGTGCCATACCCTTTGACATGGTAAAAGATGCACTTTGAGAACTTTGGGTCTCGTTATACAGGTATGCATTTTTATTAGGTGCTATCGGTGTCGTTTTCCTTTAAATACTTTTTTATCTTTCTCCTGATATTCTCAGGTAGCTTTACCCCTAAAGAGTTCAGGCGAGACTCGTATTTTTTAAAGGATATCATGTGCGGGGACGTGGTAGTAAATATCTTTATATAGGACTGTATGCTTCCCTCTAGTTCTTTTCTGAACAGGATATCTTTGTTAAGTAGATCTTCTACAGGCGCAATAGCGCGATAATTTATGGGTCTGCATACCGACCGATATGCAACGAAACGCTGCGTGGGTTCACACTCGAAGTTCTTTTCCCTGATGCTGTTTTCCACTAGATCAAGGTTGATACAGTCCATTATCTCAAACTCATATTTTGTACCCAGTATCTCGCGGATCATGTCCTGGGCCTTCTTGAAGTAGCTACATCTGTCAAACTCATCAGGGCAATTACTACTGGTTCCACATCTGACGTAGAGTACCATGTCTATGTCCGAGGTGCTTTGAGACAGGCCCATGTTAACGGATCCCATGATGTCCATAGCAATGTGGCCGTGTATTTTGTTTTCGAGTAGAAGGGCTACCTCTTCGAGCAGGTCAATCCTGTCCTCTGCCTCACGGGTCTGGAACATCATGAAGAAGTTTTTTATGTCATTGTATAGCTCAATCTCTGGAATATGAGGGTATTCTTTACTCTCTTTGTCAAAGTTTTCCCTATTCTTGAGAGCATTATACCTCTCAGCATCTATTATGTCTTCTGCTATTTCGGCATCCTTTATGTAGTAGTCTGCTATGTCGTAGACGTTACCATTGCTTATCTTTCTAAAGATTACCTTTTTTACTCTAAGTCCATCTAGTTCTATCTGATAGAAAAAGCCTCCCTCGGATACCTTTCCTGCTGGGGTCATGATCTCCCCGAAGTTGGATGGGTTGAGGTATACGGTATTGCCCTTTAGCTTGACACCCCAGGCATCGTGTGCATGGCCGGTGAGACATAGCAGCACATCATGGTTGTCGCAGTAGGTGCGAAGGGAAGGCGATCCAAAGGGGCCGCCGTAGGTGCCTTTGTCGAGTATCCCGTATGCAGGCTGGTGTGATACAATTATGAGCGGTTTTACAGCATGGAAAAACTGATACATCTCGTTGAGAGTGTCATCCGAGCCCATGCCCGCACCATACTTGACTATATATTTCTGGGGAATACCGGGTGTCCACACGTCTGCCCCTCCATAACCTGCTATGCTGAGACCGGCAAGCTGGTACCACCTCAGGTGTAAGTCGTTATCGTTGAGTGATGTGTACTGGAGGTTCATGTCGTAATTTCCCGGCAGGCAGAATATCTCAGAGTTTTGCTTTGTTAATATTATATTCTTTAGCACCTTGTACTTCTGCTGCATTACCCTGCGCGCCCTGATCGTGTATTGTTGATACTTGGAACCCTTGTCCTGTATTTCTTCAGGTGTTGTGGGTTTCTTGAGTAGCTCCTCTACGAAATCCTCTATAAGCATATGTTCCTTGCCCATCTTTCTCCTGAGACCGTGAAAATATGACTGGAGCTCGTGGTATCTTATGGATGTACCCATGTTGTAGAACGGCATGTCAATCAGGTCTCCGCCTATGATGTAGATGTCAGCGATGGTTCCGTATAGGAGTTTTTTGACCTTTTCAAAGTCGCCATGGATGTCTGTTGCATAAATGAGTCTCATTATCAAGAATAGTATCGGCTTTAATAAATAAACTATAAACCTTTTATCGAGTACTGGCCTCGTCCCAATGGACTTCTGTAATCCAATGGAGTTGGATTGTTGGTGGAGATGAGGGGATTTGAACCCCCGACCCCCGCGTTGCGAACGCGATGCTCTCCCGCTGAGCTACATCCCCTTTCTCTTCATGCCTATATGTGAGGTCCTTCCCAAGGTCAAGGGCTTTCTTGCGGTTCATGTCTCATACCATGATACTATCCTATTGCATCACGGATGGCACTGGCAATCTGCTCGCAGTACCTCCTAGTAGTGTCTTGTTCTGGGCCTTCTACCATAACCCTGCACATGGGCTGTGTTCCGGAATATCTTACCAATACTCTACCTAGGCGTCCAAGCCGTTTTTCTACTTCATCTATGGCTTGTTTTACACTGGGTATGGTGATTAGGTCTGGCTTGGTTTTTACCGTGATATTTATGAGTTCCTGTGGGAAGATATCAACTATATTAGAGAGCTCTGATAAGGGTTTATTTCTTTTTAGCATACATTCTATAAGCTTTAGGGCAGTTATTATTCCATCACCCGTTGGGAGATGGTCAAGAAAAATCATGTGTCCCGAATCTTCACCTCCAAATACAGCACCTAGCCTTAGCATTTCCTCGAGCACGTAGCGATCTCCCACCTGGGTCACAACGTGTTTTATGCCAAGTCGCTCGCACGCAATATCAACGCCTAGGTTGCTCATAACTGTACTTACCAGTGTATTGTTCCTTAATGTGCCGTCCTTTTTCATCGTTTCTGCGCATATCATCATTATATGGTCACCCCTGAGAACAGCACCCTTTTCGTCCACTGCTATGAGCCTGTCGCCATCGCCGTCAAAGGCGAGTCCTATGTCTGAGCCAGTCTCTTTAACCCTCTCTGCGATGTCTTCCGGGTGCTGGGAACCACAATTGTCATTTATGTTAATCCCATCAGGTTGTGCATGTATGAACTCTACTTCAGCACCGAGTTCACCAAAGATTTTTGGGGCAACCCTGAATGTTGCGCCGTTACTTAAGTCCATGACAACCTTGAGACCATCCATGGAGAGTTCACTAGGGAATGCTTGCTTTAGAAAGACTATGTATCTTCCTATGGCATCGCTAATTCTGTAAGCCCTTCCCATGTCCTTTGCTCCAGGAAGAAGGCTCTCTAGATTATCCTTGAATATCAATTTTTCTATCTCTAGTTCGTCTTTGTCCGGTAGTTTTTGCCCCTTACTGGAGAAGATCTTTATGCCGTTATCATGGAAGGGGTTGTGCGAGGCAGAGATCATGACGCCTGCATCTGCCCTCATGTCTGTGGTGAGGAACGCTATAGCAGGTGTTGGCAGAACTCCTGCTGCGTAGACATCGCCACCCATTGACGTGATACCTGCTTCTAGCGCGCTTTCGACCATGTATCCGGACAGACGTGTATCTTTACCCACGATAATCCGTGCATGGTGCTTGTTTTTTCTGAAATAGATCGTTACTGCCTGGCCAACCTTTACTATTGTAGCAACATCCATAGGTTTACGGTTGACCTCGCCGCGTATGCCATCTGTCCCAAATATCTTTTTCATGCTATAAGGTTATCCTCTTTTCCAGAAGCTTCTTGGATTAAAGCCTTCTTTAATGATGGCATATACGGACCTAGTGCCTCTAGGTTGTCCTGTACCACTTGATATAGCCATGCTGTGCCCCTAACCGATGTCTCTTTATCAAGATTTTTTATGGCATCTATATAATCGATTCCCTTTCTGGCCTTTTCTTCAGGATTGAATGCCTTAAGAAATTCATGCATCAGTCTGTTTGCTCGTGCTGAGTGGGTCTCCTTGTCTAATAAGCCGATCACCTGATCTACATCTTGCAAGAGATTATCTCCTTGTATATTTTTTCTTTCGCTCGCGTCCCTAGTGGCTAAGAACTTTATAAGCCTTTTCAATCTTTCAGACTTGGCAATATCCAGTATCATAAGGGCGTTAGTGATAATCTTATCGCCCATGGGCTTTGCCTGGAAGAAAGGTCTTCTTGCATTGGAATACCATTGCCTTAGCGCGATCAGGTTCGCTATGTATAGAACGTTATTAAACAATACCCTTTTCATCCTTTTTGGGGAGTAGGTGGTGAGATCTTTCGAGAATTCCCTGTTGGCTGTACTTACGAGCTGGTTCTGCTTTAGGACATCGTTTCTCAATATGGATCCTGCGCTTGAGACGGTTCCAAATGCTATCCTGGTTGGTCCTACAATGCCACCCTGGCCACCTAAAAATATGCGTGGCTCTTTTAACATTACACCCCTTGGTACATCCCCTATAAGGGATGGGGTTGCCTTCTGACCGTCTGGCGAAAAGTTGAAGTGAATAAAGGAACTACCTATCTCTGTATGATCGTCTGGTCCCGTGCCCCCAGCCACCAAGCAGTCGCACAGATTTATCAGGCTGCCGAGTGTAACATAGGGCATTAAAATGGTCTGCTTCAGTCCTACTGCATGTGCTGCTTTTACCTGTTCCTCAACTATGCAGGCCTCCCTGACATGTGCTGGCATACCCATGGTGGACCCTGATAAGAATACTGAGTTCCTGAAATATCCACCCTTCAACTCTACTCCGGAATCAAGTATACAATTCTCAATGGTTACGGGACCCTCGAGGCCGAGCTCTACACCTGGCGCAATTACGGTGTCTTTTCCTCTGATCCTTGAACCAGGGTATATAATTGTATCCTTGCCGGATATGTTATCCAGGTTCACTTCTGGGGATATCCATGTGTTATTAGGTGCAACAATCTTTGCACCCTTGCGGATGAGTTGTTCTATCCGGCGGTCCATAATGAAATTCATATACTAGAAAGCCTTCGCCCGATGCAAACACAAAAAATAAGGTCTTTACTGGAAGTTTCAGGAAGGTCTGCCACGGGCTTTTGGTTTTGTGGTCTCTAAGAACCTTTTTGCAAATTCAATCGCCTCTTTTGCGTCCTTTATTTCTCCATTCAGTCCCTTTTCCTTTATTGTATTTAAACAATCACCTAGGTCCTTACTTTCCCTGAAGCCTATGGAGATGAGGTCCTTACCTGTTACAGGTGGCTTGTAGTTACGCCAGGTCGTAATGTAGGAGGATATCATCTTTTTTACTACAGGGCTTTTTGTCCTTGCCATTGCGTAAAGTATGTCGGCTATCTCCTTGTTCTCAAGGAGCCGTACCACCCATGACGGGCTCTTGGGACTTTTTTTTGCAAATTCCTTAAGAATGGCTAGCACGGTCTCACGCGAGGCAAGCAGTCTCCTTATCTCACGTGGTTCAAGCCCCAATGATGTTAGTAGAGAGATTGCTCTTGATGATTTTACGCTTCCTATGAGTGCCAGAATGTAGAGGGTCCAGCTCTGTACTGCTTCATGAGTGTAAAGCAAGTTGAACCAGGTGAGAGTTTCCCTGATACTTGAAAACAGATCTTTCTTTGAGCTATTGAAATCGAGGTAAGGATGTATGGCATTAAGTATCCCCAGTTCTCTTAGTCTTGTCATGCAGGGTATAGGGTCTTTCTCTGAGAGGATCTGGGTTAATTCGTGGAATATGCGCCTACTTGATACCTCTTTTAAGAAGCCTGCTTTTATGGCTGATTGAACAAGAGATTGTGTTTGCTTGCCAAGGGAAAAGCCAAAACGTTGTTCAAACCTTATTGCCCTAAGGATCCTTGACGGGTCTTCCACGAAGCTCAAGGAGTGGAGGACCCTGATACGTCTTTCCTTCAGATCCCTCTGTGCCCCGAAGTAATCCACTAATTCCCCGAATCTTTGGGGGTTGAGGGCTATTGCCATGGTGTTTATGGTAAAGTCTCTCCTGTACAGGTCGAGTTTCAATGTTGATTCCTCCACCTGAGGAAGGTCACCCGGGTAGTTGTAGTATTCTAGCCTAGCTGTGGCAATGTCTATATGTCTATGGCCCTTCAAGGTTATCACAGCTGTCTTGAACTTATCATGACACGCAACCCTTGCATTGAGGCTTTTCGATAGTGCCTTGGCAAAGGAGATGCCATCCCCTTCCACAACCAAGTCAATATCTAGATTGTCAATTCTCAATAGCATGTCCCTTACAATTCCTCCCACAAGGTACACGTTGAATCCCTTTGAGTCAGCCAGTTCACCGGCATCTATAAGCATATTATAAAGATCCTGCGGTAACCTTTCCTTAAGGATATTCTTTACAGGTTTGGTCCGTGATGCAGGGTATGCTGAACCCTCTATCCGTGTCATCTTATCATGCATTACCCTTAGTAGGTCTGTCCTGGTTATCACACCTTCAACGCTAGTGCCTGATGTGACAGGAAGTAGCCTCTGGTTTTCGTCTATTATTATCTTTCTTATATCCCATACCGCGGCGTCGGGATGCACGGATTTTATGTCTCGGATCATGTATTCCTTGACAGGAAAATCGCCAAGCCCGTGCGCCAGCGCCCTGGATACTATCTGCCTCGTTATTATACCCGCTATTCTTCTACCAGTGGTTGTAACAACCACTGCATTTATATTGTACCTGTTCAGGATTTGCCTGGCATATTCCATGGTTGTGTTGACCATGATAGATTTTACAGGAAAAGTCATTATATCCCTTGCTGTAATCAATGGCTTTGTCTCTTTTTCTAGTATATGTATAAGCCTCTGTTCTGTCTGCTCAAGTGTAATGCCTTTTACGGTTGCTGCTGCAGCTGTTGGGTGCCCTCCACCTCCAAAATGTTCGCTTATCTTGGCCGTGTTGACCTGGGGGGAGGAACTTCTTGCAACTAGGTATATCCTGTCGCCCATAAGCCCGAGAGCGAAAACAGCATCTGGCGAATGCATGTCCAAGAGGTTGTGCACCAGCATGGCAAAGTCGCCCACGTAAACGTAGGATATGCATTTAGTTACGAGGATCTTGCTGCCGTTTATTATGAGGGTGTAGGCATTCTTTATGAGCTGGTCTAGTATATCTACCTGCTCTGGTGTAAGAGTTTTGGAGATGGTTCTAGAGACCTGCTTCAGATCAGCACCCCATTTTAGTAGTTCACCCATGGCCATGCAGTCTTCAGGTCTGGTAGATGGGTACAAAAGAGAGCCAGTATCCTCGTATATACCTATGGCCATGATGGTTGCCTCCTCGGGACTTGGTACTATGCCTTTTTGCTTTAGAAAACGTATCATGAGAGTAGTATTTGCACCTAGCTCTTGGCTGTAATCTATATCTGTGGTTATGTCATCAGGTGAGGGGGGGTGATGATCGTATACAATTACCTTGACCTCGCCTCTTTTAACTATGGAAGAGAACACTCCAATCCTGGAGAGCTGCTTGGTATCCACGAGTATAATCTTTTTTATATCATCCAGGTTAATATCTTTTAGGTTGAATATATCAAGTTTTTTTGCCAGCTCGCTGTGACTAAGATAGTCTCGCAAGCCCTTTTCTTGGGATCCAGGGAAAACAAGCTTTGCCCGTGGGTGAAGCAGCTTTGCACAGATCATGGATGCAAATGCATCGAAGTCTGTATTGAGGTGAGTTGTGATTACTTCCATGTGCCTCCTTGGCCAAGGGCATCCTGTCGCCTATGCCCATCGGCAGTTTTCGTGAGTCCCAGGACACTAATCATTATAGTATGAAAACGATAAGACGTACAGGGCACAATGGGAAGCCCTTTACTTTAAGATATGAGCCTTTCGCATGCATTGTACACTGCATCTGCTTCAAGCCCTTCCAGGCATTTTCTATGCCTGCATGGTTTTAGATAGCAAGGTACGCATTCAAGATCTTCTCTTCTCACAACGATACTTTTCTTGTTTTGAGGCCCTACGTAAAAGGGATCTGTGGGCCCAAATATACCCACAGTAGGTATGTCTAAAGCAGACGCTAGATGCATGATGCCCGAGTCTATACCCACGAAAATGTCTGCATTTTTGAGTAGGGCTAGTACCTGTCCAAGACCAAGTTTGCCTGAGAGGTTAATCACTTGCACGTCCTTCCCAATCTCTAAGGTCTTTTGCCTGATATCTTCATTTACAATCCATTCATCCTTTGCTCCCACGATAATAGACGAAATCCCTTTTTTATAGAGTCTAGATATAACCTCGGCAAAGCCCTCAGCCTTCCATGCCTTTGCCTGCCTTCTCCTGGATGTGCCTGGGGATATTACTGCATAGCGTTGAGGCAAATCACGTTTGTCTATGTCATTGTTACTTGCTCTCAGCAGCCCTACGTAATTGTTCTTTTTGATCACTATGCCAAGGGCCTTTAATAGCCTTGCGTTGTTATACCATGAATTGTGACCTTCTGTGGTCACCTTTACGTCCAGCAACAGGTCAAGGCCTTTACGCCTAAAGCCTGCTTTCATTCTAGATTTACTCATGGCAGTCATCAGGAGAGCTGCTTCTGACCTTGCTAGGCATATCACTAGATCGTACTGGGTCTTCCTCAGTTTTAAGAGTGTGCGTATATCGTTTGAAATGCCTACTGGCCTAGGGATGATCGTGTTTACAAGGGGGCTCTCTTTTAATAGGTCTTGCAAGTAAGGCCGTAGAACTGAATGTACAACAGCAGTAGGATAATTATCGCGTAATGCTTGCAAAAGAGGCAGGGAAAAGACCAAGTCGCCAATTTGGTTTAGATGTATAACGCATATCTTCATGTTAAGCAAATCAGAGGAAGAAATTATCATCCTCTAGTGTCTCAAGCGTGTCCACATCATTGCCTGATTCAATGAAATCTTCTATCCACCAGTTTACATGGTGATAAAAGCATGCTACCTCTGAGCACTCCTTGCTTGCATCAAACTCCAGTATGGATTTCTCAAGCCTATGAAGACTTTCTTCCAGTTTTATCTGATCTGAGTATCCATTTGAAGGACCGATCAATGCAGTTTCCACGCCCCTAAATGCCGTGCATAGATAGATACCGAAAGGTGATAGCACGGTCCTGAAAAACTGCATGTGACAAGTCCTAGGCTGTCTTTCAAGTTCTCCAACGCTATTTGAAAGCATGGCCCTTAGGTTTACACTCTCCAATACCTTGGGATGTTTTCCGGATTTAACATGTTCAAGTCCCCTTGTAATATCGGATGCAACCTGGGCGAGTCTCTTTCTGTCCCTATCATCCACAAGGGCCTCTTTCTTGGAATCTTCGAGCCTTACTAGGCATGGTTTGAATGAGATGAAGTCAAAACCGTATTCATGTGCAAGCGATGCCGCTTTTGCCATCTGGTCTATGTTTGAGACTAGCTCGTGGCCGTTCATGTGTATACCTGGCCACACGATAACAAACGAGTAACCTAGCGATATGTTTCTGTTTGCTTGTTTTAGCATCCTTGCGTCTTCCAGTATACCTTTAAGGGTCACGTTCTTTGGAGGCCTGTGCGATGCAGCGAACGTCTCTTCGTTTGCCGAATCAAGAGAGAGCCTTACCCAGTCACCCTTCTCAAAGATCTCTGCCACGCGTATGAGGCGTTTTAGGTTGGATCCATTTGTGGCTACTCCAAGCTGAAGGCCCTTTTGTTTTATGTAGGTGGCTATTTCCTCGAAGTCCTTGTGCATGGTGGGTTCTCCACCGCCTATGAGTATAATTGATAGAAGCCCGTTTTTTTCAAGGGTATCTATACTTTTCTTTATGGTTTTGGTGTCTAGGGAATATGCCTTGTGTATGATTCCAGAATCTACACAATGTGGACATGCAAAATTGCATGCAGAGGTGAGGTCCATGTTTATGGACACAGGGGCCCATAGGGGAATACTCCCACCAGAACCCGAGTTTCTTATGCCCCTCTGCCATTCAATATATTCCTTTAACCTTCTTATGGTTGATGCCTGCCTCAGTTTTGCGCTGAAATCGAATTCCTTATCCTTTAGCATTGTGTCCCCTCTTCGTAGATATGGTTTAGCATGCTTGTTGTGGCAAGTATATGTTCCTTTCCCACAACCGGCTCTGTTTTTCTATGGCATGAGCGGATGAAATTCTCGATCGATTTTTTAAGCGGGTCTTCTATATCAACAGCCCTTTTTCCGTACATTAGTTGTATACTATAATCTTCCATGTCCACAATACGTCTTACGATCTTGCCATCAAAACCAAAGGCCATAGGTCTTGGCTGGCTGTCCTGCCTTACCATGAGAATTGATGCTTTGCAAATCACTTCTTTAGCAAGGTAATCAAAGCTCACGTTAATCTTGTCTTTATGGTTGTGTACATCTATGTTTCTTATCTCTGCGTTGCCTAGCACTTCGTAAAGTATGCTCAGACAGTGAGGTATGGCGTCGGGTATCATGAAAGACCCTGATGCAGCTGGACATAGGTGCATGAAGAAGCTCCTTGGTTTTTTTATGTGCCCGCAGAGACCAAAGTAGTCAGGGAGAGCGAACACCCACTGTGAGTTCATGGCAATTGTTATACCTCTTTCGCTGCACTCCTTAAGTATTGATTCAAGAAAAGGCATGTCAACCGGCCAGATTAAGGGTTTTTCACAGAACACGTTTAAACCCTTTCTAATGCATGTCTTAAGGTAAGATTTGTGGGTCTCTGCTGGTGATGTAATTGCAACTGCGTCGATATTTTTTATACTGTCGATATCATCTATAGTTCTAAGGGGTTCGGCATGTATGCCATGGGTAGCAAGTAGGCTTGACGCCATAAGTGATGATTGGGGATTGGATCCCAGGGTGGCTACGACCTCAGCACCTAATGCTTGGAAGTACCTGGCCGTGTACTGTCCTATGCCATTTCGCGTTCTACCGGCACCTATGATACATATCTTCATGACTTAGCTATATCAATTTTTGTGTGTCACAACAAGTAGGCTTGGCTAAGGTTAGCTCGTCTCATTCAGCCTATGCATGGAAGCACAAATGGTGAAGTGAGATGGTGTCTAATTCCTATATACTTGATATTGCCTGAAATCCGTTGTAAGTTTGGTTTAGTGAGAATAGATTACACATGGATGATTAATCGTTATAAACTGTATATTCTTGACCAGAAAGGTCTATCTGAAGAGACATACAGAGCATATATGAATGATATTCAACAAGTGGTAGATTTTTTCGTAGAAAAAGGGGTGGATATACCAAGCCGTCAAGAGGTGCGTTCTTACATGTTACAAATGTACTCCCACTATGGCAAAAGTACGATAAACCGTAAGCTCAGTGCGATTAAAGGTTTTTATGACTTCATTGTCTCGAACTCTGACCTTGATACGAATCCGTTTGATTGTATTAGATCAATGAAGGCCCCAAAGGAACTTCCAACTTTTCTCACCCCGGACGAAATAAGGGATCTCTTAGAGAAGACAGATAGCCCTAGGGATAAAGCAATACTTGAACTTATGTATTCTTCTGGTCTAAGGGTGGGCGAGGTGGAATCCCTTAACTGCTCGGATCTTGACCTTGAATCGCAGGTGATAAGGGTAACAGGCAAGGGCTCGAAGCAGAGAATAGTACCAGTTGGTCGCTACGCCATAGATGCCCTAATGAAATATTTTCTCCACAGGGGCATAAAAGATCCTATATACGTGGATGAACCCATGTTTTTAAATAACAAGGGGAAAAGGCTTACATCACGAAGCATACGGAGGATTGTGTACAAGTGGTCAACGAGAATGGCCATAGCAAGGCATGTCAGTCCTCACGTACTGAGGCATACGTTTGCAACGCATATGCTAGATGCAGGGGCTGACCTTAGATCAATACAGGAGATGCTTGGACATGCAAGCCTTTCTACAACGCAAAGGTATATCCACGTGGGCATCGATCATCTAATGAAGGTATACGATGCTTCGCATCCTAGGGCAAAGGGATGATGGGAGGTAATATGGAAACAAGGGGCACCACCATATTGTGTGTAAGGAGAAATGGGCATGTTGTGGTTGCCGGAGACGGGCAGGTTACCATGGGAGATGTTGTACTGAAGGGGAAGGCAAGGAAAGTAAGACGACTGCACGAAGACAAGGTGCTTGCAGGATTTGCAGGGTCTACCTCTGATGCATTTACCTTGTTCGAGAGGTTTGAGGCCAAGCTGAAGGAATACAGAGGTAACCTTACAAGGGCAGCTGTTGAGATGGGTAAAGATTGGCGTACGGACAGGATCCTGAGGAGACTCGAGGCACTTATGATAGTTGCGGACAGTGAGAAGACATTTATAATCTCTGGCACCGGGGATGTCGTGGAGCCGGACGACGATGTATGCGGCATAGGCTCTGGCGGTCAGTATGCAGTTGCCGCTGCAAAAGCGTTGGTGGCCAATACTGATTTGAATGCAAAGCAGATAGTTGAAAAGGCCATGGAAATTGCTTCTGATCTATGCATATACACAAATAAAAATTTTACTTTTGAGGAGCTTTGATGGAAGAACTTACACCAAGAGAGATAGTGGCCGAGCTGGATAAGTATATAATTGGTCAGGACAAGGCGAAACGTGCTGTGGCGCTGGCACTGAGAAATAGGTGGCGCAGGCAAAGAGTAGCGGAGGATATCAGGGACGAGATATACCCAAAGAATATAATACTTATTGGCCCAACCGGAGTGGGCAAGACCGAGATAGCAAGGAGACTTGCTAAGCTAGCACAAGCACCCTTTGTCAAGGTGGAGGCATCCAAGTTCACAGAGGTTGGCTACGTTGGAAGGGATGTCGAGTCCATAATAAGGGACCTTATGCGTCTAGGCGTTCAGATGGTGAAAAACGAGGAAAGCGAGAGGATAAAAGCACGGGCAACGGAACTTGCACAGGAAAGGTTACTTGATTACCTTTTGCCGCTCGAGAGGGATGCCCATACAGAAAGCAGGGAAAAATTTCGCAAGATGCTAATAGATGGACTCTTAGACGATAGGATAGTCGAGGTTGATGTCAGGGAAACCTCCATGCCTGCTATAGAGGTTTTCTCGAACCAGGGTATAGAAGAGATGGGTATCGATTTCAAGGAGATGTTCTCGAGTATAATGCCCAAGAGAACTAGGAAAAGGAAGATGAAGGTCAAGGATGCCCTTGATTTTCTAGCCCAGGAAGAGGTCAATAGGTTAATCGACATGGACAAGGTAACCGAGGAGGCACGCAGGCGAGTTGAAAATGCGGGCATTGTTTTTATAGACGAGCTCGACAAGGTTGCTGGTAAGCAATCTTCACAAGGTCCAGACGTGTCAAGGGAGGGCGTGCAGAGAGACCTTTTACCTATTGTAGAGGGTACTACCGTAAATACCAAGTACGGACCGGTAAAGACAGACCACATCCTGTTCATCGGGGCAGGGGCCTTTCATGTGAGTAAGCCTTCTGACCTGATACCAGAGCTTCAGGGTAGGTTTCCCATCAGGGAGGAACTAAATTCTCTCTCAAAGGAGGATTTCGTGAGGATACTTACCGAACCTCGAAATGCCCTTGTAAAACAGTATCAGGCGCTTTTAGCCACGGAAGGACTAAAACTGGTATTCAGCGACGATGCTATTAATGAGATTGCATCCATTGCACAGTATATAAACGAGCATACAGAGAATATAGGCGCTAGGAGGCTCCATACCGTGCTTGAGAAACTACTTGAAGATATCTCCTTCAGGGCCACTGATATTAAGGATGCCGTTACCATAGATGCGGTCTACGTTAAGGACAAGCTAGAGCCCATAATGCAGAAAGAGGACCTTACCAGGTATATTCTCTAGTCTGACCAGCGGTTTTACGACCTTGAGGACATAGCACCCCGGTTGGTCTTACACGCACTCTGTTTTTTAATAAGTGATTAGAGGAGTTACTTTAGTAAGTTCGATTGGGTGATATCTTTACTAGAAATTACAAATAAATAGTCGGATATGAGGATCGGGGCATGAGACCATGCCCCGGATGCTAGTTACCTTTATACTACAGCTTTGTCACGTTAGAGGCCTGCGGGCCCTTTGACCCCTGTACTATATCAAAGGAAACTCTTTCTCCCTCTTCGAGGGTTTTAAAACCGTCTTCTTTAATGGCCGAGAAATGAACAAATACATCTTCTCCACCGTCTTCTGTTATAAACCCATAACCCTTTTGGCTGTTAAACCACTTAACTGTACCTTGTGACATCTAAACACCTCTTTAGTTCTAGTTTCTTATCCATGCCAGTGACAAGAAACCTGTTTCTTATTTCTGAAATAGCGAGATTAAAATATTTAACCGGAAAGCTTCTAGTAGGTTTTCATCGGTTTACTATTATAATTTCGTATTTCAGATGTTATACTTGATTAATGCAAATAAACCCTTATGTCAATAATAAAAGTTGATATTTTTAGCAGGATTAATATTGCGTGATCTTTATCCTTGACAATGCCCTTAATCGATTTGATTATTTTATTGGTTTTGCTGTCCTTAATATCAGTAGAACAAGCTATTACAAGAGCTGCGGGGGCTGTAACATGAAGAAGATCTACATGGCTTTCTTTTTCTTATTGATACCTTGTCTTGCCCTTGCCCATGTGGCGAAGCAAAGGTCACCTGAGACAAGATGGATACCCATCAACAAGGATGCAGCAATAAGACTAGCAAAGGGAGTTTCAAGAGAAAAGTATCCCAACGCTGATATTGTAGAGGTAAGCGATAAAAGGTGGGTAAGATACAGGGCAGATGGAACCTATACCGAGATCTTCGAATCATACGAGAAGGTGCTCACGGAAAAGGGAAAAAGGTCTCTTAACGTAATATCATCATACTTTACAATTCCCTATAATACAACAGGCTTTACAAAGGTAGAAATTATTAAGCCCAATGGTAGATCAATACCCGTTGATATAGACTCCAATAGCAGTGTCACGGTAAGCCACAACCAGATGGAGGAAAATATCTATAATCCCAACAGGAAGGTCCTTAAAGTGACCGTACCGGATCTTGAGATAGGGGATACCTTGCATTTTGTAATCAAGGATCATTTTAAGAAAGCCCTTTTACCGGGCACGTGGAGTGATTATGTTGCACTTCAGGGTTTAAACCCGATAGGTCGTTTTACCTACACCATAGTTGCCCCAAAGTCCAGGCCACTTAAGAAGATCTCGATAAAAGACGAGGTAAGGGGAACTATTACGTACAAAAAACAGGAAGGAGATGGAGTAATAGTTTACACATGGGTTGCAAAAAATGTACCCCAGGTTTTCCCCGAACCTGACATGCCACCGGTATATACCGTTGTACAGAGGGTGCTCGTTAGCACGATAGGAAACTGGAGATGGATATCCCGTTGGTACTGGAACCTCTGTAAACCCAGTTTATTTAGTATTACCCCTGATATGCGTGAAAAGACCCAGTTCCTGACAAGGGGCATAAAGAATAGGCAGAAGAAGATGGAGGCCATCTTTTACTGGGTATCGCACGAGATAAGATACCTTGGTATAACACTAGAGAAGAAGGCCCCGGGTTATGAACCGCATCCGGCTTCCATGACCTTTCATAACCGTGCAGGTGTGTGCAGGGACAAGGCAGCACTACTGGTTTCCATGCTCAGACTTGCAGGCTTTGATGCCTATCCAGTGCTAATTATGGTTGGCCCGAGGAAGGACCCTGACGTACCACAACCTTTTTTTAACCATGCCATTGCATGTGTACGTAGAAAAGACGGTTCTTCTTACATACTAATGGACCCGACGGACGAGAGTACCAAGGTTCTTTTCCCGGCCTATCTTGGTAATAGGAGCTACTTGGTTGCAACTCCCAAAGGAGAAACCTTGAAGGTAAGTCCGGTCCAGCCAGCTGACAGGAACATGATGGTTGTAAGAACAATGGCTGAACCAGGCAAGGGCAACGATCTTGTGGTGAAAACCACCTTCGTCTTCGGTGGAATAAACGATAATATGTACAGAGGGTACTTTTCTAGGCTCACAGCTGACGAGCTCAGGGCATTTCTGGAGAAGCTTGTTAAGAAAATGGCTTCAGGGGCCCGCCTGAAGCATTACATTATAACGCCCAGAAACATGCTTGATACAGAAAAACCCCTGAAGCTGGAGATGGATCTGGAGATAAAAGATGCCCTGATAAGGGGGCATAATGTTGTCATGACCCCTGTGATGGATTGGTGCAATCACGTGGGTATGGTACACTATCTCACGAGCAAAATGGGGCTTGATAAGAGGAAATATCCATACGTGACACAGTACACATGTGGTATAGAACAACATTATGTCCTTAAACTGGTAAAATCACTCAAAAAGCCTGTCTTTCTCCCAGATTCGTATAAAATGAAGGCTAGGGGGGAGACATGGATCAGGGATGTGAAAGTGCAACATGGTTGTATGGATATTGAAGACGTATTCAAGATGAATCTGAGTGAATATTCGCCTAAAGACTACCTTGAACTAAAGCATGTGCTTAAGAAAATGGAAGAATCAAAAAAGCAGGTGCCCATATTTAGCATAAATAACTCGGCTGAGGTGGGAAGCATAAAGGCATGGTATACGCAATTTTACCCGGATGCAGTAATCTTAGAAGAGAACGATGAGTTTGATGTCAAGGATGCACATACGTGGACAGAGACGAGACATGTGAAGATGAAGATCCTCTCGTATGCCGGAATAAAGGATAATAGCGACATTTACATAGGATACAACCCCATATGGGAGAAGGTAAGGGTTGTAAAGGCATCGGTTACAACACCTTCAGGTAGAATAGTACCTGTAAGAAGTGGGGATATCAACGAGATGGACGCAGCATGGGTAGGTGATGCACCGAGGTACCCAAGCGGAAAGATTCTTGTTCTGAGTATGCCCTCAGTGAGTGTGGGAAGCGTCATTGATTACACCGTGGCTGTTGAAAAGAAAGAGCAGCCATTTTTTTCTCTAAACAACACGTTCATGTATCAGGATTTAATACTGGGAAAGGTTCACAGCGTGGTTCCCCATGCAAGGTTTTCAGTAAATACGTGCCTTAACTCTTTTTATCCCATTGTAGATAGGAACATTATCCTGAGGCTCCCAACCAATATGCATGCAACCATCTCGGATCCTGGGAAGGGCTTGTTATTAAAGGGTACATTGGCCAAGGGGGAGTGGCTTGCCAATCTGTTGAGGGAAGAGTCAAAGGTTGGTGATAAAAGTGTTTATGAGTTTCACCTGAAGGATGTGCCGCCAGTAAAGCAAGAGGATTACATGCCACCGTGGTACAGCTTTGAGCCCATGGTCTTTGTTTCAGCGGGTAACTGGAAATCCTACTCATCCGGGTTGAGAAAGATCTTGTTAAAGTCAAGTCTATCCCAGGAAGTTGCAGCTGGGAAGGCCCGTGAAATTATAAAGGGCATGTCGGATGATCTGGACAAGATAAGGGCTATACGTGACTATGTGGTAAAGACTATACACGCGATTGATATACCTATATTCAGCCTGCCTCTGCGTTGTATTTCTCCTGCGGACAGGACATTAAGAGATGGCTATGGTAACTCTGCAGACATTGCTGTGTTATTATACACCATGCTAAAAGCAGGAAACCTTGGACCTGAATACGTGCTTGCTTCTCCTGTCAACTACGACAGGAGGCTCGTGGGCCCGGTAATGACTTACCCCAACCCTGCGTGGTTTCCTACTGTGCTCGTACGCGTGAAGACCTCCAAGGGATATGTATACCTGAACGATACCGACCAGTACACGCCCATTGGCAGTACACCGGACGATGGCCACCTAGGGCTTGACCTGGCTAGTGGCAATGCATTCGAAATTACAGCTCTGGATCCGAGTTTGAGGGACAGGGAAGACATAAGTGTTGAGGTAGGTCTGTCTTGCAATGGTAACGTTGTTATTAAGAGGACGAGGAAGATCTATGGAATGGCCTATGCCCACTTCAAAAAGATGTTTTCAGAAATAACTCCGGAAATGAGGAAACAGCATTTCCAGATACTTGTATCTGGGATAAGCAAGGGCGCTAAGCCAGCAGGTCCATACATAACTAATTATCGGGTATACCCGGGCATAGAAGAGTTATCAGTGAGTGTTAAGCATTATGCGGTACGCGAAGGTGATTACATATACCTAGAGCTACCTGGCATGGTAGAAAAATTCTCCGGCCTGGAAAGGATCTCAAGGGCTAATCCCGTCTACAGACCCTGGGGCATTAGGAGACATATAGAGATAAGTGTTAAATTGCCTAGTTCCCTAGGATCTGTTGAAATCATGCCCCCGAGATCGCTGGCAATAAAGATAAAGAATGCTGGTATGGTGAATCTTTCGTCAAGTATCTTGGGGGGAAAGGTAAAGATGCTTCTTATCATGGAGGATATAAACCTTAGGCCTTTCTTTGTGTTGCCTGATGAATATCCTAGGATTTCCTATGCCCTCAGGCAATTGACACGCCTAGGTAGCAGGGTATTTCTTGCGAAGATAAAAAGCATAAGGCAGGTCGGCCTTGATACGTACCAATACCTTCATTATGGAAACGAGCTTGTCTCATACCTGTACACGCTTGCCAATAGGCCAGGGTCAGTCCAATAGCATATTCAGCGCGGTTACGTAATCGTCGGTTGTGCCTATGGACGCTTTTAATACGCCACGTGCATTCATTGCCTTTGCCATGTTATCTTCGATGTTCTCAAATGCGTCTACAATGTATTTCCCTAGTTCTTCAGGAGATTTTAACTTTAAAGTAAATGGCCCAACTACTTCTAGTGCCCATGCAAAGTTTTCCATGTGAGGCCCATGCATGGTAGGTATTCCCCATGCAAGTGGCTCCAGTATGTTTTGACCACCTGAGTCCACTAGGCTACCCCCTACAAATGCAATGTCGGATGCACCGTAGAGATAGAAGAGTTCTCCGAAGGTATCCACTATAAGCACATCGATATTATCTGCCTGTTGCTTGTCGTATCTGCTTTTCAAGGCCCATCTCATCCCGGCATTATCCAATAGCCTAGTCAGCATTATCCCACTAGATGAATGCCTTGGGGCTAGGATGGAAAATAGGCCGGTAATCTTGTCCTTGGCATATCTGACGGCCTCCACAACATACCTTTCCTCTCCTTCCCTTATGCTTCCAGCTATGAAAACAGGCCTGTTCTCGGCACCGAGAGCTTTTTTTATCTCCTTTCTGTCATGCAGGTCAGCCACGTGTATGGAATCCAGTTTGAGATTGCCAAGGCATGTAACAGCATTAGCCCCTAGCCTCGAAAAGCGTTCCGCGTCCTTTTTGCTTACAGCAAGCACATGGGTATCCCTAAGTATTAAGTCTGATAACTGCCTCAGGTTCAAGTACCTGGTAAATGTATGCTTGCCGATGCGGGCATTTATAAATACCACCTTTGTCCCCTTCTTTTTTGCCTCCAGTACTAGATTGGGCCATATCTCTGTTTCTACGATTACAAGGATGCTTGGCCTTACCGTTTCCAGATATTTTCGTATTACCCAGTTTATATCAAAAGGTAGTGGTAAGACAAGATCGCTAGGCATCTCATTTGCCGCAATCTCTCTACCTGTTGCAGTCATGGATGTAACCATTATGAACATGTCAGGTCTTTCTGACTTGATCCTTTTTACCAGTTCAACGGAGGCCTTGACCTCTCCAACGGACGAAGCATGTAACCACATAACGACTTTTGGATCACCGATTGGAGGTATCCTGAACCCAAGTCTCTGCATGATAGTGCCCTTGAAATTACTATGCCTACTGAGAAGTGGAATAGCTGGCCATACAAGGATGTTCCAGAGCAAATTATACAGTATGAGGATTAATCTTACCAATTTTCAATAAACCTTTTTACATCCTCTGGCGTATTTATTTCGAAAAATTTTCCTTTGGATACGACCATCCCTATATTGATACCGTTCTCAAGGGCTCTGAGCTGTTCCAGTGACTCGGTTTTTTCCAGGGGACTTGGCTCAAGCCGCGTCAACCTCATGAGAAGGTCCTTCTTAAATACGTATATACCAACGTGCTTTAAAGGTTGCCAGAACCCTTCAGTCCTTGCGTAGGGCAATGGGGACCTTGAGAAGTAGAGCGCATTACCATTATTGTCATATACCACCTTGACTGTGTCTGGATCATCCATCTCCCTCACCGATGCAGGCGTTGCTATGGTAACCATGGTAGCGCCTTGTTTGAGTCTATCGATTGCTCTTGCAACGGCATCCTTGTCGAAGACGATCTGGTCGCCCTGTATGTTTACTACGATTTCGTAGTCTAGCATGCTTACTGCCTCTGCCACGCGGTCTGTACCAGATGTACAAGTGCTCGAAGTAATGACCACCTTTCCCCCAAAGCCTTTAACGGCATCCACTATTCTCATGTCATCTGTTGCAATTAAGGTGGTATCAATACTTCCACATCTAAGGGTATTCTCGTAGACCCATTGAATAAGGGGTTTATCCTTGATGAGTGTAAGTGGTTTGCCCGGAAAACGGCTCGAGGCATACCTGGCAGGGATAATAGCAGCTACCTTCATATCCTTCTAACCAAGTTCAACGCTGGCATTTAGCGCTTGGAGTGCCCGGACATGCTCTTCGTAGGATGACTGGTCATAAAGGACCATCCTTACTAGATCTATTTTAGTATCACCCGCGAGATAATCCTTGATTGCCTTTATGGCTACCTGGGCTGCCTTGTAGACTGGATAGCCAAAAATACCGGTGCTTAGAGCAGGGAAGGAAATTGACCTTACCCCGTTTTCCTCTGCGACTTTTAGGGAGTTTATATAGCAGGACCTTAAGAGTCTAGGGTCATCTTCTGATCCACTATACACGGGCCCTACCGTATGGACCACGTATTTGTTCGGAAGGTTGTATGCCCTTGTTATCTTGGCTTCTCCGGTTTCGCATCCACCGAGTCTGGAACATTCTTCCCAGAGTAACGGACCGGCTGCTCTGTGTATGGCACCCGCAACGCCTCCACCTGGAGCCAGTCGTTTATTGGCTGCGTTTACAACGGCATCTGTATTCTGTCTGGTTATGTCACCAACAACAAACTGTAACCTTGATCTTCCTATCTTTATTTCTTTCATATCCCTGCCTCTGGATTTTTGTTAGTTTAGACATGTGCTATCATATTATGAACATTGAGGTCAATTTCAGGAATTAATTAGGAAAGGGATGTTACATGCTCACCCCTTGATGTGGCATCCCCTTTTAGGGGTTGTGTTTTATATATCTATATTGTATAGGTTGCCTTCTTAAGGGAAACAAGGATTGGGGGTATTTAGGATGTTTAGTGGAGAAGAGACAAAAACAGACCAGAACACAGAGCCTCTGAAGGAGAGAAAAGAGGAGGACCAAGAAAAGAATATCGAGGCTCTTTACGAGGCAACCATGGGTAAATCCATATCCGTGGGGTCTGTAATCACCGGAAAGATTATCCATATTGGTGCTGACAATATAATGATAGATATAGGAAGAAAGATAGAAGGCCAAGCACCCATAAAGGAATTCTTGACACCCGAAGGCAACATAGAGGTGGGTGAAGGAGACGAAGTCGAAGTTTTTGTTGAAAGGATCAATACTGCAAAGGGATTGATCAGGTTAAGTAGGGAAAAGGCAAAACGTTTAAAAATATGGGAAGATATAATACAGGCATACCAAGGAAAGACACCTCTTAAGGGAAAGGTAGTCGAAAGGGTTAAGGGTGGTTTTACGGTGGACTTGGGTATTCCTGCATTCATGCCTGCTTCCCAGACAGAGATAAAACTACTTGGCGAAAAGGAAATGGATGCATTGATCGGCAAAGAAGTAGATGTTGATGTGATAAAGTACAACAGGCGTAAGAATAACGTAGTTGTGAGCCATAGAGAGGTGCTCGAACGGCAACGTGATGAAAGCAAGAAAAAACTTCTTTCAACCCTGAAAAAGGGAGATGTCCTAAAGGGTACTGTAAAGAATATTATGGCCTACGGCGCATTTGTGGATATAGGTGGAATAGATGGCCTGTTACACATAACCGACATGTCCTGGGGAAAGCTGAAACACCCAAGTGAAAAGGTGACCCCAGGTGATGTGATAAATGTGAAGGTTCTGGAATTTGACCCAGAGACAGAAAAGATATCTCTCGGGATGAAGCAATTGGCAGAAGATCCCTGGAAGGACATAGAGTACAGATATCCCATTGGTAAAAAGGTACATGGAAAGGTTACATCAATAACAAATTACGGGGCCTTCGTTGAGCTTGAGGAAGGTGTTGAAGGGCTTGTCCATATATCAGAGATGTTCTGGACGAAGAGATTGAGGCATCCCTCCTCTGTGGTCAAGGAGGGCCAAGAAGTAGATGTGGTTGTGCTCGGCGTAGATATTGGAAACAGACGTATCTCTCTAGGCCTGAAACAGACTTTACCCAATCCCTGGGACCTGCTTGCAGACAACTATCCACCTGGAACAATTGTTGATGCCAAGGTGAAAAATATAACCGATTTTGGGATATTCGTGAGCGTTGACGACGAGATAGATATAGATGGCCTGATACATATATCAGATATATCGTGGGACACAAAGGTAAACCTGAAAGAGCTCTTCAAGAGGGGAGATACGGTCAAGGCGAAGGTCTTAACAGTTGATCCTGAAACCGAGAAGTTCTCGCTGAGTATAAAGCAGCTTTCCCCTGATCCATGGGAAGAAGTGGCTAAGGAGTATCCTGTTGGAAGCCTGATAAAAGGTAAGGTGACGAGCATTACTGAGTTCGGTGCATTCGTGGAAATAAAGGATGGGATTGAGGGGATGATACATATATCAGAAGTAAGCAAGAATAAGATATCTTCCATAGAAGATGTTCTAGAAGTGGGACAAGAGGTGGAAGCCCTTGTACTCAGGATCAGCCCAGAAAACAAAAAAATTGGACTTTCTATAAAGGCCCTTGAAGATGCACATGCAAAGAAAGAGATGAAGGAAAAGGCACCTAACAAGGTAAGCGTAAACCTGGGCCATCTTATTAAGGAACAGCTCAAGGACAACAAGAGGAAAGAGTAGTAGGGGCTGATGTGGTTACGTTTCTTGCTAGCCGCGCTGACTATCTTCTTCGCAGGGAGATACTTGAGCGATCTAGCGGACGATACCGCTGAAATAACAGGACTGAGCAAGGGATTTATTGGGGCATTAATACTTGGGTTGATAACCTCTTTGCCCGAGCTTGTAGGTACTCTAACAGCAGTAATATTCAGGGCAAACACAGACCTAGGCGTTGGCAATATATTCGGGTCAAACCTTTTCAATATAGCTATCCTTGCACTTGCTGTCCTTGTTTTTGCAACGAGGATAAAATCAGAGGATTGGATCCACGGATCTCTCTTTACGGTTTATATGGGCATATGTGTTGGGGCTTTCATGATAATGCTTATATGCCTGTTTCATGAGCTGCATGCCAGGTGGTGGGAAGAGCTTGGCAACATAGCAGTCCTTGGATTTTTTGTGGCTGGCATGTGGTTATATTCCAGGGAAAGGCCAAAAACCGATACAGCTCATGTTAATAAAGGTCAGCACTCCCTTGCTAGGGATATGACATTTATTGTAATCTTGGGTTTCGTTGTAGTTGCTGCTGGTGTACTTTTAGCTGATTCATGTGATGAAATAGCCAGAAACACACATATGACTTCAACGTTCGTAGGTTCCCTGTTTATGGCAATGGCAACCAGCTTTCCTGAGTTTGTCGTTACTATCCGTCTTTTAGAACAGGGGAATATACGGATGGCAATAGGGAACATATTTGGCTCAAACCTGTTCAATCTCTGTATAATAGCATTCGTAGGTCTTATATATAGAGGCACGATATATTCAACCATAACAGGGCAACAGGTGGTGCTGCTTGCAGCCAGCATACTTATGTCAGGCACGTTTTTAATAGGCTCCACTGTAAGGGCATTGAGAAAGACTTCAATACGTCTGGACAATATCATCATCCTCGTTCTATACTTGTGTATATATTTCTGGCTGTATTGATACTTTGAAGGTCCGTTCCTTAGTTGGAAAGGTAAACATGGGGAAGAAAAGACATATCCTTTTATTAATAGCCATCTGCATAGCCTTGATATGGGGTATCAAGGTCACAATCCAGAGCAGGAGTCCTGCAATAGGTATACTCTATATAAAGGGGCCTATTATTGATGCAACTGAAGCCTTGAAGACAATAGATAATTACGAAAAAGATGATGCTGTGAAGGCGGTCATAGTACGCATTGATAGCCCTGGAGGTAAGATAGGGCCATCGCAGGAGATCTATTCAAGGCTTTTGAAATTGAATAATGAAAAACCTGTTGTAACATCCATGTCTTCCATTGCGGCTTCTGGCGGTTACTACATAGCCTTAGCGTCAAGGTGTATTTATGCATTACCTGGCACTATAACAGGTAGCATAGGCGTTCTTATACAGTTTGTTGACATCTCCAGGGGTCTGAAAAAGCTTGGAATAAATGCAGAGACAATCACTGGGGGCAAGTTAAAGGATGCAGGCTCGCCGTTTAGACCACTGACAAAATCCGAGAAGTCATACTTTAAGGGTATTATAAATGATCTCCATGAACAGTTCATGGAAGTGGTTTCAAAGGGGAGAAAACTCCCAATGAAACAGGTAAGAAAACTGGCTGACGGTAGGGTATTTACTGGTAGGCAGGCAAAAAAACTGGGTCTCATAGACAGGATAGGTGGGCTAAACGATGCCATCAATGAAGCCAAGACATTGGCACATATAAGTGGCAAGGTAAGAATCATAAGGCCTGAAACAGGTAAGGGGCTCCTAGCCTACCTTATAAGACAGGTGCTGGGCAGGCCAAGCATACCTCTGAAGGAGGGCATATACTATCTCGCAAAAGGTTTTAGCATAAAATACAGTCTTAGATAGGAGAGAGATATAATGGGTGGAGACAATATCATAGGTGAAGGGCTTACATTTGATGATGTATTGCTTATGCCCAGGAAATCCGACGTAAAGCCAGGTGATGTGGATTTGAGTACGTACCTCACTAGGGGAATCAGGTTGAACATGCCTCTTGTGAGCGCTGCAATGGATACCGTCACCGAGGCCAATACAGCCATTGCTATGGCAAGAGAAGGAGGAATTGGTATCATTCACAAAAACATGGATCCCAAAAGGCAGGCTCTAGAGGTAGACAAGGTAAAGAAGTCAGAGAGTGGCATGATAGTGGATCCCATAACAATGCATCCTGATCAGAAGATAGGCGAGGCATTGGCACTTATGAAACGTTACAAGATCTCTGGTGTACCAATAACGATAAAGGGTAAGCTCGTTGGTATACTTACGAACAGGGACCTCAGGTTTGAAACAAATATGGACCTGCCCATAAAACAAGTAATGACAAAGGAGAACCTGATAACGGTTAAAGGAGAGATTACACTTGATGAAGCAAAAAAACTTCTTCATGAGTACAGGATAGAGAAATTGCCAGTGGTTGATGACAATTTTAATCTCAAGGGTCTAATCACCATCAAGGACATAGAGAAAGCAGAGAAGTTTCCTCGGGCAGCAAAGGACTCTAAGGGCCGTTTGCTAGTGGGAGGTGCAATAGGCGTGTTCCCCAATGATGAGGATAGATTCGAGACCTTAATACAGGCTGGCGTTGATGTTGTGGTAGTGGATACAGCCCACGGTCATAGTAAGTCAGTTATAGAAACCGTAAGGGCAATAAAGACATTATGGCCTTCGGTGCAGGTCATAGCCGGGAACGTGGTTACAGAGGATGCCACCCAGGACCTTATTGATGCAGGTGCTGACGGGGTAAAAGTTGGGGTTGGACCTGGTTCCATCTGTACCACAAGGGTGGTTGCAGGAGTGGGGATGCCTCAAGTAACCGCCATAATGAGGTGTGCCCATGTTGCATCAAAGGAAGGTGTGCCAATAGTGGCAGACGGCGGGATCAAGTTTTCTGGTGACGTTACAAAGGCCATAGCAGCAGGTGCATCTACTGTAATGATCGGATCCCTGTTCGCAGGTACAGAGGAAGCACCAGGGGAGATGATACTGTACCAGGGACGTACATACAAGGCCTACCGTGGCATGGGTTCTATAGAGGCCATGCAAGAAGGTTCCAAGGACAGGTATTTCCAGGATGAAATGACTGATACTGAGAAGATGGTCCCCGAGGGCATAGTTGGTAGGGTACCTTACCGAGGGAAGGTATCTGAAAATGTATATCAGCTCCTTGGTGGCTTGCGTGCCGGAATGGGATATACAGGATGTAAGAATATAAAAGAACTCCAGGAAAATACAACGATGGTGAGGATCACTACATCAGGCCTCAAGGAATCTCATGTCCATGATGTTATAGTGGTTAAAGAAGCGCCTAACTACAAACTTGAGTTTTGAGGATGAATTAAGCATGGACTTTGTTCACCTACACTGCCACACGCAGTACAGCTTGCTGGACGGCGCTATCAAGATAGACGATCTCATTGATACAACACTTAGGTTCGGTCAGACAGCCGTTGCCATTACCGACCATGGCGTTATGTACGGGGCTATCGAATTCTACCATAAGGCAACAAAGGCAGGCTTGAAACCTATTATCGGGTGCGAGGTATACGTGGCTCCAGGTGATATGGAAACAAAAACCCCGATACCTGGTCTACCGAGATATTTTCATCTGGTGCTCCTCGCCATGGATTTAGATGGTTACAAGAATCTAATCAAACTTGTCTCGCTCGCAAATACAAAGGGGTTCTACCATAAGCCCAGAGTCGACAAATCAGCTTTGAAAGAATACAATTCATCTTTGATAGCCATGAGTGCCTGCCTCCAGGGAGAAATTCCTTACTGGATATTGAGGAATGACGACAAAAGGACAATAGAGGCCCTTGATTTCTACCGTTCCACGTTCAAAGATCGTTTCTACCTCGAGATACAGTCAAACGGCCTGGCTGACCAGGAAAAGGTAAATCCCATAATAATAGAAATGGCTAAAGAATACTCTGTGCCTTTGGTGGCTACAAATGATTGCCATTATCTTATGCCTTCAGATGCAAAGGCACATGAGGTATTGCTCTGCATTCAGACACGAAAGACCATTAATGACAAGGATAGGATGAGATTTAACACTGACCAGCTGTACCTCAAGAGTCCACAGGAGATGATTGATTCATTCTCAAGCATACCAGAGGCCATAAGTAATACAAAAGATGTTGCAGACAGGTGTTTACTGGAGATACCCATGGGTAAATACCACTTTCCGGTATTTCCTTCAGAGGGAAATAACTCCCTTGAGTCTGTAATCGATGAAAAGGCCCGTAAAGGACTTGCAAAGAGGCTGGGTAATAACATACCTCCTGAATATTCTGAAAGGCTTGAGGATGAGCTTAATATTATAAAGTCAATGGGGTTCCCAGGGTACTTCCTTATAGTTGCAGACTATATAAATTACGCTAAGACCCACGGTATACCGGTTGGCCCTGGCAGAGGAAGTGCTGCAGGTTCACTTGTGGCATATGCCTTGGGCATAACGGATATCGATCCCATACGCTGGGGACTCCTGTTTGAGCGTTTCCTGAACCCGGAACGCAAGAGTATGCCTGATATCGACGTGGACTTTTGCCAGGAAAGAAGGGACGAGGTTATAGAGTATGTAAAGAACAAATATGGATACCAGTATGTGGGCCAGATAACCACGTTTGGTAACATGAAGGCAAGGGCTGTTATAAGGGACGTAGGAAGGGTGCTTGGAATAAGCTATTCGGAGGTCGATAAGATAGCCAAACTCGTGCCCGATGACCCCAAGATTACCATTGAAAAGGCCTTGGAACTTGAACCAAGGCTCAGGGAGATGGTGGAAACAAACCCTGTTGTGGCAGAGCTTACGGACATAGCAAGATCACTCGAAGGGCTAAACAGGCATGCATCCGTGCATGCAGGAGGGGTTGTCATATCGGATAGATTTCCACTAACTGATCATGTGCCCGTGTACATGGATAAGAAAGGCATGCTCATAAGTCAGTATGACAAGGACTCGATTGAAAAGGTAGGCCTCATAAAATTTGACCTTCTAGGGTTAAAAACCCTTACTGTGATTCATAAGACACTTGAAATATTGAAATCAAGAGGAGAAATAGTTGACCTTACAGATCTGCCTTTGGATGACCCTTTAACCTATAAGCTTATGGGAAAGGGCGATACTGCAGGTGTATTTCAGCTTGAAAGCCATGGAATGAAGCAGATGCTCAGGCAGTTAAAACCTGAAAAGTTTGAGGATGTCATTGCTGCGGTTGCCCTGTACAGGCCGGGCCCTATGGATCTAATCCCCTCTTATATAGAGAGAAAGCACGGCAGGGAGAAGATAGAATACCTGCACCCCATGCTTGAGCCCATACTCAAGGAGACTTACGGGATTATTATATACCAGGAACAGGTAATGCAGATAGCCCAGGTTATGGCAGGATATTCACTTGGCAAGGCCGATCTCTTGAGACGTGCCATGGGAAAAAAGAAAGTACACGAGATGGATAACCAGAGAGAGGACTTTATAAAAGGGGCAAGGCAGAAAGGGGTGCCCGAAGATCTTGCCTTGCAGATATTTTCCCTTATGGCCAAGTTCGCCGGCTATGGTTTCAACAAATCTCATGCAGCTGCATATGCCTTGGTCGCATACCAGACCGCTTACCTTAAGGCGCATTATTTTAAGGAGTTCATGGCGGCGAATCTCACCCTAGATTTGGCTAATAAAGACAAAAAAATAAGACACCTTGCAGAGTGCAGGGTTAAAGGCATAGAGATACTTAATCCCGACATAAACGAGAGCAGATGGGAGTTCATTAGTACTTCTGGGGGCATAAGGTTTGGCCTCGGTGCGATAAAACACGTGGGTAAAGGTGCTGTTGACATGATAGTCAACGAAAGGTCTAAAAGAGGGCCTTTCAAGGACTTCCAGGATTTTATACATAGGATAAATGCAACAAGGGTGAACAAGAGAATAATGGAGTCTCTTATAAAAACCGGGTGTTTTGACAGGATATCTTCCAACAGGAGATCCTTGATGGAAGTTCTTGACGAGTTGATGGATAATGTACAGAGGTCGGCAAAGGATAGGTTTAATGGCCAGAAGACTCTATTTGATATAGAAGGCGTGACCGACAGCAAGGGCATGTATACCGAGATACCAGAGATACCTGATTGGTCTGAGGCCGAGAAACTACAAATGGAACGTGAACTGACAGAGGTCTACATATCCAGCCACCCTCTTCAGAGGTATAAGGATGTAATGAAGCAGATATGTACAACCAATACGAACACCATCCAAGAAACATCTGGTACTGTAGTTATTGCAGGTATACTCCAGGGTTTGAATACGACCAGGACAAAGAAAGGTGAAATAATGGCAAGGGCGATACTTGAGGACCTGCACGGGACTGTGCCTGTTATCTTTTTCCCAAACTGTTATACGGAGTATAATTCTGTAATCAGCAGCGTAAAGCCCATTGTTATAAAGGCGAGGGTTGGGACAAGAGAGGCGGATAACTCTAACACTGAACAAGGCCAGATAGAATTGATTGCCCTAGAGGTGTCTCCAATAGATAATGCCACAAGCATCTCGGCAAAGGAGATACACCTAAGACTACCACCTGGTATAGCTCCCAAGAGCATAAGGGAACTGAAGGATGTTGTATCAAAATGCAAGGGCGAATGCCCATTGTATATCGAGGTGCACACAGAGGATGCAGTAATCGAGGTTGATGTTGGCAAGGATTACATGGTGAATCCATCAAGTGAATTCATGTCAAGGGTAAAAGAAATCGTTGGCACATCAGGTGTTGAATTGAGATGAAAGACAGGGATTCGGAAAGATTTATTGATATAGATAACGCCCTCAAAGAGCTGGAACACAGTATAGCAGAACTGACCGATGTTGATACTAGTGAGCTAAGGGAAAAGGTACAGGGACTTAGAGAGGATCTTTATCGGGGCATCTCAAGGTGGGAACAGATAGAGATTGCAAGGTCTTTCGCTAGGCCGGGGACACAGGACTTTATAGAGGGTATTTTCTCTGACTTCATGGAGGTTCATGGAGACAGGGCCTACGGAGAGGATCCAGCTATAATAGGGGGTCTTGCTATATTGGATAACATACCCGTAGTAGTTATAGGACATAAGAAACATTCCAAAAACAAAAGGGACTACATACATCATAACTATGGCATGGCAATGCCAGCCGGGCATCGCAAGGCCATCCGTCTCATGAAACTGGCGGAGAAATTTGCTAAGCCCGTGATCACATTCGTGGATACCCCTGGGGCATATCCTGGTCCAGAGGCTGAATCACAGGGTCAGGCCTTTAGTATAGCACAATGCATATCATCCGTTGCATCCATAAAAACCCCGGTTATAAGCTGTATTATAGGAGAGGCAGGGTCTGGAGGTGCTCTCGCTATTGGCTTTGGTGACAGGATAATTATGCTGGAGCACGCATTTTACAGCGCTATATCTCCAGAGGGATACTCGTCCATAATCTTTGAAGACACATCCAACAGGAAAAAGGCGGCAGATGTTCTCAAAGGAACAGGCTCAGACCTGCTGGCAGCTGGTATAGTAGACTACCTAATACCTGAACCGACTGGTGGCGCTCATAATAGTCCGCAATTAGTTATAGAGGCAACGAGCAAGGTGATAAGGTATTGCCTTAAAGAGCTTCTTTCTATAGATACGGACATGCTCCTAAAAAAGAGGGCTGAAAAGATAGAGAGTCTTTTGCCTAAGGTCTGAAAAGGGCAAAAAATCCTTATTACGGGAATAAAATGCCTGTTTATTTTTGAAGTGAATTTACCCGATCAATCTAGTATGAAAAATGGCATTATCTTTGCTTCAAATGTCAATGGAGGTACAGATGAAGATAGACCCGTATATGACCATTGGTAAGGTTTTGGACAATAATGTAGCAACAAAGAGACCTGGAAATGCAAATGCATTCGAGGACATGTTGAAAAGTCTCGAGTCAGGGACGGCCAACAAAGTAAGCCCCGGTAATATGGTTGGCATACATCAGGGTTTGAATCCGCAGAAGATAAAACACATAAGCATAGCCGAACAGGCGCTTGACCTGCTACAGCAGTATGCAGACATGCTCTCGGATCCGGATATCACCTTGAGGGAGATATCACCAGTGATAGATGACATGAACAAAATGAAGGCAAGCCTCAAACAGGTTAAAGACTCCCTATCTAGCGATGATGCATTAAAGGGTATAGCACAGGACATATTAACCACTATCGACTCCGAGGTAATTAAGTACACGAGAGGAGACCTTACAGTTTGATATGGCCAATCGCGGTTACCTTATTTGGCCTTGTTATAGGTAGCTTCCTAAACGTTTGCATATACAGGATACCACGGGGCGAGTCTATTATAAGACCAGGTTCACACTGCCCTTTCTGTCTCAAGCCGATCAAACCTTATGATAATATCCCTTTATTGAGTTACTTTTTCCTAGGTGGTAGATGCAGGTATTGTAAGGCAAGGATATCTCCAAGATATCCACTCGTGGAAATAACAAGTGCAATCTTTGCATTGGCTGTGCTTTACAGGTTTGGTCCTGGTCTTAGGTTTATTGTCTATTATACATTTATAAGCGCTCTACTAGTGATAACCTTTATAGATATTGACCATAAGATGATTCCAAATACAATTACTATAGGGGGTATTATTGCAGGCCTTGCACTCAACCCCTTGCTGCCAGTAACCTTAAAGGAATCTCTATTAGGTCTTATCTTGGGCTCAGGAACCCTATTGATGGTCATATATGGCTACTTCTTCATCACTGGCAGGCAGGGCATGGGTGGAGGTGATGTGAAACTGCTGGGCATGATAGGTGTCTTTACAGGCTGGCATGGTGTTGTATTTACCTTGCTGATATCATCCCTGATAGGTTCAATCACGGGTATTGTATGGATAATGTTAACAAACAAAGGCATGAAGGCCGCCATACCATTTGGGCCATTCCTTTCCCTTGGTGCCGTTATTTACATGTTCTGGGGTCAATACTTGATCAATGCATACATGGGTTTCATGAATGCGGGCTAGATAGCAGGCAGGGATTATTGAAAACCCTGTATCTTGGTAAGCGGTCTAGTCACTAGGAGAATCAGCCGTATTGTTATCATGCCTATTTTATTTTTAAAGAGGCAAGCATAACAGATGCAACAAGTGCAAACCCAGAGCCCATGATAAAAGCCCAATGCGCTCCAAACGCATCCCAGACAACACCAAACACTACTGATGATGGGAAAGCGCCAATTCCAATGGCAAGGTTGTACATGCCGTAGGCATTTCCTCGCGAACTAT
Source organism: Deltaproteobacteria bacterium (assembly GCA_015486075.1). Classification (GTDB taxonomy): domain Bacteria; phylum Desulfobacterota; class Desulfomonilia; order UBA1062; family UBA1062; genus B14-G9. Next base: position 170,909 of record WFSG01000005.1, read on the forward strand.
CATCAGGTACGAGATCCGCAACAAGGGCCTTCTCTGTGCCTTCGCAGAGTCCGAAATAAATGCCGTATACCAGGAAAAGAACCCATACCGCTATCTCAGTAGAGGCAAATGCAAACCCAAGGTAGACCAGGGAGTAAAGAGCCCATCCTGCCATTATTATAGACTTTCTTCCCAGGATGTCGGACAGTCTTCCTCCTGGTACTGAAAACAGGCTTTTGGATATGTGGAAGGCAACCCAGAGTATGGGGATCATACTAAGTGCTACGCCCAGATTTCTTGCCCTTAGCAAAAGAAATGCATCGGTAGAATTTCCAAGGGTGAAGACAAATACAGTTAGGAGGAAAAACATATACCTCGGAGTGATAGATGCCCTGTATGCATCTTTCATTTTTGTCCCTGCATTCTCTTTGGGGACTTTTTCCTTTACTGCAAAAAATGCGATTATAATGGTAACTGCTCCGGGTATAGCTGACATCAGGAATACAGTCTTAATCGGATAGTCACAGAACCTGATAAGCGCAGCTGCTATCAAAGGGCCAAGGATAGCCCCCAAGTGATCCATGGCCCGCTGGAACCCGAATGCAAGCCCACGATCAGTCTCTGGGGCAGATTCTGCTAAAAGGGCATCCCTTGGTGCTGTCCTTATGCCCTTACCTACCCTGTCTCCAAAGCGAAGTATAAGGACATGCCACCAAGCAGTGGCGATTCCTATGAGTGGCCTTATTATGTTTGATACAGTATAACCTGCAGCAAAGATGGCCTTTCTTTTCCTAGTCCTGTCAGATATGTAACCAGAGAGGTATTTCAGCACGCTCACGGTGGTTTCTGCAACACCCTCAATAACTCCAAGACTTGCAGCACTTGCATGGAGAACGGATGTAAGGAATACGGGTAGCAAAGGGTATATCATCTCGCTAGACATGTCATTCATGAGGCTTATAAGTCCCAAGCCCAGGATATTTTTTTTGCCTTCCTTGTCTATTGCCATGTCCCTGGGACCCCTTTATGTATCTTTAGCCTTCAGCATGCTTCTACATGGAACCAAGGTTATATCAGTAATCATGTGGGATGCCCTTTATGTGAAGCAAAAGGTGCTCATATCCATCTATGTCCTCGACCCAGCCATAATTGGCGTCCTGCTTTGCATCAAGATCTTTCAGGTAGGGCTTTATATCGAGTAGTGGGGTCATGTCAAACACGTCCAGCCCAGATGTATATACTATGTTATCCGAGATACTTCTTACCCTCACCACGCTCAGCCCTATGCGGTTAGGTCTGGCAGGTGATCTACTTGCAAATATTCCCACTTCTGTCCCTGCTGTCCATGGAGGTAATACCTTCATGGAGACATTTCCAACTAAACGATGCATGTAGTAAAGTACATAGATATACTTAAAGTCTGAGAGCCTTTCGAGACCTCCAGTAAAAGCAGGTTCAAGTACGAGCTTAAACTCTCCCCTGTCTCCATCCACTGGCTGGTAAGGAGCATTATCTTTGTAAGGTGTCCTTATGGTACCTATCTTCTTGCACGTAACATCTCCCTCCAAGGTATTGTTCCCAGGGCCGGGTCTTTTTAACTCCATAGTTCTTTGTCCCTGGGACCTGTTGTGACCGTCTATGCCAAGCCCTTGTTTAAGCCTAAGTACTGCAAGCTCTATGTGCTTATTAGCCTCTGTCAAGGAATCTACTGCGCGCTCCAGCTCAAGTGCTGCCTCGTATTGTCCTGCCTCTTTAAGCTTCTCAAGCCACTGCTCGTTTTCACTTATATGGGCCTTGTTATGGCCAACCCAGTAATTCATTATCCGGCGTGCCTTGTCTATAAAGCTGTTATCACTAGTCTGGTTTGGCATCCTCTTTTCCCTTTCTTGAAAGTATCATGTAATTCTCGACCATATTTACTTCCTGTATAAAACAGCCTTCGATCGTCATGTTCTCTCCAAAAATAGTGTATATCTCAACTCCAGAATCACTGGCCTCAACACTTGCTGCCTCTTCTACTAGGGTTTTCTCCGTACCCTCTTCCATTAGATAGACCCTTGAAAGACACATCGTTTTCTCCTTATTTTTTACTCATTATCTGTTTTGCCCGGCTGTTGGCTAAGATAATCGCTACTTGATTATACTTTTATTGTTAGCCTGATGTCCATAAGAATGGTATTATTTTTATTATTCATAAGGCAACAAAGGACTACCCCCTTTATTTTACACCTGCAGTTTAGGCCTTTATGTGTTAATAATACATTTCCCAGAAAGGAGTATATATGATTCCCAAGGGTGAATTTATATCCGAACTCAGACAGGGGGATGCGGTCAGGGCTGTGTTTATGGTGTCTGAAAAGCGTCTGCTTACAGCTAGGAATGGAAAGGAGTATGCACGACTTATACTCGTGGATAAGACTGGCGAAATAACAGCAATTATATGGGACGATGCAAGGAAGGTTATATCCGACCTCAAGCCAGGGACAATAGTGGGAGTAAGGGGAGTTATTGAGGCCTATGAAGAGAGGTTGCAGGTGAGGATAACAAAGATAACACCTCTTAATGATGACGATGTTGACGTATCTACGCTTATACCAACATCGGCCAGGGAGATGTCAGAGATGTTAGATGAGCTTAACCATTTTATATCAGAGATCAAGGATACCTACCTGGCAAGACTTCTCAAGAATATCTTCAATCGTAATGGTATTACAGCTGCATTTGCAAAATCGCCCGCGGCAAAGGTTATACATCATAATTATGCGGGTGGACTCATTGAGCATACCCTCACGCTGGCAAAGGCCATTGATGCCCTTTACCCAATTTTTTCGAGTGCTGGTATGAACAGAGATCTCCTTATTGCTGGTGCATTGCTTCATGACATAGGGAAGATATACGAGTACTCCTTTGATAGGGTGATAAACATAACTCCTGTTGGAAGGTTGCTAGGTCACGTCTATATCTCTGCCCATATGGTGGACAAGGAGATAGACAATATCAAGGGTTTCCCTGACGAACTCAGGTTGCAGCTCATTCACATGATATTGAGCCATCATGGTGAGCTCGAGTTTGGTTCGCCCAAGCTACCCATGACAAAGGAGGCCATGTTTCTTCACATGATAGATGATCTCGATGCAAAGCTTAAAGGTTTTTCATCTCTCATAGAGTCAACACCGAGAGAAGAGGTGTTTTCTACGTTCTCCAGGATATACAACAGGTATATCTATACAAGGGGATACCCAGATAGTAGCAATAAGGTCCTGGATTCCTAGATGGGAAGTTTTGAGTCTTGATCCATAATGGCAGCGTACAGATTCTTGACGTCCTGCAGTTCAATGAGCCTTTTTCTCGTGTCCGGGTTTTTTAAAAGCATGGATACTCTAGCAAGTGCCTTGAGATGGCCACTACTCGTATTTGCCGGTGCCATGAGCAGAAAGAATATATAGCAGGGTTTACCGTCCAATGCGTCGAACTTAAGTCCTTCACGGCTTATACCAACAGAGGCTGCAATAACAGAGAGCCCTGACACCTTGGCATGGGGAATTGCAACGCCATCACCTATGCCTGTGCTACCAAGTTTCTCCCTGTTTAAAAGTGCTGATACCATCTCCTCTAGGTCAACCCTGTAGTTTTCGGCTATGGGCCTCGCCAATCTGGTAAGGATATCTTTCTTAGTCTTGCCGTCAAGGTTGGGTATTATGCATTCTGGCTTTAAAATGTCAGCTATCTTCATATGATTGGCTCTATAAGACCTAGGTTTCCGTCGTCACGTTTGTATATAAGTGTAACGCGGTTAGTTTCAGTATTCATGAATATTATGAAATCCCGGTCCGATAGTTCTATCTGACCGGTAGCTTCTTCAAGATTCATAGGTTTTATAAAGTAGTCCTCATGGACAATCCTTGGACGCCTCGGTCTATGCTCTGCCTTTCCTTCCTTTTCGGCGAGGTTTTTCAGACCCACGGATGATTTCCTTACTTGTATCTTTTCCTTATATCTCTTTACTTGCCTTTCTATCTTGTCCATTACCATATCTATGGCAGAGTATAGATCTTCGGTCACTTCCACCGCGTTTATCATTATACCATCTGCATTAAGGCTTACATCAGCTTTATGTCTTATTTTCTCTACTGATAGTACCACACGGGCATCAACAGGCCTATCAATAAACCTTCCTATTTTTGATAGTCTTTTTGTCACGTATCCCCTCAGTGCGTCTGATGGTTCCATGTTCTTAAAGGTTACTTCAATATGCATATAACCCTCCTATTGTGTACATATCTCCTGCGCTAGCATCTGGTATACCTCTTTTAATAATGCTTTTTCCTGCGATTTGACGGAAGAATGCCAAGGATTTCCCTGTACTTGGCTACCGTACGCCTAGCAATCTTTATACCCTTTTCATCCAATTTTGTGCTTATGGCCTGGTCACTAAGTGGGTGCCTTGGGTCTTCAGACTTTATAAGCTCTTCTATCTCGTTTCTTACGCTCTCGGAGGCCACAAAGCCCCCATCGCTCTTTGCAAATCCACTGTTGAAGAAAAATTTTAACTCAAATATGCCCTGTGGTGTATGCACGTACTTGTTGGATGTAACCCTGCTTATGGTAGATTCATGCATGCCCACATCTTCTGCTACATCTCTTAACACCAATGGCTTGAGGTGGGAGATTCCATGATCGAGAAAGTCTCTCTGGAATTTTACTATGCTGGCAGTAACCTTGCACAGGGTATTCCTTCTTTGCTCTATACTTTTTATCAGCCACTGAGCTGACCTCATGTGCTCTGCAAGATAATCCTTTGTCATTTTTCCCGTTGTATCAGAGTGTAGTAAGTGCTTGTACTCCTCGTTTAATTTGAGCGGTGGCAAATCGTCCTCGTTCAATGTCACCACGTAATCATTGTTAATTTTAAACACGTATATATCGGGTATAATGTACTGAGGAGGCTCGTCCGAATAATTCCTGGCGGGCCTCGGTTCCATGGTAGATATTATATCGGCCGCCCATGAGACCTCTTCCACGCTCGCTTTAAGGCCCTGAGCAATCTTATCGAAATTCTTTGTCTGTAGATCTTCAAGGTGATTATCAATTATATCCCACACTATGGTTCCTTCTAGGCCAAGTGCCCTTGCTTGGATTTGGAGACATTCCCTTAAGTCCCTGGCTGCTATGCCAAGGGGGTCAAATGTCTGTACCTTCTTCAGTACAGAAAGGACCTTGTCTTTCGAAGCACCTGTCTCCTCGCAGATGGATTCAATATCTGCCTTAAGATAGCCTTTTGCATCCAGATTGCCTATTATAACTACACCTATCATGCACTCATCGTGGGTAAAATTGTTCATCCTGAGTTGCCAGAGAAGGTAATCCGTTAAACCTTCTCTTTTGCTTACTGTTGCATCTATGGAAGGCCTATCCTCTTCTCCATAGTATGGTATACTGTCTTGGCCATAGGTATCAAGGTATGCTTCCCATTCTTTTTGCATATCTGGGTCTGCATCTTCAGGTCCCTTAATCTTGGCATCGGCCACAGTTGTATCTATTTCTAGCAAGGGATTAGCCTCAACTTCTTGGCTTATGTACTCCTTCAATTCCAGACGGGAAAGCTGTAGCAGCTTTATGGCCTGCTGTAGCTGTGGCGTCATAATCAATTGTTGAGCAATTTTCAGATTTTGCTTCAGCTCAAGAGCCATTATCCCTCTCTTTAGTTCAAGGTGAAGTCTTCTCCTACGTATATCTTCTGGACCTTGTCATCTTTTATTACGCTCTCTGGATCACCCTCCTCTATGACTACGCCCTTGTGTATGATATAAGCACGATCGCATACCTTCAAGGTCTCCCTCACGTTATGGTCAGTTATAATTACACCAATCCCTCTTTTTTTCAAGTCAATGATCATTGACTGGATTTCCTTTACCTTTATAGGGTCTATGCCAGCAAGGGGCTCATCAAGCAGAAGATACATGGGCCTCAACGCCATTGCCCTTGCGATCTCAACCTTTCTTCTCTCGCCGCCCGAGAGCGTAATGCCCTTGTGCTTGCGGACCTTTTCTAGGCCAAAGTTGATCAGGTGTTCGTAGACCTCCATCTTCAGCTCTTTGCCCTTGAGCCCTCTGGCCTCCAACGGTATCCTAAGATTTTCCTCCACGCTGAGGCCCCTGAAGACAGAAGCTTCCTGTGGAAGATAACCAATACCCCTGTGCGCTCTCTCTGCCAGGTCTAGCCGCGTAATGTCTTCGTCTCCAAGGTAGACGCTTCCCTTATCAGGTTGCACGAGACCAACAATCATGTAAAACGTTGTTGTTTTACCTGCTCCGTTTGGGCCCAAGAGACCTATTATTTCACCGGGTGAACAATGTATATCTAGGCCCTTTATGATGTGTACCCTTCCAAAGCTTTTCTCAAGACCCTTGGCCCTCAGTTCTAATGTCCCCATTTTAATATGCCTGTCTCCTTGTCCGTCTGCACCTTTATCTTTACGCGGGATTTTTTTGAGCCCTCTACTACCTGATGGTTAGACTTCATATCAAAGATAACCTTGTCCGCAGAAAGCATTTCTTTACCCCTAGTTATAACAACATTACCGACCATTATTATCATATCCTTTGAAAGGAAGTAGGTTGCCTCGGAACAGGTGGCCTGTCTGTCCTGCCAGAATATCTTTACATTCTTCTCGGCAATCAGCTTGTTAACCTTTTGCGTTTTCTTATCAAGAAACAGATGCAAAACCTCGCAATCAAGTCTGATACCTTCCCTTGTTGCTCTAACGTTTCCAGTAAAGACCGCTTCCCTCGTTTCATTGTATACATCAAGCCTGTCCGAGGTTACCTCAATACTATCGGCTGTGCCCTTATTACCCTTGAATTCGCTCGCCCTGGCCGTTATTGAAAAGGCAATGCTACAGAGAAACGTAATTAATAGATACCTTCGCATATACACCGCCAAAGAAGTTTAACCTCTGGAAATTGTTTGAAAAGACAGCCTTTTTGGCTTTTATCAATATCCCTTTACCCCTTACCTCAACAGGTTTCTCGGTTGTTGCTTTTCCTGAGTTCCTATCCCATACAATCCCATTGATAAGTGCCCTTGCATTGTCCTTTGGCAATTCAAGTATGATTTTACCAGGTACATTTAGCCTTGAATGACTTGCATCATACTCTGCATATTTACATTTCATGTATATGCCGTTCTCTGTCCTAATATCCATATTGTAAAATATAAACGCATCTTTTGAAACCTCGAGAAGTTTTGCTGCATTGACAATAAAACCTGAATCATTACCCTGCCTTTTTTCTATCATGTGAACTCTCAATGCCTTCCTTATAGTCTTATCCTCATGAATAACCCTTGTAACGGGCTTGCCCCGCCCTCCTATCCACATCAGGCTTAGAAGCACTATAAAACCTATGCCAAGGATTAGTCTATACACTATATCTCTCCATTACCTTTTTGTATAGACCGAGGGATTTAAGAATGATATCGACTGCTTCGCGAACAGCACCCTTTCCTCCTGGAAGCCTTGTTATGATGTCAGCCCTTGCCTTCACCTCATCCACCGCATCTGCAGGGGCTATTGATAGGCCACATAAAGCCATTGCAGGAAGATCCACGACATCGTCTCCCATGTATGCTATCTCTTTTGTTTCAATACCAAGGCTTTTTGCCATCTCAGTAATGGATGTACCCTTGTCAACTGAACCTTCTATGACATGATCTATTCCTAGCTCCCTTACCCTATGTCTAAGTGCGCCAGACATTCTCCCTGTAATCATCGCAACAACGATGCCTGCCCTCATAAGCATCCTTATGCCATGGCCATCCTTTGCATTGAATGCCTTCATCTCCATCCCTTCATCTGTTATGTATATCATGGAATCCGTGAGGACACCATCCACGTCTAGCACTAGGGCCTTTATGTCACCTATTTTATTACTTTTTGTATATCTATCACCTGGCATAAAAGAACCTCTAGGTCTGACAGCCTCAATGAGTTCGGGCCATCACTAAGTGCCTTCTCAGGCCTGTCGTGCACCTCGAGAAACAAGGCATCAATGCCGAAGGCAACGCCGGCCCTAGCTAGGGGCAGGATAAAATCCCTATTGCCGCCCGAAGATTTTCCCCTGCCCCCAGGGAGTTGCAGACTATGAGTTACGTCCAGGACAACTGGCTTGCCCATTTTCTCCATAATAGCGAGTGATCTCATGTCACAGACCAGATTGTTGTAACCAAAGCTAGTTCCCCTTTCCGTTAGCATGACATCATGATTGCCCGTGCTTTCAACCTTTCTTATCACATTCTCCATATCCCATGGCGCCATGAATTGCCCTTTTTTTATATTAACGGGCTTGCCAGTTTTTCCTGCGGCCAGCAGAAGGTCGGTCTGCCTGCACAAGAAAGCAGGTATCTGTATGAGATCAAGCACTTCGGCTGCCATGGGTGCATGACTCGGTTCGTGAATATCTGAGGTAACAGGGATTGAATATGTCTGTCGAATCTCGGCAAGTATAGAAAGGCCCTTATCAATACCTGGTCCCCTGTATGACTCTATGGACGACCTGTTTGCCTTGTCGAACGATGCCTTGAATATAAAAGGTACACTAAGCCTACTTGTTATCTGCCTTAATGAATCTGCCATAAACATGGCGTGTTCTCTAGATTCTATAACACAAGGCCCGGCAATCAGAGCCAGATTACCGGAACCTACTATTATATTGCCTACTTTAACCTCTTTCATGCCTTATTACTGTAAGCCAGGCTCGCACGTATGAACTCCCTGAAAAGAGGATGTGGGTCCATTGGCTTTGACTTGAATTCAGGGTGAAACTGGCATCCCACGAACCACGGGTGGTCTTTTAACTCTATAATCTCCACTAGCGAGGTTTCTGGATTCTTTCCACTTATCACAAGACCATGATCAACAAACGTCTTTTCGAACTTGCTATTGAATTCATACCTGTGTCTGTGCCTTTCTGAGATGATGCCAGTCCCATATGCCTCCATGGCCTTTGTGTCTGGGGTAAGAACGCACTTGTAGGCACCAAGCCGCATGGTACCCCCCTTCCTCTCAATACCTAGCTGATTTGGTAGAAGATCAATCACAGGCCAGGGCGTGTCCACATCGAACTCAGTGCTATTGGCTCCTTCCATGTTACATACGTGTCTTGCAAACTCAACAACGGCAAGCTGCATACCAAGGCAGATACCAAACAATGGTATACCTTTTTCCCTCGCATACTTTATGGCAAGGATCTTCCCTTCCGTGCCCCTTACACCGAACCCCCCTGGAACTAGCACGCCGTGTATGTCTTTGAAGTATTTCGATATATTTCCCTTTTCCTTTTGGAGATCTGTTGAATTTACGAATTTGAGATTCACGTACGTGTCATTAGCAATACCCCCGTGAACTAGTGCTTCGTTAAGGCTCTTGTAAGATTCTGTTAACCTTACGTACTTTCCAACAACTGCTATGTTAACTGTCTTGTCTCTGCTTTTTATTTTTCTTAACAGTTCTTCCCAGTGATCCATTTGTGGTTCCCGTGTCCATATGTTGAGGTATTCCACTATTCTTTCGTCAAGGCCCTGCCTGTGAAACTCAAGGGGTACCCTGTATATGGTTTCCACGTCAACGGCATTGATAACAGCCTCCTTTTCAACATTACAGAAGAGCGCTATCTTGTCTTTTAATTCTGAGTTAAGGGGTCTTTCGCTGCGGCAGAGTATTATCTGGGGCTGTATCCCGATCTCCCTGAGTTTTTGCACAGAATGCTGTGTTGGTTTTGTCTTCAGCTCTCCGGCTGATCTTATGTATGGTACAAGGGTGAGGTGTATGTAGAGTACGTTTTCCTTGCCCATGTCAAAGCTGAATTGTCTTATGGCCTCGAGAAAGGGCAGGGATTCAATGTCTCCAACGGTACCACCTATCTCAACTATGGCAATATCATAGCCCTTTGCCGCAAGTTTGATTCTTCTTTTTATCTCGTCAGTTATATGGGGGATGACCTGCACGGTCTTGCCGAGATAATCTCCCCTTCTCTCTTTCTGTATAACCGCGTCATACACCTGGCCTGTCGTGAAGTTATCAACGGATTTCAATGTGGAAGACGTAAACCTTTCATAATGCCCTAGATCCAAATCGGTCTCGGCACCATCATCAGTTACAAAAACCTCTCCGTGCTGAAAAGGGCTCATTGTGCCTGGGTCCACGTTTATATAGGGATCTAGCTTGATGTTGGTTATTTTGAGTCCCCTTGCCTCCATTATTGCCCCAATGGAGGCGGCTGCAAGCCCCTTTCCAAGTGACGAGAGAACACCTCCTGTAATAAAGATATACTTTGTATTTCGATAATCACGCATGCAAAGGATTTAGCTCAAGTCTCTGTTGAGTGTCAAGGAATGAAAAGTTAACAATGAGATGTTGGATTTTTTGCAGCTAAGTACTTCAAGACTAGTTTTTCGCTAGGCATCTACCTATAGATGCCTGTTTTAGTTAGAGGCTACTTGTTGAAGTTTCGTAAGATACCTTTTTATTTTACTTTATAAGGGGGTCAAGGGGATTATTTTTCTTTGATGCTTGTGATTCTTTAAGTGCTTTATCAATGTCCCTGTACTTTTCTGATTTCTTATCATGTGTGTTCAATCTTTTCTCGATCTCTACCATGTGCCTTGATCGCAATTCCTTGAACTTAGCTATCTCATTCTCCATGTCTGTTTCCAACTCTTCTCTGGGCAGCTCTTCTATCTTTTTGTGGTCCTTTATGTAGAGGGCCTCTTTTGAGCCACTCTTGATAAAACCAAGGATACCACTATGCTCTAGCTCATTGCATATAATTGCCACCTTTTCCGGTGCAAGATTCAAAAAAATGGCTAGCTCTTTAAGATCAGGTGGTTTTTTGTTTAAATGTTCGTATACCCTTATTCCTGCAGTAAGAAGCTGTGCCTGATTGTAAAGGCTCTTATTTTCCATGATGCTATGTATAATGGATGGGAGTTTTGATTTCAACCAGATTCAAGAAGATAACCTGGACTTCCGATACGTAAAAGGACTATCCTAAAAGGGAGGATGTTTTGTTGAAAAGGACCATATTAATTATCTTGTGCGTGTTTGTGTGTTCAGCAGCCCTAATGGCAGCAAACCAGGTGGTCCATGTTGTGAAGAAAGGCGATACCCTATGGGGAATCTCCAGAGCTTATCTTAATACACCGTTTAAGTGGCCTCTTCTTTGGTCCAGAAATAAGGAAATAACAAACCCACACCTGATATACCCGGGTGATAAGGTTATTATACGATGGAGTGGAAATAACATCGAGGTCAAGGTTATACCAAAAAACAAGTTAAGGAAGGTCAAGATCATCAAACTAGCAAAGACCCCGGGGTACATGAATAGGGTTCTTGTCTCACCTGAGTACTCTGGGATTATCTATGTGGATAAACCACTTTCAGGTCAAGGCACGGTCTTGAAGAAAGAGGATGGCCTTGGTGAATTTGCAATGCTAGGTGATTCTGTTTCCATAAGAGTGAGGCCGAACTTTCATCCAAGGGAAAGGTTCACTATTGCCTCAAAAGAGGCCGTGGTAAAGTCTGGTAGGATTAGATATGGATATGTCTACAGGATTGCAGCACTTGCAATGCCGGTGTCTAAAGTTGGAAACGTGCTTGATGCCCGGATCGTGTATTCGGCGAAAGAAGTGACTAAAGGCGATTTGCTACTTGAGGATATGAGCCTGAAGGCGTTGGCGCTAGATGTATCAAGGCCTAAAGAGTCTATCCTAGGCCATGTTGAGGGTGTATATGGAGATCCAGTGGAAATTGGGCCACTTGATGTTGTTTTCATCGACCTCGGTAAGAACCAGGGACTAAAGGATGGTTCCATCCTAGGACTATACAAAAATGATTCCCTGGTAAAGCCTGGATCAGGGAGTGTTTGCGAGGGCAAGTTGCTTGTGCTAAAGGCACTTGATAGAAGCTCCATGGCACTGGTTGTTGAATCAAAGGTACCTTTGGCAAGAAATGTCCTGGTTGGTAATATTGAATGATTATTAAGCAAAGGCTCTGGGCACATAGATTATAAACATCGATAAAGTTTTTTTCATGTAGTTTAAGGCATGCGTAACCTTTGGTAGTGGCCTTTTTTGCCTCGTAATCCAAGCACATCGAAGGGGATACGCATTGGCATGCCCTGGTCTTGCCGTTCTTCCTCTATGCTAAAGCTAGGGTTGTGTACTTAATATACCTATTTTGCGTTGCATTCTTTTTACTATCTGTGTAGAAAGTCCAGTCATGGAAAAAAAGGACAAAATGAAACACATAGATCGCATTTTCTACCCCAGGTCGATTGCTATTATTGGTGCCTCGGAGATACCTGGCAAGTGGGGATTTTTGCTTACATCTAACATCCTTGGGGGCGGTTACGAGGGGGATGTGTTTCCTGTAAACCCCAAGAAAGATAAAATAATGGGCCTTAGGGCATACCCGAACGTTAAAGATATCCCGTTTGATATTGATCTTGCTATTATTGCCATACCAGCAAGGTTAGTACCCAATGCGTTCAGGGATTGCGTGACAAAGGGAATACACGCGGCAATTGTTATAACCTCAGGTTTCAGGGAAACAGGCGAAGAAGGTTCAAGATTGCAAGACGAATTATCCAGCATAGCCGAGCAGGGTGATCTGGTCTTCATAGGGCCAAATACCATGGGCACTGTATCAACTTTTCATAATCTCATATCAATGGGAGTTCCCTTGAGTCCCATGCCGGGTGGACTTGCAGTGATATCACAGAGTGGTAATATAGGTAACCAGATGATCGACTGGGCCACTCATAAGGGTTTCGGCGTTGGCTTCTATGCAGGGACCGGCAATGAAGCAATGCTAAAGACAACTGACCTCTTGGAGTACTTTGGGCTGAGGAAGGAAGTAAAGGCTTTGGCCCTTTACATCGAGGGCCTGGATGATGGAAGGAATTTCATGGATACAGCGAGGCGTATAACAAAGGACAAGCCAGTGGTCGCCCTTAAGGCCGGAGCAACGAGTTCCGGCTCAAAGGCTGCAAAATCACATACAGGATCGATGGCCGGTTCTTTCGAGGTGTTCAGTGCAATGTTCAAGCAAGCGGGTATTGTACAGGTAGACACACCTTCAGAGCTTGTAAACGTTGCAGGGGCAATGTCCAACTTACCCGTACCCAGGGGGAATAGGGTCGGCATAATGACACTCGGTGGTGGTTGGGGTGTGGTAACTGCGGACGAATGTGAAAAGTCAGGGCTTGATCTCCCTCCTCTGTCTGATGAGATCATCAATGACTTGGACAAAAGGTTGCCTGGGTACTGGAACAGGACCAATCCTATTGATACTGTAGGAGAAACAGATATAGAGCTTCATGTTCATATACTTAATCTTTTGGCGCACTGGGATGAAGTGGATTCTATCATTGCTCTCGGCATGGTTGGCAGAGAGGTATACCTTGCAAACAGTATAAAATATAACGAGAGGGTAAGTGGTAAGAAGATGGATCCAGATGTTGTAGAGGCCCTTATGAGAAAATATCATAACCTTGAGATGAGATTTTTTGCAGAGGCCGCAAGGCTACAGACCTATACGGGTAAGCCCATCATAGCTGTCTCACTTTCTGGCGGTAGTACAGAGACCATTGTCAGGATAAAGGAGCATGGGAGCGTTTTATTCCTGTCAACACCAGAGCAGGCTGTCAATATAATAAAACACATGTATGTGTATAGGAAATACCTTGATGGCTTGGAGGCTAGGGCTTCCGAGTGAGATGTCTTTGCGGCTGTTGAAGACTTCGTTGACACCCATATGGGTATACTATATAAGTCATTTATGGGGTTACGGCTCTTATTCTCCGCCCAGGACATAGCAATAAAAGTCAGGCAATTAGGTGAGGAAATATCTTTATCCTATAATAGGGATTCCGGCGTGGTTGCCGTGGGGATTCTGAAAGGTTGCTTTATGTTTATGGCAGACTTGGCTAGACACATAGATGTGCCGCTGGAGATAGATTTTGCAAGGCTTGCCAGCTATGGAGATTCAGACACGCCTGAATCCGAGGTCAGGATTATCAAGGATATAGAGATAGATGCACGTGGTAAGGATGTATTGATAATCGATGATATAATGGACACCGGTAAAACGCATGCTGCATTCAAAAGGCACCTGATGAGTAAGGGGGTTAAATCTGTAAAGATCTGTACCTTAATAGACAAGCTTCAGAGGAGGCAAGTGCAAATAACCCCTGATTACTTTGGGTTTAGGGTGGAGGACGGTTTTATCGTAGGCTATGGTCTGGACCATGCCGAAAGGTACCGGAACCTTCCAGAACTGTATGTAATGGAAACATTGAGCAGGGAGGACGAAGACAGGTGATGATAGTTGAATGTCCCATGTGTCATAGTAAGTTCAGGCTTGAGGAGGGTTCTATAGACAGGCCAGAGGTCAGGTTGCGTTGTAGTGTTTGCTCGCACGTATTCACATTCAAACTAGGAGAGGAAACGCCCCTTGCAAAAGAAATAGAGGAAGCAAGGGCTGCTACTGAAGAGGGACAAGTCCAAGCCTCAGGGCCCAACGAGGAGCCAGGGACAAAAGTTGCGGGTACAGGAAAGCAAGAAGAGCATATAGAACCGGGGTCTGTTATAAAGGAGATAGATTCGATCCTTGGGTCTGGTGAAGAGGCAGGAGTTTCCCAGGATGTGGATGCAGCTTCTGTTGCAACCCAGGGTGAAGAGAAGAAAAAATCGAAGAAATGGTTATGGGTATTACTAGGAATTGTTGTGGCGATAGCAGGTGGCCTATGGTTTGCGTGGAGCGTTGGACTTATCCCTGGACAGCAAAGACACAATAAGGAGATTGGCATCTCAGCTTTGGAAAGGGGACCATACTTCAGCATACCTAAGGAGAGTGTTACCTATGAGTTCATAAACAATGCAAAGGAAGGTCAGGTTCTGGTCATAAAGGGTGTGATAAATAAGCTTACAGGTAGATCCATTAAATCAGTACTAGTTGAGGCAAGGGTTTTCAACGCAAAAGGTGAACTCCTGGGGAAGTCAACTGCCTATGCTGGTATAATGCCGGATATTAGCGTACTTGCGAATCAAGGTAAGGAGGATATACTGACGCTTTTAAACGCCGAGCCTATTAGAATGAACCTATTGAACTCATCCGTGAACATACCTTTTATTATACCTGTGTTTGGAAAGCCTGCCTTGGAAGGTACCTCTTTTAAGGTGGAGGTTAAGAAACTTCATTGGGAGTAAAATACTCTAGCTTTGTTTACAAACTCAGACCTGTCATTGGTCTGTTGGTATCCATTCTTATCATAGGGACACTTGGTTTTCATTTCATTGAGAGATGGAATTTTCTAGACTCTTTTTACATGACGTTAATTACTATTACTACTATAGGCTACGGAGAGGTGCACCCGCTTTCAACACTTGGTAGGGTTTTCGATATATGTGTAATATTGCTCGGTGTGGGGACAGCTGCATATGCCTTTGCTGAGATTGCAGGCTTCATAGTAGGCGGAGAGTTGAGGGATTTGCTAGGTAAGAGAAGATTGAACAAGGAGATATCAAAGATGAAGGATCACTATATCATATGCGGTAATGGTAGAATAGGTGCCCTTGTCTGGTCTGAGCTGAGGGCAAACAAGAAGCCCTTCGTGGTGGTAGACTCAAATCCTAGTGCGCTTGAGTCCCTTTTAACTGAAAATTTACCTTGTATAATTGGTGATGCAACACGCGAGCAGACACTTATAGATGCAGGTATTGAGAAAGCAAAGGGCCTTATAGCCACTGCGACCTCTGACGTGACAAACGTGTACATAACACTGATTTCAAGAAACCTTAAACCCGATATATTTATTTTGGCCAGGGCAGAGACAGAAGATTCAATCAAAAATCTGAAACGTGCAGGCGCTGACAAGGTAATATCCCCTTACATACTGGGTGGAAGGCACATGGCTAACCTTTTATTAAAGCCCGCTGTCGTGGATTTCATAGAGCTGGCTGCGGGGTTGCGGGTGGGAATTAATATGGAGGAGTTCAGAGTGGAACAGGGTTCCGAGGTGGAAGGTAAAAGTCTTGTGGATTCTCCGATAAGAAAAAATTTGGGGCTTATGGTCGTTGCTATAAAGCGGGCGGACGGAGATATGGTATTTAATCCAAGCGCTGAGTATATACTGGAAAAGGACGATATACTTATTTGTATGGGTGATAAAGAGGCATTTGGGTCTCTAAGGAGACTCGTAAGTAGGTAGGCGGTATGAGGTTCATGGGAATAGACTACGGTACAAAAAGGATAGGGGTGGCAATAAGTGACATGGGATGCACAATGGCGCATCCTTTAGAGGTTGTGGAAGTCAAGGCCGATGGATCCTGCATGTCAAGAATAAGGGAGATAGCAAATACCTACGAGATAACCCACGTTATCGTTGGCCTTCCTTACAACATGGATGGCAGTATTGGTAATATTGCGAGACAAGTAATTCAGTGGTCAAAGGAACTCGAGGTTTTTCTAGGATTACCCGTTGAACTATGGGATGAAAGGCTTACAAGTTTTGAAGCAGAAACCGTGATGATGGGTTTTAACGTAAAGCCGAGGAAACGAAAAAAGGCTATTGATAAGATTGCTGCTGGTATATTGTTAAAATCATACCTTGATTCGCTTGATCCATGAGATACCTGAAAAGTATACTTTTTTTCCCGATAATTGTATCTATTGTAATAATTATCCTTATACATTACTATGTATTTCTTAGAACCCCGGTAGGACCCCAAAGTCCAGTGAAATTCCATATAAGGGCAGGCACGCACTCATGGGAGATCTGCAACAGGCTCGAGAAAGATCACATTGTTTCCAATGCCTGGATGTTCATGGCTTCAGCCCTTGTTACCATGAAGATTAGGAGACTGGAGGCGGGGATGTATGTGTTCGAAGGTAAGCATTACCCGATGGATGTTATGGATATGCTTTTTCATGGTAGAACTGTAAAGTACATTGTAACCATCCCCGAAGGTTCTGATGTGTACGATGTGGCAGACAGGCTCAGTGCAAAGGGCCTTGTATCAAGAAAGGGGTTTCTTGATGTGGCGCTTTCACCTAGAACTGCAGCATTTTTTGGAATTCATTCCCCAAGCATGGAAGGTTATCTTTTTCCTGACACCTATTTCCTGTCCCCCAATATGACACCGCTCGAAATAGTGGCCGAGATGGTAAGGAGATTCAGGGAAGTATATACCCCTGATTTTGCCGCAAGGGCAAGTGAACTTGGAATGAGCCAGAATGAGGTCGTCACCTTGGCATCTATAATAGAGAAAGAGGCCGTTCTATCCCAAGAGAAGCCTATTATATCATCTGTATTTCATAACAGGTTGAGGTTGGGGATGTTGTTGCAGTCAGACCCGACAGCTATATACGGAATAGACGGATTTAACAGGAAAATTTCGAAAAAAGATCTTTTAAGGGATTCCCTATACAATACATACAGACACCCTGGCCTACCACCAGGGCCAATATGCAATCCTGGGAGAGATAGTATAGTAGCTGCACTATGGCCTGCAAGGACGAAATACCTTTACTTTGTTGCAAAGGGAGAAGGTCGGCACTACTTCTCGTCCACACTGAGGCAGCATATGAGGGCCATTGCTAAGATTCGAAGAAAAAATAGCGACTAATCTTATCTGGATTTTTATCGTCTAGGTGTTCAATCTTGTTTCCATCTGTTCGTATGTCTGCATAATCCGTGAAATCAGGGATCAAGGGTATTTTGCCCTAAAGTCTGTGATTGAGGGATTCGATACATTATTAGATGAAGATTAGGTCAGCAGCCATTATTGATGATGACGACAAGGTCTTGGATCTTATCGAATTGGTATTAAAGGAAGAAGGGGTTGAAACAATCAGGCGTTCAAATACTGCAGAAGAAATCCTTGGTTTGATCAGCGCTGAAGACTTCGACTTCATAATATCAGACCTCATGTTGCCAGGTATGTCCGGCTTAGAGTTGCTTGATGAAATACATAAAATGGATCGCGATATACCATTCGTTCTTATAACAGGATATGCCTCACTAGATTCTGCCATAGAGGCAATAAACAAGGGGGCCTTCTACTACATAAAGAAACCATTCAACATAGATGAAATCCGATTTGTCTTAGCCAAGATCTCTATGAACAAAGAAATGATGAACGAGGTCTATAGATTAAGGCAAGAAAATCAATTGCTAAGGGAACGTCTTGAGGCAAGGGATGGCAACTTACGCATGGAACCTAGGCAAATGGACCAATTTATCAGGATGAGACAGGATGCAGATAGGATTTTTGCCACGATTGAGTATCTTGGACGGCTGAAAGATCAGGGCCTTATAACAGATAGCGAGTTCGGCGAGTACAAGGGTAGGCTCCTTAAAAGGATTATATGATGCAGCAAAAGGTATTGATCGTTGATGATGATGCAGGGATAAGAGATACACTCTCTGACCTGGTGAAACTTCTCGGTTATTCAACCTGCACTGCTGAAAACGGTGTTAAGGCGATGGAGTTGTTCGAGGATGGCCCCTACCTTTGCGTATTCACAGATATCATGATGCCCAAGATGACGGGGCTTGAGCTTATAAAGGAAGTTAAGGCAAGGGACGTCTCTACCCCTGTAGTTGTGATAACTGGGTATGCTTCGGTGGAGATGGCCATTGATGCGATGAAATACGGTGCCTCTGATTTCATCTCCAAGCCTTTCAAGATGAAGCAGATAGAATTCATACTTAAAAAGGTTGAGAGGGAAAAGAAGTTATTGCAGGAGAACAAAAGATTCTCCGAGGAGTTAACCTTGCACAGGCTCATAGACCATCTTTCTGGGCAGTTAGAAAAGTCTGTAGAGGAGATCAGCGCGCTACATGCAATATCTGAAAAGATAACAAGGCTGAGAGGTGTCAAGGATCTCGTGAATACCATGGTTGACGTTACAGGCGAGATCCTTGATACGGCCAATGTCTACTTTTACCTTTTGGATGGTGCAACCGGAAAATTCATTGACCTTGATTCGGGGGGCGTAGTTGAGCTTAACAACGGCATCTTGGAAGGCAACATAGTACGTGGCAGGGTACCAGGATCATTTGATGGCCAAGACCTAGAGATCTTGTTCCCGCTGAAGATAGAAGGCCGGCTTTTCGGTGCATTAAGAGTGGTATCTTCCAATGGTCTCGATGGAACAAAAGAGGCAAAGCTTTCCTACTTGCTCCAGAGGATAGTTGAGAGGATGGAGAACGTTGTTCTTTACGAGGGACTATACGATAACATCCTGTCAACACTCGATAGCATGGCCAAGATACTTGATGCTAGGGATCCTCATACAAGCAGACATTCAACAAGGGTAACAGAGCTCTCCATGAGGATAGGCAAGGCCTTGGGATTACCAACCGAAGACCTTGACGTATTGAAAGTCTCAGCATCATTGCATGATATAGGTAAGGTCGGGGTGCCAGACAGGATACTCTTAAAAAAAGGCAAGCTTACACCTGCAGAGATGGAGATTATTAAAAGGCATCCGGATATAGGTTTTGATATACTTTCTCCTATTATTCCTATGAAGAAGGATGCCAAGATAATAAGGCATCACCATGAGCGTTACGACGGCAATGGTTACCCACTGGGCCTGAGGGGAGAGGAGATACCGTTTCTTTCCAGGATAATAACACTAGCAGATGCATTTGATGCAATGACGTCGGACAGGCCTTACAGGAAGGCACTCCCGTATAGCATTGCTCTTCAGGAGATCAAACGATGCAGGGCAACACAGTTTGATCCTGATATCGTTGACGTATTTATGCACAAGGTAATAACACCAAAGATATAATACGACCTTCGTCCCCTTTATTCTCCACCGGTGTTGGCCGTTGTACCAAGATTTGTCTGGGCTGGCTTAGTTTCCTGTGCCCCCTTTTTCTTTAGTGCCTGGTTTTCCTTCAACATGTTTTCATATGTGATTAGCTTTTGCTTGAGCTGCTGATTTTCGTGCTGCAATGAGTCTACCCTTGCTTTTAAATCCTTGAGCCTTGACTCTAATTCTACAGGTACTCCTTTTGACTCCTTTTTTAGCACATCGACTTCATTTTCAAGTGTGTCAATGGTCTTAAGAAGCGTCTGGTTCTTGTGTTCGATGGTTGCTATGTAGTCTATAGTCTTTGAAAGCATCTCTTTATAGTCTGTGGGGCCTTTTCTTTGAATACCCCATAGATAATATCCCAGTCCCAGACCAATGGCAAAGACTATTACCGCAAGTACAACAGGGGCTGAAGTAATTTTTTTTTCACCCACCTTTATGCCTCCTCGAAAAATTTCTTTTTTAGTTTTAAGATACCATTACCTTAATTGCTTTCATAGTCAAGGACTTGCTAAAAGATAAAATATGCCATATCCAATAAGAGATGGATATATTGATTGTAAAACTAGGTGCCCTTGGGGATGTGGTAAACACGTTTCCTCTTGTAGTTAATCTAAAGCAGAGGCTTGGTGCCAGGATACACTGGCTGGTTGAACCATTGAGCTATCCCTTGGTGGCTGAACATCCATGTGTGGACGAGGTCATTGTCTTTGAAAAAAGACAGTGGTGGTGGTCATTACCGGGGGTAGCCTATCACTTAATGTCAGACCGCTATGATATCGCATTGGATCTACAAAGAATTTTGAAATCTTCGCTTTTCTGTCTGTTTGCCAGGGCAGATAGAATTATTGGCTTTGATAAGGACAGATGCAAGGAAATGACCTGGATTTTCCCCTTTGAAAGGATTCCGTCCTCTGATCCAGTGGGACACATGGTGTTCCAGTACATGGAGTTTGCAACATATCTCGGGTTGCGTGGGCCAGAGGTAAGATGGGACATACCGGTAAAGGGTGAACCTGGTTTCGACTTGCCCAGGGATTTCATAATACTTAACATCGGTGCATCAAAGCCAGCAAACCTCTGGCAGGCCGAAAGTTTTGCATCTCTTGCTGGGATCATAGAAAAGAGATTGAACGTTTGCACGGTGCTCACCGGTGATGTGCAGGATATTTGCATGGCAGACAGGATAATGTCTTTCTATAAGGGTAACAGTATCGTAAACCTCGTTGGGAAGACTTCTATACTGGAGCTAAAGGAGGTCCTGTATGCATCCAGGATGGTTGTGAGTTCTGATACAGGACCCATGCACCTTGCGGTTGCACTTGGGAAACCCGTGATAGGCCTGTTTGGCCCGGCTGATCCTAGGAGAACGGGTCCTTTTAGGGGCCGCGTAGTAAGGCATGCCATTGGATGTTCCCCGTGTAACAAAAGGGTTTGCTCAGATCCAGTGTGCATGAAGGCCATAAGGCCAGTTGAAGTTTTTGAGGAGATAGAAAGACTATGGTTAGCATCATAATAGTTTGTCTTGGTGAGGATGAACTGCTAAGGCAATGCATTGGGTCTATACAAGACCACACTAACAATAGCGATTATGAGATTATAGTGGTTAATAATTCGCCTGATCCTATCTCGGGAATGTATGTTGGCCCTGTAAGGGTGATAGAGAACGGCCATAATTTTGGGTTTGCAAGAGCGGTAAATAGGGGCATCCTTAGTTCTAGAGGCGAATTTATAATGCTTCTAAATGCCGATACAAGGTTTATATCGGATGTGCTGGGCCCGGTAATGAGGTTTATGAAAGGTCATCCAAGTGCAGGTATTTGCGGTGTACAGTTAATTTTCCCCGATGGAAGACTGCAGAATTCCATTGATTTAATACCAGGAATAATAAGCCAGGTGATTAATAAATCCCTCCTTAAAATACTTTTTCCTGGCTCTTATCCCAGCAAGAGATCCAATCTTGATAGGCCCACTAAGGTACCTTCTGTTATAGGTGCGTGCATTATGATAAGAAGATCGGTTTTTGACAAGGTAGGGCTTATGGACGAGGGATTCTTTTTTTACCTCGAGGAGACTGACCTTTGCAAGAGGGCGCGAGACAAAGGTTTCGAAGTCTGGCATCTACCAAGCGTAAGGGTAGTACATCACCAGGGTGCAAGCGCAAGACAACATGATGTGAGAAGAAAAGTAGAGTTCCAACGTTCCATGTACAGGTTTTTCTTAAAGCACAGGGGTATTTTTGCTACTTTCCTACTCTACATGTTTACGGTCCTGAAACTTTTGATTGAGGTTGTAACCAATGCGCCTCTTTCTTTTAATTCTGGATCCAGGGCAAGGCTTAAGAGGTCGTTTTTACTACTAATGTGGCATTTGCTAGGTACACCCAGGGGATGGGGTCTTGAAGATATGAATAGCTTTTACAGGGTAATAAAAAAGCGTGGGTACGCTTGGTTTATCAAAGATGGAACTGAGATACTAGAGGGCCTGGAAGATCCAGATGTATTAATTCAGGCAGATAATCTAGAAACAGTTGCAAGATCAAGGACAGCCCTTGTGAAAGTAGGGTTTGTGCAGGGGTGTGGGAGTGTTTACATTAAGCAGTACCATTTCAAGGGTGTATTAGATGGCATGAAAAATGTCTTCAGAAAGAGTAGGGCCCTGAAATCCTTCGAGGCAGCGATTAAGCTAGAGAATCTTGGTGTGGATACACCAAGGCCTGTTTTCTGTTGCGAGAGACGCGTTTGCCGTGTCTTGATAAAGTCATTCATAGCCACACAAGCCCTTGATGTACCTGACCTGATTAGTTATGCTCGATCTCAGGCAATGTGTAGAGGTGATTTTACGCTGGTTGCCTCGTTCGTACGGCGTATGCATGAAATGGGTATACTGAGCGTAGATCTAAAGGGAGATAACATCCTGTTTGACCGTGAAAAAAGACGGCTTTACCTCATAGACCTTGATAGGTTGAGGAGGAAAAGATTTCTTACATGGCGAGAGATTGCAAAGAACCTGAGCTATCTCTATGCATCCTTTGAGAGCGACGTTCCTGGTGGCATGGATACCTGCTTTCTAGACGAGTATCTAAAAGGAAATCCCTACCTTGAGAAAAGGAAAAAAAAGATTTCAGAAATGATAGATAAGTATACAACTTTGAGATTAGCTCAGAGATACAATTAGGATATTACGGAGCATTTAGCGGTGTTATAAGGGCAAACCTGCCCGTGCTTCTCCCTATTTTCTGTTCTAGCAATACCCTAACCTTAATATCTTTGCTCTTTTTAAGTGCATTTAGGATAGAATCATGCGAATCTTTCCATATAAAAAGTCCCTTTTGTTTTATGCTTAAAGGGATATGTACCTCCCTGAATGTTTTACCTGCAAGCATGGGCAGCATTCCCTCAAAGGTCTCGTCAGGGTTGATTATGCTTACGCTTGAGTCTCCTGCCTTTGCAAGGGCATTTTTTGAGAAAACCATGTAGTCTTGTCTTGGCTTCATGTAGTGGAAATAGACCATTGTGCTTGCATAAAAACCCATTGTAACTACCAGTACAAGCGGTAAGCCGTGAGTCATGTTTTTCCCTTTCGACAGGATAACAACAAGCGCTGTAAATGATACGCTACCCAGTATGATGCCCTCCAAGGTATTGCCTGTTATAATACCTGCAAACGGGAGCAGACACAGGACAAATCCAATTGCCCACGTGATGTTTACCATGGCTTCTTCCCATCTTCTACGGCCTTGAGCCATGAGGAAGCCCGTTACAATGAGTGCAGCTGCCGGATATAGTGGGACGAGGTATATAGCCCTTTTTGTTGACGCAATACTCAAAAGTACAAATGGGCCAAGGAACCATGGCAAGAATGTATCCTTGCGAAAGTTTTGAATAGACCTTGTAAACGCCGGTATAAACGCGAATGTCCATGGCAAGATGTCCCTGGGGAAGCGCTCGAGGTAATATGCTGGGCCGTGATGATGACCAAGCGCACCTGCGGCTTTACTCCCCACGAGTCTGCCTAAGTTGTTAACAATAAATATTTCCTTGAGTAATGGTAACTGTCCCCTTGCGTACAAGGATACTAGCCAAGGGCTAATCGGTATAAATATGCTAGTAATAATAATTATAGGGTGGCATTTGAAAATGAACCTTGTATTTTTTAACCTTACCATATCTAGTATTATAGACGCACCTATAATGCCTGGGCCCACCATTCCTTTTGCCATGAAAGAGAGGCCGATGGCCAGTCCAAGTATGACTGCATCCGTTCTGCTGTATGACCTTAAGAGCCTCATGTAATAATACATGGCAAGGACTATGGTAAACACAAGTGATATATCCACCAGTATCCATCTTGATATCATGAAGAATTCCCACGAGGTTGCAAGTATGCCAGTGGCAAGAATACCGTATGTCTGACTCCATTCCAGACAGGCTATGCGATACACAATGAGTAGCGTGAGCATGGAAAAGGCCAAGGATACAAGCCTATAAACAACATCACTTTTCGTATGGCCAATTGCTCTGGCAAGAAGCGCGCAGCTAGCGTAGTAAAATGGTGGCTTTTCCAGGAAGAGTTTCCCGTTAAGCCTAGGTATGGCAAGGTCCATTTCCCTTGCCATCTCGGAACATATGCCTACAACCCTTGGTTCATCTGGTCTCCATATGCCATGGTCTAAGCCTGGCAGGCACCCTAGTGCCATTATCAACAGTAAAACAATTAGATGTAATCTTCTTCGCACGCTTCATGCATTAGCGTACAAGGGTTATATTCATGATTATTCCACGTCTGAATATCTTCAGGGATATCCTGTGGCCATTCAGCTTTGGAAGTACATTCCTGAATTCCTCGAGGTCCATGAGCCTTTTTCCATTTATGCTCAGTATTACATCGCCGGGCTTTATTCCAGTGCCTTCAGCTGCGCTGCCTCGCCTTACAGAAAGAACGAGTATACCCTTGAGATCTTGTGGAAGCCTCAGCTGTTGTTTTGCCATTATAGATAGCTTGCCCACTCTTGCCCCTTCAAGGAATCTGTTGTCCTTTATTAAAAAGGAGGCTTCTGTAATGGGTGCCTTTGCAAGGTTTCCTATGGTTGCGGTTAGGACCTTCTCTCTTTGGTTTCTTATAACTTTTATTTTCGCTCTTGTGCCGGGTATAATCTCGGAGATCTTTATACGCAGGTCAGATGCGTCTTTCACCCTTTTGCCGTTTACGCTAACTATTACATCTCCCCGCTTCAAGCCTGCCTTCTCAGCAGGGGAGGAATGCATCACACCTGATACAAGTGCGCCTTCAGTAGTTTTGAGGTCGAGTGCCCTTGCGATCTCGGGTGTTATATCTTGGAATGTGATCCCAAGCCAACCCCGTACAACCTTACCGTAACGGATTATGCTTTTCATTACGCTCATTGCAAGGTTTATAGGTATGGCAAAACCTATGCCTACGCTACCACCTGACTTTGAAAGTATAGCCGTATTTATTCCTATGAGTTGTCCCTTCATGTTTACGAGTGCGCCCCCGGAATTGCCGGGATTGATGGCCGCATCAGTCTGTATAAAATTTTCATAGTCAGCTATACCCAGTCCTGACCTGCCGAGCGCACTTACTATACCCATGGTAACGGTTTGGCCAAGTCCAAATGGGTTTCCTATTGCAAGAACAACTGTACCTACCCTTAGTCTTGAGGAATCCCCTATGCTGATTGCAGGTAAATTGCTAGCATTGATCTTTATAACAGCTATGTCGCTCTTTGGGTCGGCACCTATTATCTTTGCCTTGTATACTCGGTCGTCGGATAACTTTACCTCTACTTTTTCCGCACCTCTAACTACGTGGTTGTTTGTTATGATATAACCGTCTTTACTTACAATAACACCGGATCCAAGCGCCCTTTCTAATCTCCTCCTAGGTACGAAGTTAAAAAAGTCCCTAAAAAATGGATCCTGCAAGAAAGGTGATTGTTCTACAAGTACTATCTTGGTTGAAGATATGTTAACGACTGATGGTAAGACCTTTTGGGCAACGTCCGCGATATGGTCACCCGTAAATATGTCCTTGGATTGTGCATGGGATGTGCCTATCAAAAGAAAGGTTAAAGCTAAAGTCAATAGCCCAATGCCAAGTATTTTTTTCATTATGTCCTCCTTTAGTTCGAAGCATCAATTAGCATAAAGCATTTGATGCTTCAAGTACAGCTTATCTAATGAAGACAAAGTTCAATGTTTAGCATGGGTTTATTCATATCTAGGTGCTTAAGATTGACAATATGTCTTGCTTTTATAGTGAACTGCCATTCATTTTGACAGTTTGTACACGAAAAACTGAAATCTTTGCTGGCGGGGTGTCAGGCTGTCAGTTTGTTACGTGCATGAGCACAATGTCTCTGTATAATCAGTATGTTACCCACCATGGTTTTTGGCACAGGGATTGCTCTAATTAAGGATAGAAGACCAATAAATAGGAGGAAAGGCAATGTTGGTGCTCTGGATAATCATTGGTTGCTTGTTTCTGACAGGCATTGGTATCAGATTCATGTACAGAGTGCTAGGGCTTACGCCTGCCGAGGCCACGGCAATATACATACTGATACTGCTGTTGGTTGGTATTAATTCAGGGCCTGCCAGGCAGTGGATAGCGCATCTATTTTGATGTGAGGGATTATGGGAACTTTGAAGTATTTCAGTTTCCCTGATCCTGCAGATAAGCTATGTATAATAGCTTAAAAGGAAGATAGGTTATGGTAAACAAGGATATTTTATCTAGGGTTTTCACCTTTAGGGTGGTAAGGATAAGTGCCTACGGCCTTGTACTGGTAGTCAGCTCTTTTGCAGGACTCTACCTAGGTATTTATCTGGATCACGTTACTAACATGACACCCAATTTTACTCTTGTTGGTCTTATCCTGGGTATCGTTGTTGGGTTTAAGGGGTTTATTGAAGAGACCTTGAGAGAGAGGAAGGAGGGGAAATCTTCGTGAGCATCGTCTTCGTTGTGATAGGTATTGTATTCTTTTGCGCCATAACCTTTAGGTTTGCACTAAGGATGTTAAGGGATCCTGCCTATGCATATGCCAAGCATAAGCAAGGCAAGACTAACGCCCGTAAGGAACTTGAAAGATATTTATAAAACAAGAAGCATAACTTCAATAGGCCAGATCGTATCCCTGAGACCTGGCCTTATGGTATTTGTTATATAGCCTTGTAGCTTTATTTGTCAGTCTTGGCTTAACTCGGCCACAGCCCTTATCCAGCCTGCACTTGCGCCTTTTATCTTGATGGGAAAACAATAGAAGGTAAAACCGGTGGTAGGTAGTTTATCTAGATTAGTTAGTTTCTCTATCTGGAAGTAGCCCTTTTCTATGCCGGCAAAGTGACCCTCCCAGATGAGAGATGCATCCTTTGTCCTTGTATACTCTTCTGCCTGGAAGGATAGGGGCCTATCCCAGCTCCATGCATCTGTACCTACAACGTGTATCCCATGGTCTAGAATCCACAGGGTTGCCTCTCTGCCAAAGCCACAACCCTTTACCAAATATTGCTCGCTACCCCAGTACCTGGAAGCCCCTGTTTGTGCCAGGAATATGTTACCTTCTTTGAGTGTTATACCTGTCTCGTCTAGTTTCTGTTTTATGTCATCTGGAGATATGTTGTAGCCGTCGGGCTTGTCCGTGAAGTCTAGCTTAACCCCTTCGCCTACGGCCCATTCCAGTGGCATTTCATCTATAGTCAGGGCAGGCTTTCCTCTGTCTTGTGTGGGGTGGTAATGCCAAGGTGCATCCATGTGTGTGCCTGCATGGGTAGATACCTCAAGGAATTCAATGGCCCAGCCCAAGCCGTCTGGAAGTTCTTTCTCTGTTATCCCGGGATAGAAGAGCTTCATGGTCTCGGCCCCCTGTTTGTGATCCATGTAGTTAATCTTGGGGATCATAAGCGGTGGATCGCTTGGAAGGCCGTCTTCTATGGTTACAGATAGGTCTATAAACCTTTTATACATCAGTACACCTCCATGTTAACTTTGTATTACTCAAAGCTGTGGCAAACTGTTACAGAATGTTAATATCCATGGAACCTCATACCAGCATTTTAGGGATAAAGAGTTTGTTGAAAAGCCTTAAGAATGTAGAATCAGTAAGACTTGCAATGTAGTCCCTGACGATTTCTGCAGGTGCGTGATTGCTTACATAGGCGTTATCCATTCTGTCAATAAAGTCATGGAATATAATGGAATTTCTATTTGCTGTCTTTATATCTTCTGTCAGCCTTTTAAAAATAAGTTCGTACATAACCTT
Source organism: Deltaproteobacteria bacterium (assembly GCA_015486075.1). Classification (GTDB taxonomy): domain Bacteria; phylum Desulfobacterota; class Desulfomonilia; order UBA1062; family UBA1062; genus B14-G9. The sequence goes on from WFSG01000005.1 coordinate 199,057, forward strand.
TATTTTTTTTGATTCTGACTTAACCTTGGGGTTAAGGTAGATGTTTTCATAGTTAAAAGTTTTAAGTTCCTTTAATGCATTGAATATGTTCCCTGAATACGTAATGGTAGAGCCTCCAGAACCTTTTATGAGGTCCTCCACTAGCGTGTACACTATCTTGCCGTTCGTATCCCCGAGTACATTCCTTGACCTGGTGGGTATATCATCCCTTGAGATGATGTCCAGCGATATTGCATCCTCGATGTCTCTCCCAATATAGCTTATGGTGTCTGCCATTCTTACTAGGCATGCTTCAGGTGTTCCGGGTATTGGGTTTTCCCCCTTCTTTGCCTGTTCAATCTTGTTGTCTAACATGGAAAAATCAAGGATGCCCTCAGGTGATAGTGACTGTTCGGATATCTCCCCGTTGTGGCAGAGTATGCCGTCCAGCACCTCCAGTGTAAGATTGAGTCCTTTGCCCCACCTTTCTATAATCTCCAGCATCCTTACGCCCTGTACGTTATGTCTAAATCTTCCTATACCGGCATCCAGGCACAGCTCGTCGAGATAGGTCTCTCCATCATGTCCGAACGGGGGATGGCCTATATCATGTCCTATGGATATAGCTTCTATTAGATCTTCATTAAGATCAAGCCTTCTTCCTATGGTCCTCGCTATCCTTGAAAGTAATTGAACATGTATGACCCTGTGGGATATACCTTGCTGTCCTACAAGGTAAAAGACCTGGGTTTTGTCAGTGTAAGACGTGTACGCACGGGAGTGCAAAATCCTGTCCACGTCGATTGAAAAGGGATCACGCATGTCCCATTTTGTTCGTTCTTCTTTTTTTCTTCTTTTTGCATCAAGAGGATAGGTCTGATTCATACTGGTGTGTTAATATAAGAAAACTTTGCAATCCTTCCAAATAACTCGGACAATTCTTTCAAAAGGGCTAGTCTGTTTCTCCTGGTTGCCTCGTGGTCTGTCATTACGAGCACGTCGTCGAAGAAAGAGTCTATAGGGTCTTTCAAGGTTGACAACAACCTGAGAGCTTTCTCGTAGTCGGCCCTTTCTGCATGTTTCTGGAATTCGCTGTGGATTTGCACCATACTGTTGTAAAGATTTTTCTCCTGTTCCTGGCGCAGTAATTCTTCGGATACCTCCGTAGATATCTCTCCGGCCTTTTTTTTCAGGATATTCTCCACTCGTTTGGATGCTATACAAATTGAGTCAAACCAGTTCTCTTGACGCACAGATGATATTGCCTTTGCACGATTTAGCGTGTCCAATGGATCGTCAAAGCCTGTGCCAAGAACGGCCTCAATTATATCACCGGCTATGCCTTTTGACTGTAGTATATAGACGAGCCTGGACCTGAAGAATTCGAGTATATCCTTCTGTACATCAACGCCAGGTCTTCTGAGCTTGTCAGATAGAAATGTAAGGCTCTGTACTACAAGCTCTGGTAGTGATATCCTGTAGCCTTTATCAAGCAGTATATTCAGTATTGCTATGGCTTGTCTTCTCAAGGCATAAGGGTCTGAAGTGCCAGTAGGAATCATGCCCACGGAGAAACATCCGCATATGGTATCTATCCTGTCAGCTATCCCTACAATGTCCCCTATAATAGTGGATGGGAGCGTATCTCCTGCAAACAACGGCAGGTAATGCTCATAAATGGCGGTGGCCACCTCGGGATCATAGCCTTGTTGCAATGCATATTCCTTCCCCATTATACCCTGTAACTCAGGGAATTCCTGTACCATCAGGCTGTTAAGGTCTGCTTTTGAAAGTCTTGCTGTAAGGTCTATCTTGTCCTTGTAATCAGGGGCAAGAAAATCGGCAAGGTAGAGCGCAATACTCCTGAATCTTTCTACTTTTTCAAAGGATGTGCCTAGATCTTTGTGAAAGATAACACCCTTTAACCTTTGTGCGTATTCCTCCAGCGGTACCTTCAGGTCCTCGTCAAAGAAGTAGCTTGCGTCTTCCAGCCTTGCCTTGAGCACCCTTTCGTTGCCCTCTTTTACCAGTTCTGGCCTGCGGGGTTTTATGTTGCAAACGGACAGGAAGTACGGCCTCAGTCGTGTCTTGGTCTTATCCTCGTAGACAGGGAAAAACCTCTGGTGGTGTTTCATAACAGTCACAAGCACTTCCTTGGGAAGCCTAAGAAAACGGTTTTCGAACTCAGCGATTATCGTATATGGATATTCAACTAGCTGGGTTACCTCCTCCAGGAGGTCTTTTTCTTCTACATATGCATCCAGTTGCCTTGATCCCTCTTGGAGTCCCCTTTTTATAATATCCTTTCTTTTTTCAATGTCTGGTATGACATATTTACCCTCTAATAAGGTTTCGTATTTGCTTGGCTCTGGTACATCAAAGGGCCCTGGTTCCATGAAGCGGTTTCCTCTTGTCTTATTGCCAGATATAATGTTGCCAAACCTGACCTCTACTATGTCACTTCCAAAAAGTGCCAGTATCCAATGTACTGGCCTAGCAAACCTGACGCCCGGGTTGGACCATCTCATTGTTTTCTTGAAAGGTATTGATGGTATCATCTCCCCGATGACGCCACCCAGAACCTCCTCTGTTTTCTTCCCAGGCAAGTTCTGTGTAAAACATAGATATGTCCCCTTCTCCGTTTCTGTAAAGGAGATGTCGTCCATGCTTACACCAAGGGATTTTGCAAACCCAATTGCAGCTTGGGTAGGTCTGCCTTGGTCATCGAATGCGATCTTCTTAGGTGGGCCCACCTTTGTTTGTACTGTATCTGGAAGCTTTTCTTGGATATCATGTACTTCCACTGCTAACCTTCTCGGGGTTCCAAACACCTGGAGGTCTCCATGAGATAGCCTCAATTCCTTAAATTTATCTACCATCCAGCCTTTCATGAATTCCAGTGCTGGTTCAATAAAGGATGCAGGTAGTTCCTCTGTTCCTATTTCCAGGAGAAGATCTTTAGCCATTAGTCTTGTTCCCCTGTTGATCCAGGTAGAGTGTTGCAGCTGTTTTTGCAAGATCTCTCACCCTTGCAATGAATGCTGTCCTTTCTGTTGTGCTGATTGCGTTTCTTGCATCGAGTAGGTTGAAGATATGCGAACACTTGAGACACATGTCGTATACAGGCAGGCATAAATTTTCACGGGCTACTCGTTTGCCTTCGTTCTCGTATAGGTCAAAAAGCTTGAGTAGCATCTCTACACCTGCTATCTCAAAATTGTATCTTGACCACTGAACCTCGTCTTCATGATGCATGTCGCCGTACGTGATACTTTCGGTCCACTTGATATCAAACACAGAGTTTACTCCCTGGAGGTACATGGCTATCCTTTCAAGGCCGTAGGTTATCTCGGTACAGACTGGGTCCAAGTCGAATCCTCCTACCTGCTGGAAATAGGTAAACTGAGTTATCTCCATGCCGTCCAGCCAAACCTCCCATCCTAGGCCCCATGCGCCGAGGGTAGGTGATTCCCAATCATCTTCTACGAAACGGATGTCATGCTCAAGAGTATCAATCCCTAGGAAGGAAAGGCTGTCAAGAAACACATCTTGAACATCTATGGGAGAGGGTTTGAGGATTACCTGGTACTGGTAGTAGTGCTGGAGACGGTTGGGATTTTCCCCGTAGCGGCCATCGGTTGGCCTGCGGGATGGCTCTACGTATGCAACTCTCCAGGGCTCAGGCCCCAATGATCTTAGAAAGGTGGCAGGGTTAAACGTACCTGCACCAACCTCCACATCGTAGGGTTGTGCTATGAGACAACCGTGTTCTGACCAGAATCGTTCAAGATTCATTATCAAGTCCTGGAAATACATGGTTCCTCTCTATCATCGGGTCTGCTTTTCGTCAAGTAACTTTGCCATGAAGCTTGCAGACTTAAGGGGCTTACCCACTATATGCTGGCATAGGGATATGAAGAATTTTTCGATTTCTGCCCTTGCCCTCATACTCATGCCCATGCGTTTCACAAGGTTTAGCGGCATATTTGAACCCTTGGCCAGGAAAGCGATGGATTCCTGGTTTAGGTGATGGCCTTTCATGTCAAAGTTTATTTTACCGATCCTTAGGGATATATCCCCCTTTAACCACCCCTCCATGTCTATTCCGTAACCTAGGCTTTTAAGTAGGTCCAACAAAGATATACTCCATACAGAAAACCAGTTTGATCTGGGTTCCATCAAGGAAAGGCTTTCTTTCAGGTAACGATAGGCACCTTGGTTGGGATCGTCCTCTCCAAGGAGATTCATGACCAGTTCCAGCATTAATGATGCATGTGCCAAGAGATCCAGATCTTCCCTGATGGCGAGGTTAGGGTTTTTAAGGATGGCTGCTTCTATTCTATATAGTTCAAGGCCTGGCTTTGTGAATAGGTTCATTGAGATCTCTGAAAAGGGTTCAAGTGTGCCGGTAAAACGCTTTTTACTCCTTTTTGCTCCCTTGGCGATGCCATGGATAAGGCCACGTGCCTCGGTTATTGCACAGACTATCTTGTCGGATTCCATGTAATCAATGTTATTAAGGATTATTGCATCTGTTATGATTCTTTGCATTTATGATCAGAATAGCAACCATGCAGCCATACTGAAGTATGCGATTACGCCTATCAGGTCCATTACCGAAGACATGAAGGGACCAGATGCAACGGCTGGGTCCTTGCCCAGCTTGAAGAAGAATATGGGAAGCACCGTTCCCACCAGCGCAGCCAGGGTCATTGAATTGAATATAGATAATGCAACCACAAAGGCCATCTTCATATAGCTGGGGTACATTACCATTGAAATAAGTCCAAGCATGAAACCGTATACAATCCCCATAAGCGCCCCCACGCCCACTTGCTTAGCTATGATATTGAGAAAATATCTGTGTGTTACCTTTCCTGTTGCAATGCCACGTACGATAAGTGCTACCGATTGTGAGCCCACGTTACCGCCCATGCCGAGTATCATGGGCATGAATGCTGCCAGGCCGACCAGTTTACTCAATGTAGGTTCAAATCCCTTTATCAGTACAGAGTTAAGTGCTTCGCCCACCCAGCATACGAACAGCCAGGGTATGCGGGCAGAGGCATTCTTTAGAATCGACGAGCTCAGTATATCCTCGTCGGCACCGGCCAGCATAAACATGTCCTCTTCTGCCTCTTCGTCTATAACATCCACAATGTCATCGACAGTGATACGGCCAAGTAACCTATTGTCCTTGTCTACAACAGGCATAACAACCGTGTCATATTTCTTGAACAAGCGGGCAACCTCTTCCTGGTCCATGGTAACAGGGACCTTCATTGGATCAAGGTCCATTATCTGTGATATTTGGGTCTCAGGCTTTGCTAGAATGAGCTTGACCAAGGGGACACTTCCTATAAGGCGTGAATTGTTGTCAGTGACAAATATGGTATGTATGTTGTCGATCTCTGCTGCCCTTCGTCTGAGTTGTGTTATAACGGCCTCCACGCTTGTGCTAGATGGTACGGCCATTATCTCGCTCTGCATGATGCCGCCAGCCGTATCCTCGGGATACTTCAACAGTGATCTGATCTCTGAGGATTCCTTTGGGCTAATTGCGGCAAGTACCTTTTCTGCTCGTTCGTCCTGAAGGTCAGCTACCAGGTCTGCTGCATCGTCAGAGTCCATGTCTTCCACTATTTTTGCAAGAGCAGAGTCAGAGATATCGTCTAGTACATCTTCCCTGGAGTCGGAGGACAACTCCGATATAACCTCTGAAGCCGTACTTACGTCAAGGAGCCGAAACAGCTTTCCCCTGGATTCTTCGTCCAGTGTCTCGATAAGTTCTGCTATCTCCACGGGTTTAAGGTCGTGGAGCATCTCTATTATGTGAAACTCCCAACCCTTGGCTATGTATTCCTTAAGGCGTTTTGCTTCTGTCGCATTTGCTGCCATGGAGTAACCCCGACTAAATTTTTGTAAACCCTTTTGCAGGGTATACTAAACGCTTATGCCTGGGATTGGGTAACAACTTATGTTAGGACAACCGACATTTCCCTTATATCCCGTGGTTGGGTAGACATTCGTAGATGCATGTCCTTTAATATCACCTGAATTGCAAAACCTTATAAAAAGTGCAAAAAATAATACTATGGCAAGTAATATAGCAACTTTCCACCATAATCCCTTTTTGCGCTTTTTTGTGGTATTGGCTAATGATTGTTCTGGCTCTCCTAGAGTCTGTTCCATGTGATGCAAGAGGGCCATCTCGTCCATGTCAAACTCTTTTGCAATAACCTGCAGAAATCCACGGATAAAGGCCCTTGGAGGGAGAAGATCTACCCGATCATCCTCGAGGAATCTCAAAATTTGTGCAGAGATCTTGGTTTTTCCCTCTATTTCCTTTAGAGTGATCCCCCTTTTCTCCCTTTCATTCTTGAAATATTCCCCAAGGCTCTGGGTTTTTTCTTCTTCCATGTCCTCCTCCGTGTGTTCATTCGACAAATTAACATGAGATCTTATACGTGGCAAGAAATAAGGTAACTATTTAGATTTTTCTAGATCTTTGGCAAAATATTTAGAGTGTTAAAAATGCTATAGAACAAAAAAGGACAGAATGATTTGACTATTTGCAACACATGTGGATAACGTTAAATATTAAGATATAAAAGGAGGTTATTATGGAAAGAGTAAGGTTGGAGCAGGTAGACAAGGTCGAGATACTAACCCTGCAGGACAATTATATTGACCTACTTGATTCAGGGGGTAGTCCTGTTATAGCAAGGGCGATGCCCGTAAAAGATATGCGCATAGGGAATTCCATTGTTGCCGAGCATGGTTTCTCGGCACTTGTTACTGTTACGTCTGGGGCGTTGTCAAGGACAATGCTTTTTGACTTTGGGTTCTCGGAGTGGGGGGTTGGACACAACATGGATGCGCTTGGTGTTGATCCTGGTACAATAGAGGTATGTGCCCTGTCCCACGGCCACATGGATCACTTTGGTGGAATGTTCCAGGTGGCAAAGAACTTGAAAAAGGGGATTTCGCTTGTCCTTCATCCAGCTGCCTTCAGGCAACCTAGATACATAAAACTCAGCGAGGACCTGAGAATATATTTCCCAGAGCTGAACAGGGAGGATGTGGAGAAGGCCGGGTTTGAGATAATAGAGACAAAAGAGCCCAAGCCACTTTTGGACGGTCAGGTGCTTTTCCTAGGCGAGGTTCCAAGAAAGACAGACTTTGAGAAAGGACTTCCATATGGTTTCTACGAGGAGGACGGCAAGGAATTGTGGGATGCAATAGAGGATGATACTGCTCTCGTCATTAACCTAAAGTCAAAAGGCCTAGTTATCCTAACGGGCTGTGCTCATTCAGGTGTTATTAACACGGTTTACCATGCCAAGGAGGTAACTGGAGTGAATAAAGTCCACGCAGTGATGGGAGGTTTCCACTTGTCTGGTCCGCAGTTTGAACCAATAATTCAGCCCACGATTGATGCCATGAAAGAGATAGGTCCGGATTACGTTATTCCAACGCACTGTACAGGAAGACCTGCCACGCTGGCCATGGAGCAACAGATGTCTGCGGAGTTTTTACTTAACATGTCAGGCACGAAAATGACGTTTGCTTGATGGTAAAAGAGGATTCACTATACAGGATCAAGAAACCCTTAAGATACACGGGCGGCGAGATAAACCAGGTACTTAAGGAGCCGTCTAGGATCTCGGTACGCTTTGCACTCGCATTTCCCGACGTATACGAGGTGGGGATGTCCCATGCCGGGATCAAAATACTGTACCATGTGCTTAATTCCATGCAAGGTGTATGGGCACAGAGGGTGTTTGCTCCATACCCAGACATGGCAGGTGTCCTTGAGAGCGAGGATATACCCTTGTACAGCCTTGAAGAAAAAAGGCCTTTAAAGGATTTTGATGTACTGGGTTTTTCGCTTCTGTATGAGCTTTCCTATACCACCGTGGTAAGGATGCTTAAGCTCGCAAGGATACCAGTATATGCTGCCGAGCGGGGTGCTGATGATCCCATTGTTGTGGCAGGTGGTACCTGCACAGCAAATCCAGCTCCGTTCATGGATTTTTTTGACCTCATTGCTGTGGGGGATGGCGAAGAGATTGTAGAGGATATGGCTAGGGCCTGCATGAAGACGCAAAACAGGAAGGAGCGAATTGAGCTCATGGCCAGTATAGAAGGGGTCTTTAGACCAGGTAGCCCTGCCAGGCCCAGGAGGAGGATACTTTTTGACCTCGACAGGTACCCGTTTCCCTGGGACATAGTTGTGCCAGGTGTATCTATCATACATGACCGCTTAGGTGTGGAGGTGGCACGCGGGTGTACAAGGGGATGCAGGTTCTGCCAAGCCGGTATGATTTACCGTCCTTACAGGGAAAGGTCTATAGGTTCTGTCATTGGTACGTTCAGGAAGGCCCTTGAGAACACAGGTTATGATAGCTTGTCCTGTCTTGCCCTGTCTATCACTGACCTTAGTTACCTGGAAGACCTTATAGAATCTACTGTAGATACGCATAGAAAGGTAAGTATTGGCCTTCCGTCCATAAGGGTTGAAGGAGTAAAGAGAGACCTGGCACAGAAAATAGCATTTGTAAAGAAGTCGGGTTTCACACTAGCCCCTGAAGCCGGTACTGACAGGCTAAGAAAGGTTATAAACAAGGGTAATACAGAGGACGACCTTTTGCAGACCGTAGACATAGTTAGGCGTTCAGGCTGGCAGGCAATAAAGTTATACTTCATGGTAGGCCTGCCAACAGAGACGGAGGAAGATATAGAATCCATAGCAAGACTTGCAGAAAAGGTTGCCAAGATCTTCAGGTCAAGGGTGACCGTAAGCGTTTCAGCCTTTGTCCCAAAACCTTTTACGCCTTTCCAGTGGGAACCCGAGATAAGCATTGAGAGGTACAGGCAATACCTAAGGTACCTCAGTTCCAGGCTGAGGATGAGGAACATGAGGTTCAAGTGGCAGGAACCCTACCTTTCATTTCTTGAAGGTATCTTTGCCAGGGGGGATCGCTCGCTCGCTCCGCTTGTTGTGAAGGCAGAGCAGTTTGGGGCCTACCTTGATGGCTGGGGAGATATATTTTCCATTGAGCCGTGGCTGGAGGCTTTTCATGTTCTTGGTATAGAGCCTGGAGGCTATCTCGGGGAGATGGATACAGGTAAAAATCTACCCTGGGATTTTATTGACATGAGGATAGACAAAGGCTTCTTGCAAGAGGAGAGGGATAAGGCATATAGGCTTGATGCTACCGAGGATTGCAGGTATGGACCATGTCTTGTCTGCGGCGTCTGTGACAGGGAAGTGTCAAACAAGATAAAACCGTCTAAAGGCCCTTGCCCTCTCTTTGAGGAACGCAAGGAGGATACTCAGGACATACCGTACGTGATAGGGCTTACAAAGCAAGGAATATTGAGGTTCATGGGTGCAAGAGACTGGGAGACTATGATAAGGAGGGCTATAAGGAGGGCCAAGCTGCAGGCCGTGTATACGAAGGGGTATAGTCCTAACATGAAACTGAGGCTCATACCACCTGTAGCCTTTGGCATTGCATCTTTCAGCGAATATTTCCAGATAAGCCTTGAGAAATACGCAAATACCGAAGATATAAAGTGCAGGCTAGAAGGTTCCTTTCCCGAAGGAGCAGAGGTTTTTTATTGTGCACAGGAGAGGCTAAGGCCTGTTGATGCTTACGTGTTTGAACTGGGTAGAGAACTGGATATAGGCACAACTGGCAGGCTTTATGTGGATAAGGCAGGTAAGAAAATGGATGTCATGGACTTCGTTGAAGCAGACGGGCCCACAAGGCTTAAGATAAGGTTCATAGAAGGAAGGACGATTTCCCCAGTCATAGCAGCACGAGCACTCACAGGTTATGAGTACGAGCTCAAAGACATAGTGAAGGTAAAGACCGTGTTTAGGCACGATATTAAGACCTAAAATTAACTGTAGTTATGGACATGCTAATGTGTTATTTCTGCATATGAGGAGTATTGATTAAATAAGTATTACTGGAGATGACTTGTGACCACAGATAAAAATGGTACAATTAATGAGATAGGAGGGGTCCCATCTCTTGTGAGGCCGGTAGTTGTGGATTTCGTAAAGGACGTGGTCTCCGTACTGGGAGCCAATCTCATATCCATGGCACTTACGGGAAGTGTGATCACAAAGGATTTTATGCCCCAATCCTCTGATATAAATTCCGCTCTTGTTCTCAGGGAGATGGATTTCAAGGTTTTAGATGGTCTGAGCGTTCTGGGCAGGAAATACAGGAAGAAGAGGATTAGAGCTCCACTTCTCATGACGCCAGAATACATAGAGCGCTCGCTAGATGTTTTTCCAGTGGAATTTCTGGATATGAAGGTTCTTCACAGGACAGTATATGGTCAGGACATGCTTTCCGATCTAAAGGTAGAGAAACCCATGCTCAGAATTCAGTGCGAGAGAGATCTAAAGTCAAGGCTTATAAACCTTAGACAGGGTTACATAAAGTCGATTGGTCTAAAGGGTGTCCTTCTTAAGCTTATCCTTGATTCCTATTCTGGGTTCTTTCCACTTTTTAGGGCCATTATTTACATGGTGCAAGACCTGGGCGTACCTCCTATTGCAAAGAAAGAGATTCTGAATACTGTGGAAGATGTCTACGGGGTAGACATGTCCTGTTTTAGGAAGGTGATGGAGCTTAAAGGCCAGAGAAGACCCAAGCTCGGGCCAGATGAAACATCTAGGCTTTTTCAAGAGGTATACCGTGTCATAGAAAGCCTTGCGGTAAAGGTTGATGAGATACGTCTATAAATTTATCGTAATATTTCTTGCCGTTGCCTGGCCTGGTTTCCTCTGGGCAGAGGATGTACCTGCCCATTATGTGGAGGATAGAGCAGGTGTCATCAGTCCTAATGTTGAGACTGCCCTGAACGGTTATCTGCAGGAACTCGAGCAGAAAACAGGTGTACAGATGATTATCCTTACCATAGATTCGACTAACGGCCAACCTATTGAAGACTATGCCTTAGACAAGGCCATGAAATGGGGTCTTGGACAGAAGGGCAAGGATAACGGGTTACTTATGGTGGTTGCGGTAAAGGACAGGAAGTACAGGATCGAGGTGGGCTATGGCCTGGAGCCCATACTCCCTGACAGCTACTGTGGTACGGTCGCCAGGCGTCATATGGTTCCCTATTTCAGGCATGGTGACTATTCCAATGGTATTTATTCTGCGACCATGGTCCTTATCGACAGGGTGGCAAAGGCATACAATGTACAACTATCGGGCATGCCAAAGATACGGCCCATGCAAAACTCCAGGTCACAGGCAAGTAGCATCATACCGTTTGTACTATTTATACTCTTGGTATCCTTATTACTTACTCCCCACTCCAGGGGATTAATGGGCATGTTCTTACTAGGCTCCTTACTCGGTGGTAGCTGGGGTGGTGGATACGGGAGCAATGACGGTTTTGGCAGTTTTGGAGGGGGTGGTTTTGGCGCCTTTGGTGGTGGAGGGGGCGGAACCTTTGGTGGTGGAGGTGTGACAGGTGGATGGTAGAAAAATGTGTAGGGAAATCCTATATCTTTATTTATAGAGCGAAGAAACAAGTGGCCTGTGGGAAAGGCCGTAGAAATTCATAGATAGTACAGGAGGATACCAGGTTATGACGAGAAAGGGATGGTCGATTTTAATACTAATTATATCAGTTGTGGTGGTGGCCTTCGGAATATTTGTTTCTCAGTATAACAAGGTTATAAGCATGAACGAGGCAGTTAAAGCCCAGTGGGCGCAGGTTGAAACCCAGTTAAAGAGAAGATTTGACCTTATCCCCAATCTCGTGGAGACGGTTAAGGGCTATGCCAAGCATGAAAAGGGCATATTCGAGCATTTAGCTGATGCAAGAAAGGCCTACTTTCAGGCAAGGAGTATTGCCGAGAAGGCGAGGGCAGCAGGAGAGCTGGAGGGAGCACTGTCCAGGCTACTTCTTCTCCAGGAAAGATACCCTGAGCTTAAGGCAAACGAGTCTTTTTTAAAGTTACAGGATAGTCTGGAAGGTACGGAAAACAGGATTTCCGTTGAAAGAAAGAGATATAATGATCGCGTCAGGGAACTGAACACCTATATAAAATCGTTCTTCGGCAGGTTCTTTGCTAGTTGGGCTGGTGTGGGCCCGGCAGAATATTTCAAGGTTCCAGAGGCACAGAGAGAAGTGCCAAAGGTAAAATTCTAGCTTAGTATTTCCTGGATAAAGCCAGATGGGACCTGGTATCTCTCTTTGCCATATAGTGCCCTTAGCCTTGCCCAGGAGAGAAAGGCCTTTTTCCTTGCTCTTGTTATGCCAACATACAGGAGCCTTCTCTCTTCTTCAAGAGCATGGTCAGTATCCAGACTGCGTGAATGCGGTAGCAGGCCTTCTTCAATGCCCATTATGAATACATAGTCGAATTCCAGCCCCTTGGACATGTGTAGGGTCATAACGCTTACGTTGTTATCCCCTCTGTTCATGTCCATGTTTGTGATCAAAGCCTTTTCTTCCAGGAAAGATACTAGGTTGCTTTGGCCTTTTGCACTTGCTGCAAGTTCCTTTATATTGGTTAGTCTGTCAAGGCCATCTATTTCGGCCTCTAAGGCCTCTTCTAGACCGGATACGACCACAGTTTTTGCTATCAGGTCCGATATGTCAAACATCCTTGATGCACACTGCATGAGATCATCCATTATATGCAGGAAAGACCTTGTCCCACGGGCACCTGTACCTTTTACAAGTCCTTTTTCAAGTGCCACCTGCAAGGCATCCATGACACTCATGCCTTCACTCTTTGCAAGGCCGGTTAAGGCGTCCAGTGTCCTTATACCAATACCTCTAGGCGGTCTGTTAATTATTCTAATCAGTGCACTTTCATCCATTGGGTTTGCAACCAGCCTTAGGTAGGCGAGAACGTCCTTGATCTCTCTTCTTTCGTAGAATCTGGTTCCTCCGTACACGGTATAAGGTATATCCTTGTGAACAAATGCCTCTTCTAGCACCCTGGATAAGGCGTTTATGCGGTAAAAAACAGCTATGTTACTAGGACTTACACCGCTGTCTAGCAGCTTTCTTATGGAGTAGGCAATGTCTTCAGCCTCATCCTCATCATCCTCGTACTCGGTAATGGTAACTGCTCCATCTTCGTTTCTATCTGACCAGAGTTTTTTGGGGGCCCTGAACTGGTTGTTCGCTATGAGTTTGGATGCAGCGTCCAGGATACTCTTTGGAGAGCGGTAATTCTTTTCCAACGTCACAATTCTTGCATCTGGAAAGTCATCCTTGAAGCGCAGGATATTACTGACGTCAGCACCTCTCCAACTGTAGATGGACTGATCATCGTCACCCACAACGCAAATATTCTTCCCCTTACCAACAAGGCCCATTAGCATTGTATACTGGGCCTTGTTGGTATCTTGGTACTCGTCCACTAGTATATGCTGAAACATGGACTGGTATCTTTTCCTGAGCTCAGGGTGATCATGGAGTATCTGTATCGGTTTTAGGAGAAGGTCTCCAAAATCAAAGGCATTGCTCAATCTTTTCTTTTCCTCGTACAATCGTATCACCGGCTTGGGATTAATGCCCAGTTTTATGTTAAAACTATCTATGTCCCTTAAGGTGTCTTTTGACATGCTTATGAGCCAGGCAATGATGCTCTCCACCCTGTTTTCCCTATTTAGTTTCAGCTCCTTCATACATTGTGCAATAAGAGCCTTCTGGTCAGATTCGTCGTAAATCACGAAGTCATTCGTGTACCCGATTTTCCGGGCTTCTCTTCTGAGTAACCATGCCCCAAAGGAGTGGAAGGTGCCTGCCCAGATCCTATGCGAGCTGGGGCCAACAATGGTCATGAGCCTCTGCTTCATCTCGTTGGCGGCCTTGTTGGTAAAGGTAAGGCAAAGTATCTTGTCAGGGCTGACCCCTCGTTTTATGAGGTATGCCACCCTGTGCACAATGACCCGAGTCTTGCCAGAGCCAGCACCGGCAAATATGAGCAGTGGCCCGTCTTCGTGCTTTACTGCCTTTGCCTGCTCGCTGTTAAGTGCCTTTAATATGTCGTCAGGCAATCTTTTTTCCTTTTTCAAAGCCCTCTTTCTGTTTCATCCTGTCTTTTTCGCTGTAGGCCTTCCTTATAAGTTCTCCCTTTCGGGGCTTGAAGGGTACTACCAGTCTAAATACCTGGTTGGGCTTTATGTATCTGGTTTTCACCCCGTCAACCACAGGATTTTTCAGTATAAACCTTTTGTATCCTGAATCTGCAGGAAGCCATTCCATTTCCATGCCTTCCACGAGGGGATTTCTTGCTTCAAAGATTGTAGATCTACCATCAGATCCTAGTACTTTTGCAGCAAGGTGGTAGTTTTGGATGTAACCGTTCAAATCATAGGCCACGCCACCTGTAGGATGCTCCTTTTCGAAGAACCCGGTAAAATAGCCCCTGTTGCTTATTTTTGTAAGTTCCTCCATCCATGATCTATTTACTTCAAAGTTCCCGGGATCTTCAATCCAGGTATCCCTGGCTTTCCTGTACACGTAGACGGTTGTTGCAACGTATAGTGCAGTCTTTCCACGGCCTTCTATCTTTAGACCGTCCATGGAGAGCCGCATAACCTTATCCATTACAGGCAAGAGGCAGAGGTCCCTTGAGTTGTACAGGTATGTAAACCCATCTTGTTCTACCACGGGCATGAACTCTTCAGGGTTAGATCTTTCCACGAGGGCGTATTCCCACCTACAGGCCTGCGCGCAGAATCCTTGGTTTGCATCCCGGCCAGCCAGGTAATTGCTTATTAGGCATCTACCTGAGATGGATATGCATACGCTCCCATGCACGAAAATCTCCAGTTCTATATTTGTCTTTGCCCTGATCTCGGCTATTTCCTTCTGGTTTAGTTCCCTAGCCAATATTATCCTTTGTGCACCGAGTTCAGCCCAGGCATTGACCGATGCTGAGTTGACTGTATTCGCCTGTGTGCTTATGTGTATGGGTATATGTGGGGCAAGGCTCCGTGCAAGCCTGAACAAACCGAGGTCAGAGATAATAAATGCGTCCACCTTCATGTCAGCTGCAGCTGAGATTATACGTCTTATCTTATCCAGCTGCCTTTCCCTGGGGAATGTGTTTAGAGTAAGGTATACCTTTACACCCATAGAGTGGGCAAGATCTAAGGCCCTTTCCAGTTCTTCGATCGTAAAGTTTTTTGCCCTAGCCCTTAGGTTAAATGGGCCTTTTACTCCCAGGTAGACAGCATCAGCGCCGTAGAGGCAAGCTGTCTCAAGGGTTTCCATGTTTCCTGCAGGAGCCAGGATCTCGGGTTTTCTCATGACGGATAAGCATATATATCAACCTTCAAGTGTCCACAAGGGTAAAATATTGTAGGTAGCCTACCCGGCGGCTCTTTAGAGAAAAAGGCAAATTGTTCTTGACTCTGCCTCAGGCCCGAGGTTAGTAGAAAACAACTGCCCCCGTAGCTCAGGGGATAGAGCACAGGATTCCTAATCCTGGTGTCGCAGGTTCGAATCCTGCCGGGGGCACCAGTTATAATGTGGGTTTTTTATATCACCCCAGTTCGACCTTTTTAATCTTTTACCACAGGTATTTTTTTCAGTTGGACATTTAGGCCTTCTTAAGACTGTTTTTGCTGGGATATTAAAGGTGAGAGGCGATAGAGAGTTGCTCTAGTTATTAAAGTGGTAAGGTACTAGGTAGCAATCCTTTTATGCTGCTTCCTTCTGATGATACTAGATCAGGAGAAGGAAGTTACCTTGAGGTATGGTGGGAAAATGGCAGGAATCTAGCGTAAGGGATAGAACCGTGGCTACATAGTAAGATGCAGCATATCCATGGGTTATATGCACCCTTTTCTCTATGATATTATATCTATGTAATTCCTGAACATGATTTCAAACTGACCTTTTATTATACCTTCTAGTCTCCTGGCATCTGCAAGTACCAGAGCAGGATTTATCTCGGGCTGGGAAAGGGATGAAATCCAGCTCTGATTCTTATCTAACCATCTTCTTACATCTCTGTGATAAGCAGAGTGATTATCGAACTGTAGCCCAATAATGTGAGGGCGCTTCTTTACTGAGATGGCTTCCACCTCACAATCTTTCGAAGTTGCCAGGATTTCCACCTGCTTTGGTAAAGGCTGTTGAACAGCCAGGGAGTGCCACTTAAACAGCGGTAGCGATCTAGGAATGCCGTAGAATAGAGGGTGATCAATACCATTTTTAGTAAGTAGTCCTTCCACAAAACCTACACTATGTTGGAAATTTGGGCCCACCTTGGCGCCCAGGGCATCTGCCAAAAGCTGATGCCCCAAGCAAAAACCAAGATAGGGCATATCCTGTTCAATGGCTTTGTGAACAGCCACTTTCTCCTCTACGAGGAAGTCATACCTATCTTCCTGATCAACATTCAAACCACCTCCAAGGACTATCAATCCATCATATAAGGTGATATCAGGAATAGGCTTATGCCAGAGTTCTATAATATGTAAATTCACGTCGAATTTCTCAGAAGAACGAAGCAGATATTGCCCTGGCCCTTCCCATGGCATATGCTGAAAAACAAGCAATTGTATCGACATGATATCTGGTCCTTTTTTAAAAAGCCATGCTCACGGTAATACCACCGTAAACAAAATCGTCGTCAGTACCCTTCATACTACGCCATTTCATCTCGTGGCGTGCATCGTTTGAGAGTGGAAAGGTGTAAGAAACTGAAGGTGTCACGGTTATATATTCACCCACAGATACAGGGAGGCTAGCCGAGATCACGCCGTCATGCAAGGCATTGTATTTATCACCTGTCTCCTGTCCGCTGCTGTTAATCTTCGGATACTCATCTGAGTCCATACTCTTAAGGTAACTGGCCGATCCTGATAATTCCAGGGAAACGGCCTTTGTTATCTTGAAAGAATGTGATACGCTGAGCAATAAATACCAATGTTGGTAATCATGGATCTCCCTGTATAGGGTCAATGAAGGTGATAGCACAGAGTCAAGGCCCAGGTTGAGGAAAATTTCCTGGGAATCACTGCAGCCATCCAGACCATAATAAATATAGCCTCCTCCCACATCCAAGGCTCCAAAATTCCTAGAGTAAGAGAATGTGAAATCTGTCTCTGTCCAATTGGCCGGATTATCTATTCCATGCGTCGTATAAGGGTCTGTATCCATATTACTCCAGAGATTGGCTGAGAAACCCATATAGCTGGCTGTGATGGATGGCTGGATCACCATGCTATCTCGGCTAAGTTCCTGGCCTCTCCAGATGTATTTACTGAGTACTGCTACTGAGAAGCTTGCTGATGGTTTGTCATCTCCTGCCATGGCAGTCGAAGTGCTGATAACGGTCAAAACTAGAATTACAATAATTGTCAGGAAATGCCTCATGTATCTTAACTTTTTTATCATGTTTTTTCCCTTCCTTAACTTAGTTGTTTTGTTGCCTTGTAATCTACTGTGTCAATCGATATAGTTTGGCTCGTAAAAAAAATTATTTCCGAGATTTGCTGGCACCAATTGCGCTGTCACCTTCCTCACCGGTACGTATCCTCACTGCATTGACCATCTCTGAGATAAATATCTTACCATCTCCTATATCACCTGTTCTGGCTGCTTTAATTACAGTTGTAGTAATAGCTTCTATGTCCTCGTCTTTTGCAACAATCTCGATCTTCACCTTGGGCAGAAAGGCAACCTTAAATTCCCTGCCGCGAAACTGTTCAGCCTTGCCCTTTTGTTGGCCATGGCCCTCAATGCGTACAATACTCATCCCTGGGTAACCAAGTTCCAACAATGCCTCTTTCACATCAGCCAACTTTGTAGGCCTAATAATTATCTCCATCTTTTTCACTTTTTACCTCCCCTATCTGCCTGTTTCTATAAAGTCTGGATAAGCCGGTGTCCCATGTTCGATAATATCCAACCCTTGCAGTTCTTCTTCTGGGGATACACGAATACCAAAGGATTTATCCATCAATTTGAACATTATGTACCCCACGCCAAATGCCCAGACAAAAACTACTGCCATACTAATAAGCTGGGCAATAAGCTGTCCGCAGCCACCACCATAAAACAATCCCGTGGCAAAGGGCTTAGTGATTGCGTAATTTCCGTATGTTCCATCAGCAAAGAGACCTACACTGAGAAGTCCCCACAATCCACCAATGCCATGCACACTTACAGCGCCAACAGGATCATCTATGCCTACATTATCAAAGAATCGGACGCTGGCGTACATAAGTACTCCTGCAATAACTCCTATTACAATCGCTGCCCAGCCTTCTACCCAGGCACAGGGTGCGGTAATTGCCACTAGACCAACTACAGCTCCGTTCAGCGCCATGCCCACATCCCACTTCTTCGACTGCCAGTACGAGATCAACAATGCTGAGAGTGCCCCAGCGGCGGCAGCCATGTTAGTATTTACCGCAATAATCGATATCCTCAGATGGTGCCCGTTGAACGTGCTTCCTGGATTAAAACCAAACCACCCAAACCACAGTATGATGACACCAAGGGCGGCCATGGCAATACTGTGCCCTGGGATAGCCTGAGGCTTTCCTTTTACGTATTTACCATACCTAGGTCCTAAAACCATTGCGCCTGCAAGACCGACGAAGCCACCTATGGCGTGGACTACTCCACTTCCCGCAAAATCCAGGGCACCCAATCCGAAAGGAAGGGTTGAAAGCCAGCCTCCACCCCATACCCAGTGTCCATAAACTGGGTATACAATGGCGCTTACGACAATACTGTAAATCAAGTAGGCTTTAAACTTCAGTCGTTCAGCCACAGCACCAGATACAATGGTTGCAGCTGTGGCACAAAAGACCAGCATCCAGAACATACTAAGATACTTGCCCACATCGTAATACTTGCCGAGCATGAGCCAACCTCTAGTACCCAGAAGGCCATGCCAGTCTCCTCCCATCATTAGGGCATAACCGACAGCAAAAAAGATTAATGACCCCAATACATAGTCCATTAGGTTTTTAGCCATCAGGTTGGTGACGTTCTTTGCCCTGCAAAACCCTGCCTCAAGCATTGCAAACCCAGCTTGCATGAACATAACAAGAAAGGCGCAGATCAATATCCATACATAATCCAGAGGGGCCTGAGGATTTGCCTTTAGGGTTTGAGCCCCTGTTGGGTCCTGTGCAAATGCCAGAGATGCAATGCTAAAAAATAAGAAAGTAAATAAACTCAAGTACCATAAGCTTATCTTCATAGTTTTCATTTTAGGACCTCGCTTTATTTTGTTGTTAGAAACCTGGTTGTTGAACCATAACTTATGAAACTTCTTAAAAATCTACTCATACCTATGCATAAAACTGCTCTTATCCTTTACTTGGTAAAGACGTTGCTAAGAACGATAACCTTACAGCCGACAAGATAAGACGTAATATGGTAATATGCTGTTCATTTATCATACCCCCCTTCTTTTATATTTCCGGAAAACATCCAAACACGCGGCTAATCTCATTAATCGAGAACCCGGCAAGGACGTATCCATTATTCTTGTTTAAGAGCAACAGTGGTGCCAAGGCTTGTCCAAAATGTTTGCATGATATAACCAATTGATATATTTAAAGATATGACTAAGGTTAGTTTGTACCGTACTGCAGAAATTTTCTACATATTGGTAGGATTAATGTATATAATCTACATTTATGTATGAAATCTCTTTGTGTCAATTTTATACTTTTTTATCCTCAGGCCAACTATTCTCTCGCTTGTTCCAAGGATCCTGGCTGCCCTAGTTATATTTCCTCGGGACGTCTTGAGTGCATCTAGTACTAACTCACGCTCAAGGTTATCCAGAGCACCTCTAAGGGTGTTGCTGTAAACCGTTCCAGTGGCAGTCGCTGTTTGGAGTGTTGGTGGGAGATGATATCCGTAGATAACCCCTTCATTGCTCAAGAGAACAGCTCGTTCAATGCAGTTCTCCAGTTCGCGAACGTTTCCAGGCCAGTGATAACTCATGAGCATATCTATAGCAGACGTTGAGATACGATGAATTTTCTTGTTGTTTGCGTTTGAATAACGCTCAATAAAAAAATCAGCCAATAGAGGTATATCCGTACGTCGTTCCCGTAAAGGAGGTACATATATAGGAAACACGTTCAACCGATAATACAAATCCTCTCTGAATTGCCCTTTCTCCATAAGGGCTTCAATATTACGGTTGGAGGCAGCTATGACCCGTACATCGGCCTTGATTGTCGTCATCCCACCCACACGCTCAAACTCTCGTTCCTGTAATACACGTAGAAGCTTTAACTGTACAACAGGTGAGAGATCGCCTACCTCATCTAGAAATATGGTACCAGAAGAAGCCAGTTCAAAACGACCCTTTCTTTGCGATATGGCCCCTGTAAATGCGCCTTTTTCATGTCCGAAAAGCTCGCTCTCCAATACAGCCTCAGGTAACGCTGCACAATTGACCTTGATAAATGGCCCGTTTGCTCTCAGGCTATTATAATGTATGGCATTGGCCACTAATTCTTTTCCAGTCCCACTTTCACCCCGTATCAAGACTGTGGCATTACTCTTAGAGACCTGTGCTATGAGGTCGTACACCTTCTGCATGGCCTTGGACTTCCCTATAATATTGGAAGGATGAAAATGATTCCTCAGCTCACTTTTAAGACGTGCGTTCTCATGAATCAGGAACTCACGTTCTTCCTGTGCTTCCTGTCGGAGCTTAACTGCCTGAGCTATCATTGAGGCAATGATAGATAAAAGACGTACATCTTCCCTTAAAGATATGGTTTCATCAAACAATCTATCAGCACTCAACGCACCAACCACCTCATTGCCTATCTTGATTGGTACACATATGAAGGATACATCTTTTTTCTCTAGATTTTTATGCGATCCTGTACGGTTTAGAAAAAGTGGCTCCTCAGAGACCCTGGGCACTACAGCAGTTCGGCCTGTTTGTACGACCTTTCCCGTAACCCCTTCCCCTAACTTATACCTGCCTTGCCTTCTCTGGGTGGCAGAGAGGCCGTGCGCACACTCTATGAAAATTTCCCCTGTTTTTCTGTTAAGAAGCGTAAGTGTACCATGGCTCATACCCATACGCTCTGCAAGCGCATTAAGTACGGGGCTAACCACATCTCGTAGATCCATGCTACGCTCCAGGGCCTGGCTGATCTCCCAGAGCAAAGATAACTCATTTATTTTTCTTTTGATTATCTCCTTATTATATTTGGAATATTGTCTCATAGAGACTTCCCCTGTTATTCTTGGCCATTTTATCATCTTTATAACATCATTACTATCTTAATCCTACAATATGGTATGATTATTGTACTGCTCCTATACTGCTTCCCATTAACATAGCTAGATGAACCTAGGAGTATTTAGTTTAATATATGTAACGGGGGAAGGCAGGATAGAGCATCCTAGGAAAGATTTACAGACTAATCATTTATCGGTAGTAGGTCTCCAGATAAGGTTGAACAACTTTACTGGACGAATACTCTCAATATTCAGTTTGACTAATGGGAAAGCGCTACGTTCTAGAGATGTCAGGATTCGCTATTTACTCAAATTGGCTATTGATAACACCATGATATTATGTCTATATAAACTTAATATAATCTATAATCTTAGCAGGCTACAACTTCAGGATACTCTATGTTTAATTTTGATCGTAGAGCATTCAAGTAAACATTTTGAGAGGGGGAAATATTATTGTGAAGAAATTCAATGCATTCTTGGTTATTATGTTTTTTGCAGCAAATTGTTTTGGTGCAGACCTGATAGTATTGAGCGGAGCAGGATTAATGAAACCCATGGAGGAATTGCGCCAAGGTTTTGAGAGACGCTATGGTGTGAACTTGGATATTCACTACGGCAGCTCGGGTGAGATATTTGGCCAGGTTGCTTCTGGCCAGGCTTGCGACGTGTTAGTGCCAGGAGCCAAGAAATATACCGAGGATGCCCTGAAGAATGGTTGGGTGATAAAAGGAACAATAAAGACCTTAGTGTATCATGTACCTACCATTGCTGTGCCTAGCGGTAACCCTAAAAACATTACCTGCCTTGAAGACCTTGCAAAGCCAGGGGTGCGCATTGCCATAGGTGATCCAAGGGCACCGGCCATTGGGAGGGTAGCTAGGAAAATACTTATAAAGAATGGATTGTGGGAGAGAGTCATGCCAAACATAACCGTCTATGCACCAACAGTAAACCAGTTACTCATATATGTTGCGTTAAGTCAAGTAGACGCTGCTATTATATGGGCTGACCTTGCTACATGGGCCGAGGCAAAGGGTAAGCTCAAGGTAGTAAAGATAGCGAAGAAAAAGAACATGATCAGAACCATATCAACGGCAGTATGCACTAATGCACCTCACCGGGACATGGCTAGGAAATTTAATGAGTATATATCGTCCAATTATGGTATGAAGGTCTGGCAGAAATGGGGATTTAAACCCTGTAGAGATAACTAGACATGCACCATGCATAAGCTAAATCTATTTAGATCAGCTCTTATCCTTGTTTCTTTATTCATAACTGCATTGCTCATGTTTGCAGTTGTATCGTTATTTTTAGTCCCGGACGTAAAGGATGTTTGGCACAATATATTTAGCAGGGAGATGATATTTTCCCTCAAGCTATCAGTTCTTACCGGCTTGATGTCCACGTTTCTTGTGATGGTATTCTCCATTCCAATTGGGTATGCCTTGTCCAGATTTACCTTTACGGGCAAAGGTTTTGTAAAAACCATTATTGATCTGCCCGTTGCTTTCCCAGAGTTGGTTCTTGGGCTGTGCCTGCTATTGCTTTTCGGTAATACCTGGCTAGGCAAGGCATTTGACTCGCTTGGCCTCAACTTTGTATTTACTAAGAAGGGTGTAGTCATAGCCCAGTTCTTCACTGCTTTACCTTATGCAAGCAGAATCATGAAGTCTACGTTTGACTACATTGATCCCAGGATGGAGTTTGTATCCAGGTCACTAGGTTATTCCATGCCTGAAACCTTTATAAACGTAAGCCTTCCGCTTGCCAGGAATGGTGTCCTGGCGTCTGCCGTAATTAGCTTTGCGCGTTGTATAGGCACATTCGGGACAGTGTTAATACTTGCAGGAGGAACATACATGAAGACAGAGATCCTCCCAATCACGCTATACCTGAACATCTCTTACGGTAACATGGGCATGGCGCTTACCAGTGGAATAGTGCTTGCAGTGGTATCCTTTATTGCAATCTACATATTTGAGAAGGCAGAACTGGTCTTATGAGCTTTTTCAGCGTAGAGAATCTCAACATAAACCTGGGGGAATTCAAACTGCAGCAGGTTTCCTTCGATCTTGATAGGATGGACTATCTTACTGTAATCGGGCCAACCGGGGCAGGCAAGACCATACTTCTTGAGAGCATCATCGGTTTCTGGCAACCTGATGAGGGTAGGATATACATAGAAGAACAGGACATAACCAATGAACCGCCTGAGAAGCGAAGGATCGGAATTGTGTACCAGGACTATGCGCTTCTCCCTCACTTTACAGTTTATGAAAATATTGCCTATGGTCTAAAAAAGAAACAAAAACAAGGTATAAAAGAAAAAGTCCACGAGATAGCTATCTCTTTAAACATAGATCATCTTCTTCACAGGATGCCGTTGACCCTATCAGGAGGAGAGCAGCAAAGAGTAGCCTTGGCACGTGCCTTGATAGTGGAGCCAAGGATGCTCCTTATGGACGAACCCCTTTCTGCACTAGATCCCAAGACTCGCAGAGAAACAAGGGGCCTGCTCAGGCATGCAATTGAAAGGTTTGGTACTACGGTTATACATATTACGCACGACATGGAAGATGTATGGTCATTGGCCAACAAGGTGGCTATATTCAAAGACGGGTGCATGCTTCAGTTCGGTGCATTAGAGGATGTCTTCAACAGGCCCAAGAGCGAATTTATTGCCGAGTTTGTAGATGCCACAATCCTAAAAGGAATGGTTAGGGAGAATAGAGATGGCATAAGTATAATTGATGTCAATGGATTTAAACTGACCAGCCTTGATGATGCAACACCAGGGGAAAAAGTAAGGGTTGCAATACGGCCTGAAGATATCATCGTGGCGAGGGAAGTGCCTAGGGATATCTCGGCTCATAATGTACTGGAAGCAACCCTTGAGATGATTGTAAGAGAAGGTAAAACAAGTTCACTTAAACTGAGGGTCCGAGATTCGCTAATCACTGTGCTTGTTGCAAACAGTACCTTGCATCGCCTGGACCTCAAGCCCGGCGACCGTATATATGCTGTCATAAAAGGGGCAAACGTGAGGATTGTCTAATTGACAACAGTACTTAGCACTCAACCAGGTATGTTTGAATTTGCTATGGGCTTTGAGACAGCCGTGGAGCGTCATGGGAATATTTTAAACATGGCAGTTATGATGGGCATATCAGCTTTGCTGACACACAAAGATTTCTTCTTGATTGACAAATTCACTGCTGTCTTAGTAGAATTCGACATATTTTTGTGTTGGAGGAGAGTGACATGCGTAAATTTTTCGGGCTTGGTTGTGTCGTCCTTTTTTTGTTACTAGGTACAGACCTTTTTGCACATCCAAACGTGACCCTCAGGGATGAAAACGGGGGACTGGTGAATGAAACAGGTTATCCTGTAAGCGTAAGGAATACCTGTGGGGCTTGTCACAACATAGACTTCATATCAAAATCCTACCATTTCCAGCAGGGTAGGCTTGCCCTGCTCCCGGAGGATGTTTACAAGAAGCACTATTACGACAAGTACGGAAATAAGATCTTTAAGCACGGTCTTCCAAAGAAACTGAGTCCGGTTATTGACGGGGGTATGTACGGGAACAAGGTTGTCTGTCCCCATCCAGTGCCTGTAGGATCAACTGATGCAAGCAACCCTGCGTTCATAGGAATTACAACACCCGAATGGGTCATGCATTGTGGTCTGTGCCACCCTGGCGGTGGCCCGGCTGAAAAGGACAGGCATAATAAATTTCTGTATAAAAAAGGGGCCAAAGAAATAGCGGGTGAACTTTCATCTGGAAAGATCCCTGGCGATTATGTGGTGTGGGATGCCAAGAAGAAGACCTTTGTTCCGTTTGAATGGAAGAAATACGGGATAAACAATGTGGGAGAACCTGCATGCTTTTTGTGCCATTCAAGGCTTGTCAGTAAAGACCACAAGGCCCTTGGTAGTTATAGGAATGCTATTCTGGGTGGGTATCTTGCAGCGGCAAATACTCTGGCAGGAGGCCTGGCATCTTCATATGATGCTAAGACTGGTAGGCTTAATTATAATATGGGCATGGATGTGGACAAGAAAACAAGAGGCTTACAGATAAATGGAAATATCATAGGTAAACCAACAGATGCTAGCTGCGCGCAGTGCCATGGTGGTTGGGTAGATGACATAGATGGGGATAACAAGATAACTCCAATGGATTTCTTCATACAGTTACTGGATCCAAAGTACTTACAGCCCGATACCTTCAAGGAGGCCATGATTTGGTATTATAGTGATAAATTTAAAGATCCAGAAGGCATACCAAAGGACATCGATGTACACAAGAAGATGGGAATCAGCTGCATAGACTGCCACAGCCCCGTGGGCCCTTCATCTCCCGTAATGCCTTCGCACGAGTTTGCAAAGGGTAATACAGGACCTTTACATACAGTTAGGTGGCATCAGCTTGCCGGGACTGCAAGCTGCGAGAAGTGCCATACAAACCCTGTTTCTTTGCACAGGCATGTACTGGGCCCTGTTACAGGCATACACATGGAGAAGTTAAGCTGCACGCTGTGCCATATAAGCAAGAGGTATTTTTACAGGCTTAAGCTCGTGGATGAGACAGCACCCATTAATATTGTGAGTTATGACCGGAAGACAAAGAGGGTAACATTAAAGGGTGTCAACTACGTGGGTATGGGCTACCTTTGGGGCGATCCTAAAGACGGTATCTACTCTGATATAGCTCTGTTCCCAGAAAAGCGGGGTGATGGTAGCCTTAAGTGGAAATACAAGCCTGTAAATGTTGTAGGGCTACCTTATTTCGAGGACAATTCTACAGGTAAGTTTAGGCCTGTAAGGGAGAGATACATGTTCGAGGTGCTTAAGGTTGACTCCCACATACCCACCATGTACTTAACGTATGGCAAGCCAGCAAGGATAGGTAAGGCCAAGTATCTCAGTTTGAAACCTAATACAGGCATGATAGCAATGGATAAAGCCCTTAATAGTGGTGCGCGCACGCTCATATACGCACTGCCGAACTACATAGACGTGAATCTGGACGGGCATTTTGACAGGGGTGATGTCCAGATAGTAGATGATACGAATCTCAAGGGTAATGGCAAGGACGGCATACCTGAGATCAATACGCTACGGGAAATAAAGGCTGCTGTTACGACACTTGAGAAGGTGATTACAGCGTCTACGGGCAAAAAGGGCGTAAGGGTTAGGCTATCAGTAACAATCAATCCATACCCGATAAGCCATAACGTAAGGCCAAAGCAGGAAGCCCTCAGCTGCACTGACTGCCATGGGTCAGGTGCAGGTCTTGATGGACACATGTTTACATCTCATACTGTTTTGTACTATCCATACGACAAGAGGGCTGTAAAGGCTGGCTATGTTAAGCTAGGTGTTCCCAGGATCCTTGAAGAACAGAACCTCGCTGACAGGATTAAGAAGGAAATGCAGGACTTGGGGTTTAGATCTTCTCTAACTGAAAGGTAATACAAGAAGTTTGGTGTTATAGGAAATTAGGTAGTAGGTAGTACAACAAATTAGTCGCAGGAGGGTAGATCTAGCTACCCTCCTGCTTTCCAAATTTCCCTGTGATTTGGAGCCTTGTTAGGGTATATTTTGTAATTTCAGAGAGTGGAGAGTAACACAATTTTTAGTCTTTTGACGAGGTCTACTTGTCTGCATAATGAGAATTCATATCTTCGATTGAAGAGAAACCGTTTGTTTCTGCAAGGTGCTTATAGCTTAACTCAACAAGGTTGACACCTTTGGCCAGGGCATTCTTGACATCTGAGTAGTAATATCCAAGCGTCTCGTCGGAATAAGTCTCAAGCTCACTTCTTAAGTAGTTTGCAAAGCTATCTACTGGATTCTTCTTGAATACGTATGGATATCTTTCCTTGAGCTCTGCCAACCATTTTTTCTGAATATCCACGATTTTGTCTATAAAGAAGCTTTCTTTTAAAGGAGGAATTATGTTATCCATGCGTGCGTACTTCTCAACCATGAGATTCCTTCCCTTCCTCCTTGCCTCTTTCACATGCTTCAGATAGGCCTTAAGGGTTTTCTTGGACATGGGTGCAAAACCTATCTCCCTCATGTTTCTGAAGGCAGATAGGTTATCCCTGCATGAGGACTCTTCCGAAGCCCTTACCTCTGTAAACCATTTCTCCTCTATATCCAATATTTGCCTTATAAGTGCCTTCTTTGTGTCCATTAGATCAAAGATCATGAAACCCACCTTTAAATCATATTAAATTTCGTATAAAAAATATTCTATCTTCTCTTGTGCTCTTTATACACATATTCTATTCTGCCTGAATATATTCTTGCATTGTTCAAGCCTATCTGCGCCCATGAACCTTGTCATCGCTGGATCGTGGTAGAGGATGCTCTTTTTGCCTATCTTATAATTCTTCTTATGCCAGAGAGGATTATAAGCTAGCAGCTGAGCCTTTCTTATTCCGAGTGACTTGAGGAAAGTGGCAATGGCCTCCATGTTTGACCTTGTGTCGGTTATGCGCGGGACGAGTGGGGTCCGTGGTACCAATTCCATCGTGTCCTTATTGGACATTTTGTTTAACGCCTTAAAGTTTTCAAGTATCTTTTTGTTACTTACCCCGCAGTACTTTCTGTGCTCATCTTCGTTGAACAGTTTTATATCGTAATATAAGGTATCTACTAATGGATAGACAAGGGTCATGAAACTCTCAAGATTAAAGTGCCCACATGTTTCCACGAGGGTGTGTATGCCTTTTTTCTTCAGCATACCCAGCAACTCAGATATAAATTCCATGTGCATGGTAGGCTCTCCTCCGGATAAGGTTACACCTCCACCAGAGGACTTGTAAAAGGCCTCGTACTTTATTATTGTGTCAAAGACTTCTTTGACACTCATTTCTGTTCCAACCTTCTCTAGAGCGCCTGACGGGCAGTTATCCACGCATTCAAAGCAGAGGATACACTTAGATCTGTCTATGAAAAATAGATTTTCTTTTGATATTGCCTTAACAGGACATGTTTCTATACAGGTATCACACGCGATGCATCTATCGGGATCGTAGGATATCTCGACATTGGGTGATTTACTTTCAGGGTTGTGACACCATACGCAATCTAGTGGACAACCCTTGAAGAAGATGACGCCCCTGATACCAGGGCCGTCATCTAAAGAATTACCCTTTATCTCTAGGATAAGAGGTGTCTTGGCCATGTTATGTCTCTTTATACCCCGTATTCTGTCCTTTCCACCAGCTCTACTTGCATTTCCTTGTTCAGGGTTACGAAGTATGCGTTGTACCCCGATATACGCACAAGTAGATTCCTGTAGTTCTCTGGGTTGGCCATAGCATCCTTGAGCGTCTCAGATGTTACCACGTTGAACTGCATCTGCATTCCTCCCTCGTCAAAGTATGTCTTTACGTATGAATGCATGGCGTTTACTATATCCTCTCTTGAGTCGTTTGCGCTAGGCGTTAGCTTCACGTTGAAGGCCATGTTGTTGTCCATATTTTCAGGATCAAGCCTTGCCACGTCTTTTATGTTATCGAGGAAGTTTCTTGAGGCAAGCGGGTGGGGTGTAAGCCCGGGTGTAAAGGCTTTCCCTGAAAGTCTTCCTGATGGAAGTGCACCTGAGAGGTTTCCATAAGCAACATGCTGTGACATGGACCAGAAGCCCGAGGTATACCTGCCTCCCCTGAAATTCTTATGTGATGCATACAGGTCGTGTATCAGCTTGGTGGTCCTCTTCGCTATTTGAAGAGCCTCTTCATTGCCAGATCCGAACCTTGGTACCCTGTACTGAACAAGTGCATGTAGCTTTGGATCGTTCTTGAAGTTGTTGTCAATGGCCTTCTTGAGGTCCTTGAAAGATATTCTTTCCTCGTCGAAGACCAGTTTCTTGATTACCATCATGGAATCTACAACATCGGCAAGGCCTATGTTTGCACTACCAGAGGTATTGTACCTTGCACCGCCCTTTGTTACGTCGAGTGCCTTTTCTATTGCACCATCTATCATGGTGCTTAGTAGGGGCGTAGGCCTATAATAGGCGTGTATCTCGGCCAGCATGTTGTTAAGCTCTACTGCATGGTGTACGAGAAACCTCAGTTGCTCGGCAAAAGCGTTGTAGAAGTCCTCGAAGGTCTCGAATGTACCATCTTCTATTGAGCCTGTCTTGGGTCCGAGATCCCATTTCATCAGGGGGTGTCTCCCGTTGTTCAGGGCCATCTCAAGGGCAGCAACAAGGTTCAAGAGTATAGAGCCTGTATGGCCCATGTGCTTCCCTGACAGCGTAGGCTCCACACACCCGGTTGCTGACCAGTTCCTGATATCTTCTATCGGGTAGCCGTGTTGTTCAAGGGCCTTGAATACAGCCTTGTCATTATGCATGGAAGGGGTTGCTGCAGTTATAAGGTTTACCTCACATAACCTTTTCAGGTAGGTATCGCTGTTTTTATCTGGATTGAATCTGGCATTTACGTTGGGGTCACGTATAGATAGCATCTCAGTAACCTTAAGAAAGATATAGGTCATGTCATTCACTGCATCTTCACCTTCAGGTGTAACCCCACCAAGGGTTATAGCCTGATCCGAGGAGCTACCACCAAATAGATAGTTACCTATATCCGGTACCAGCGGCAGATGATCGGTACATCGCATGTAAAAGCACCCCACAAGCTCAATGGCTTTTTTGATGTATTGTTGCCTTTCTTCATCTGTGTAGAGCTTCTCCATATCCATCTCGTAATAGGGCTGTAGCCATTGGTCAAGTCTCCCGAGGGATAGCCCTGTATTTGTGTTCTCCATGTGCAGGGCAACCCACATGATCCATATGGAGTTTATTGCTTCGTCTAGAGATGTGGCTGGCCTCTCTGGGACCTTTGAGCATATATCAGCGAGCCTTGAGAGTTCCTGTTTTCTGATGGGATCTTTTTCTTTCTGGGCTAGTCTGTTTGCTTGCCTAGATAGGTTAAGTGCATAGGCGTTTACTCCTTCTAGGGCGATTATCATAGATTCTAGGGTTGCTTTTTTGCCCTGATCGCTTATTGTCTCAATGCGACTTTGAATGTCTTCTATTATACCCTTGGTGCCCTTTTCTAGTACGAGTGGGAAATTGGGTATCGTGTGGGATATGGCGACTGACTTCCATACAAAGTATGCCACGAAGCGTTCGTCAATCTGTTCACCAAGCGGGTAGTTATACTTCTTTCTTACGAGTTCCCTGAAATTTTTCTCTGCCCAGAAGGGAAACACGTCGTAATGGAGCACATTCCTGTCTTGTTCAGAAATACTGTAAGGGTTCAATATGCGCTTGTTCATAGAGTCAAGCTCGCCCCATATCATTGAGCCCTGTGCGTCAGGGTATATGACCACTCCTATCTCCTTTGCTGTGGTGGTTCCTGCTATTAGATCGTTTTTTCTTATTATGGGTTTTCTGTTCTGCATCAGGTACTTGAATGCAAGGGCTTGGCGCATCTCCGGTACCCATGGCTTGCCTGATTTGTCACTATCAAAACCGTTTCCACTGTACCACTCGGTAAGTAATCTAGGCCGTTCTGAACAGACCTCTGGCATGGTGTTAAAATGTATGTCGAGGAATTCCTTAAGCCTTGGGAAGTCCTCTATGCTATACTGTCTTAGGTACGGTTCATCCAGGTACTTGACGCCTGTATCTCTATTCTCGGCCTTCATCCTGTAATTCTTCCTTGCATTCAGTTCCTTTGCCAGCTTAGGATTGTTCATGGAGTATTCCCTTTTCCTAGCCTGAACGTCATTGGCGTGGATCTTGTCGAGCATTCTCTGGTGTTTCTTTCCCATTAAGAGTGCCACGTAGAAGTTAAAAAGTTGAAGGTAGGAGAGGTTTCCTTCCAGCATCAGTCTGTTTTGAAGAATAAGGTTCAGTACCTCGTTAGGCGTTATGTTAAGCATCTCCTTTAGTGTATCTTCATCAACAAAGTTAAGCACGACATCCGTGTTGCTTGGTATGTGACCAAGAACCTTCACGTGGCCATCCTTGAACACGATGCTTTGGTTCACGCTACCTGTAACAGTCCTAAACCCAATGGAAAAATTGATCCATCCAGTGCTGCCTTTCATGTACCTCTTTAGGGCTGGCCTCAGGTTAAACTGCAATGCAAATAAATGTAGTAGCACGGCCGTCAGCACGTTGTAAGCCTTTTTTGTTTTCATTGGATGGTCTCCTTTTTCTTGCATTAATATGTTCTCCTCACGAGTTATCCTCTGTAAAAGGAGCAATAAGTTCGTCTAACATCCTGTCTATCAATACTTGTGTATCTTCACTTACCTCCTGGAGCACCCTGCTGTTGTAAAGGGTCACAATGCCATGGAGAGTCGTCCAGAGCTTCAAGGTACAATAATCTACATCACTTTCTTTTACAGCCTTGTTAAGTCTTGAGATTTCCTTTATAACTTGTGAGGTTATATGTGCTACCTTTAGGGCAGTCTCCTTTTCAAAGCGTGCCACAGGTTCTATCTTTGTACCCACGTAGTCTGCATATTTGGGGGTGTTTCTATTGAACATGATATCATAATAATTGGCATTTTCTATTCCAAAGCTCATGTATGTTTCCATCATTGCCCTGAGTCTTGATATAGAGTTTTTATGCGTTTTGTATGCCTTTAGAAACAATTCGTAGAGTAAGGCGAAGCCCTCGGTCTGGATGGATAGATATAATTCATCCTTGTTAGTGTAATAATTGTATATGTTGGCAGCAGTCATACCTATTCTTGAGGCGAGTTTTCTCATGCTGAAATTGCTGAAGCCTTCCTCTAGAATGATGTTAAGAGCCTCGTCAAGTATCCTGTCCCTTGTTTCTTGAACCACCTCGGCCTTGCGTGCTGGTTTTGGCACCGATAAACTCCTTTTTTCTATTTCATTAACTATGTTAACTTAACGCTGTTTAGTTCTTATGTCAAGATAATTAAGTGTCTTGTGTCAATAGCCGATGGGATAGCGTCAGGACGCATTTAGATGATTTTATCAGAAATTTTTTCAAAGGGTCTTGACAAAGAAGAAGTCGGTTTTATTTTATTGCTAGCTTTTAATGTCGTTTAGTGGGGATTCTGGTCCAAAAAGGGAGGTCTTAAATAAAAGGGGAGTAGGTTTACCTACTCCCCTTTGGTTTAAGAGGTCAATTATAGTCCTTGCTGGGCCTGTTCTAACTCTTCTTGGCTTGGTGCATGTTTTGTATTTACCACGAGTTTTCCAGCCGCTGTATCCACATAGACGGTTGATCCATCCGCTAGTTCTCCAGAGACTATTGCCCTTGCTATACGTGTTTCGAGTTCGTGTTGCAAGAAGCGCTTGAGAGGTCTTGCACCGTAGACAGGGTCAAAACCCTCTCTTGCAATGAACTCCCTTGCTTGATCGCTCATTTCAATCTTTATCTGCTTCTCTGACAGTCTCTTTCTTATGTCTTCTAACAGTAGCTCCACTATTCTTTTTATCTCTTCGAGTCTTAGTGGCTTGAACAGTACTATATCGTCAACGCGGTTAAGAAATTCTGGGCGAAAATGCATCCTTAGCTCTTTCATGACAGTGTCTTTTACTTCTTCGGTTAACATTCCTCCCGTGGTTACGCCCTCGACTAGGTGATCTGAACCTATGTTGGATGTCATTATGATGACCGTATTCTTGAAGTTGACAGTACGTCCATGAGAGTCAGTAACCCTGCCGTCGTCAAGTATCTGTAGGAGCACATTAAACACGTCGTGATGGGCCTTTTCTATCTCATCGAATAGGATTACCGAATAAGGCTTCCTCCTTACTGCCTCTGTTAGTTGGCCACCCTCTTCGTACCCAACGTATCCTGGGGGTGAACCTATGAGCCTGGATACAGTGTGTTTCTCCATGTACTCACTCATGTCTATCCTGATCATGTTATCCTCTGTGTCGAATAGTGCCTCGGCAAGTGTCTTCGCCAGCTCGGTCTTTCCTACGCCAGTAGGCCCCAGAAAGATGAATGATCCAATAGGTCTCCTGGGATCCTTTATACCTGAACGTGCACGTATCACCGCATCTGCAACAAGATTTACAGCCTCATCCTGGCCAACTACCCTCTTGTGAAGTATCTCGTCCAGTCTCAGTAGTTTTTCTTTTTCTCCCTCTACCAAACGGGATATTGGTATTCCAGTCCACCTTGATATTATCTCTGCAATTATGTCCTCGGTGACGCTTTCCCGTAGGAGCCTCTTTGAATAACTTGCGTTGTTCAGCCTTTCTTCCTCTTCACGGAGTTTGGCCTGGAGTTCGGGTAGTCTGCCGTGTTTCAGTTCTGCGGCCCTGTTGAGATCATATTCCCTTTCAGCCTTCTCTATATGCCTTCTGGTTTCCTCTATCTCCTTCCTCAAGCTACTTACCTTATGCAGTGCATTCTTTTCTTTTTCCCATTGGGCCCGCATCTCGGCTTCCTGAACCTTCAGTTCAGCAAGTTCCTTCCTGAGTTCTTCAAGACGCGCCTTACTTGCTTTGTCCTTTTCCTTCTTGAGTGCAGCCTCTTCTATCTCAAGCTGCATGACTTTCCTGGTCACTTCATCCAGCTCAGAGGGCATTGAATCAATCTCGGTCCTTATCATTGCGCATGCTTCATCTATAAGGTCTATGGCCTTATCAGGGAGGAAACGGTCCGATATGTAACGGTTCGAGAGCATGGCTGCAGCAACTAAAGCGCCATCATTTATCTTTACACCATGATGTACCTCGAAGCGCTCCTTAAGACCACGAAGGATGGATATTGTATCTTCTACACTTGGCGGCTCGATGAGTACTGGTTGGAAACGTCTTTCAAGGGCAGCATCCTTTTCTATATACTTTCTGTACTCATCGACGGTTGTTGCACCTATACAATGCAATTCGCCCCTTGCAAGCATTGGCTTTAACATGTTACCTGCATCCATTGCTCCTTCGGCACGTCCAGCGCCAACTATATTATGGATTTCGTCTATGAATAGGATTATCTGCCCTTGTTTTGCCTTTATCTCGTTCAGGACTGCCTTCAGTCTCTCTTCGAATTCTCCCCTGAATTTTGCACCAGCAATAAGTGCGCCCATGTCAAGGGCGTATATAGTCTTATTCTTAAGGCCCTCTGGTACGTCGCCCCGCACTATTCTCTGTGCAAGGCCTTCTACTATGGCTGTTTTTCCAACACCAGGTTCGCCTATTAACACAGGATTATTCTTGGTCTTTCTAGAGAGTATACGTATGACCCTTCTTATCTCGGCATCCCTTCCGATTACCGGGTCGAGCTTGCCAAGCCTGGCCTGTTCAACAAGATCCTGTCCGTATTTTTTGAGTGCCTCGTAGGATGTCTCAGGGGTTGCACTTGTAACACGTTGATTGCCACGTACATCCGTTAGTGCCTGGAGGAAACGCTCCCTCGTTATATTGAACTGGGAGAAAATACGACCAGCCGGAGAAGTATTTCCCTCTTCAAGTATAGCAAGGGCGAGATGTTCTACGGAGACATACTCGTCCTTCATGTGCTGGGCCTCCTGCTCGGCCTTTATGAGTAGTTTGTTTAGTCTCTGTGTAACGTAGACCTTGCCAGGTTCTACTCCTGGGCCAGAGACCTTTGGGCGTTTTTCAAGTTCTTTTATTAGCTCCTTCCTGAAGCTTTCTATGGGCACGTCCATTTTTGTGAGCAGGCGTGGAAAGAGGCCATCTTCCTGATCCACCAGGGCTAATAGCAAGTGCTCGCCGTCTATCTCCACGTGGCCATATTGTATGGCCTTTGCTTGCGCTTCTTGTAAGGCCTCCTGAGATTTCTGTGTCAAAGTGTTTATATCCATAACTTATCTTCCTCCCGTGTGCTGGTAAATCGAATATCCTAGCTACTTCATTTATAGGGGCATGTACGTTCTGTTTCAAGAAGCATGCAATGTCTTAAACATGTGGTTATGACCTGAAGATATTTGGAGGATAAAAAAGGGGGGCATTGCCCCCTTTCTAAAAGTTTTGATACTTTTTTATTCCGTTTTTACCTTGATCTTCTTCGTTTCCTTCTGTGCTCTTGCCAACTTGGGTATGGTAACATAAAGAACGCCTTTCTTAAACTTTGCTTCAGCCTTGTCCGGATCTATTTCACCTGGCAGAGAGATCACCCTCTGAAAGGACCCAAAGGATCTTTCTCGATAATAGCAATCTTTTTCCTTTTCCTCCTTTTCCTCCCTTTTTTCTCCCTTAATGGTCAGGGCATCGTTGGATAGATGTATCTCTATATCGTTATCGTCCATTCCAGGCAGCTCTGCCGTTACCCTGAACTCTTTGTCATCTTCAGTGAGGTCGATACTTGGACTGAATGCCCCCAAGCTTTCCTCTATACCACCAAATGGGGCAATGTCAAAATCATGGAAGAAATCATCAAATAGCCTATTCATAGCCTTTTGTAGACTTACAATTGGGTGTTCTGCGCCTTCCCTCC
The DNA here is from genome assembly GCA_015486075.1 of Deltaproteobacteria bacterium. Taxonomy (GTDB): domain Bacteria; phylum Desulfobacterota; class Desulfomonilia; order UBA1062; family UBA1062; genus B14-G9. Next base: position 234,720 of record WFSG01000005.1, read on the forward strand.
TAATTCCAACATCCTTCCTTCCCCAGTTCCAAGGGGCTATATCTCTGATTGCCATGCTGATCACCTCCTTCTAAGAATTGTTGTTCCTTGATCTATTATTCTGCCTTGACCTCTATCTTCCTTGCCTTTGCAGGCTCTGCCTTTGGAAGAGAGAGTCTTAGCACTCCATTTTTCATCTTTGCCTCTATTTTATCGCGGTTTATCTCTTCCGAGAGGTTGAAAGCCCTGTAGTAATCACCTGTCTCAAACTCAGAATACACCATGTTGTACCCTTCATGGGCCTCTGGTTCCAGACTGGCTTCTAGCGTGAGAAGGTCCTTCTCAAGAGTTATATTCACGGATTTCTCAGTGGCCCCAGGCAGGTCTGCCAGTATTACAATGTCGTCGTTCGTCTCATATATGTCCACTGCAGGGACAAAGGTTTTTCTGTCCCTTGTCCTCTCGACAAAGGTTGCAGGCCTTGCTTCATCTTTCTTAATCTTTATTTGTTTCTCCTTGTCTGCCATGTCTATCACCTCCTTTATTAATCAGCTGTTCTCACAGATATCTTTCTAGGTTTATCCGCCTCGGCCCTTGGAAGGGTTATCTTAAGGATCCCCGCGTTATAATTTGCCTCTACCTTGCTACTATCTACGCTAAAAGGCAGGTGAACCGTCCTCACGAAATTACCATGTACCCTCTCCCTCCTGTGCCAGATAACGTTCTTATCAGGCTTTTCTTCCGCTCGCGATCCCTTTATGGTTAGAGCGTCGCCAGTAACTGAGATGTCAATATCCTTGGGATCAACACCAGGGATTTCTGTTGTAACTATTGCATCGTTCTCGCTAGCCCATATGTTAATACCCGGTGCTCCCTGTGCGTAATATGCCCTACCTGTCGTGGCTATTCCTGAGAATACACGGTTTAACTCGTCTTGAAGTCTCTGTATCTCTCTCCATGGATCCCAACTTGTCCACAACATCCTGATCACCTCCTTGCAAAAAGTTTGTTGAGATCTAGCTCTCAACAGCTTCTGCAAGTATATTAGGGTCCATGAATTTGAATTTCAAGACGGGAACTGAATGCGATAGGTAGTCAATGGCATGCTGATATTACCTAACATGCCATGGCTTGGGGATGAGCGGTCTTTATTATAAGCCAAAACCTGGCTTTTCTTTCTTTGACTAAGGTAAATTGGATCTCGAAAACAAGTGCTAGGCCCTGTGATATTAGGGCATTTCTTCCAGGAGCTTAATCCTGAAGGCAAGCAAAAATAGGGATGGACATAGGTTTACGTTTTCTATGGCAACGTTTGGAGGGACTCTTAGGTTTATCGGTACGAAGTTCCATATCCCCTTAATATTAGCATCTACAAGCAAATCTGTTACATACTGTGCAGATTCTACAGGTGTTGTTACTATGCCTATGGTTATTCTTTTCTTCTTGACGATTTCAGGCAGACGCCCTAGGGGGTATATGGGTACATTGCATATCCTTTTACCTATGAGATCTTCGTTTACATCAAATAACCCTTTTATTACAAAACCTTTCTCCCTGAACTTTTTATGGTGAACAATGGCCATCCCTAGGCGACCAACACCTACAAGTACCATATTTGCACCTGTGGTAACACCGAGTGCATTTTCTAAGACTTTCTTGAGACTTTTGGTGGAATAACCAAAGGAAGAACTTTCAATGGTTTCAAAATGCTTGAGATCTTGCCTGATAGTTGATGGAGTTAATCCAAGGGCATTTGCTATCATAAAGGACGATACCCACTTACTTCCCTCTGCTTCCATTCTAGAGATATATTCGTGGTAAAGCGGTAACCTTTTAGTTGTCGCTGTAGGTATACGTTTTCTCAAGATAACTCCTACAAAGTTTATATTTTAACAATATTAATTAGTTATAATAGTAAATATGTCTTTGTCAACATTATTTGTAATCTGTTCGTAAGACTGCATAGTTTGGTATATTCAGCTCTAGTTATATAGATATTTGTGAATTTTTTATTATCCTCTTTTATGATTCACTCGGAAGCATCTTTGTCTTGTTAAAGGTTTTATTTTGAAAACCGATAAGATATGTTGTATAAGTACTATAGAAGACAAGGGGAGTGTAAATGGAGGTAAAGGACATCTTTGTCAATAACATCATGAGGGTTTACAGGCACTCCGTTACCTCCAGAGATTATGTTGTTGGAAAGGATAAAGACAAGCTACCAGCTACAATAGCGATCTCAAGAGGAGGAAGCAGGCGTCTTTTTGAGGAGATCATGGAAGACCGTCTGAAAGCAAGCCTTAAGGAGGCAAAACAGGATGAAGATAAATGACTCAACCTCTTTAGAACATCTAAAGGCTTACAATGCAAACACCGCTCAGAGGGTAGGTGCCAGTTCAGGTGCTGAGGACAATACGACATCCGTAAATAGGACTAATGGGTCCATTAGGGACAGGGTTGATATCTCCGACAATGTACAGCTCATGGTAAAGATAAAGGACTCAATAAATAAGAGTCCGGACATACGTATGGACAAGGTAAGGGATGTACAGGATAAACTGGCAAAAGGAGAATACAAAGCTGACTTTAATGCCATAGCAGATAAGCTTTTAAGTCCTGATATAAGTAAGAGGATCTGAGCCATATTCCCAATGGTTATCTCTTGCTGATTTTTACTTAGATATATCAAAATAGACACTATCTACATATTTTAGGTTCTTGTTCTTGATGTTAGATACGAACAATGGCCTTAAAGGATCGCCATTCGCTTTCATGATTATTCTAGAGCATACGTAGGTATCCCCCGTTATACTGCTGAATGCGGACTTTATATTTTTTGAGTTCCCTGAATGCATCATCTTGATTACATCCGTTGTCATAAAGTAGGCATCTGCTGCAAGGGCTACAGAAGAGTCCATTTCATTGCCACCTGTCTGCTTTCTGTAACGCTCCAAAAACCTCTTGCCTATTTTTGTATGTTTACATCCTACACTGAAATCAGTGATAATGTATACATCACGTATATTTTTATTGAGATAGCTTAATAGTTGTGATTCCCGGAAAATATCAGTTAGAAAAAAAGGTACATTTATTCCGCGTTTTCTTGCTCCATTGATTATGAGAGCACTTTCTTTGGCAGGCGCAGCACAAAATACTGACTCGCTATTCCCACTCAGGATAGATGCCATCAGGGGTATGAATTCTTTCTGACCCGTGTTTATGAAACTTGTACTGACTATACTGCCACCCGACTTTACGATCTGAGACGCAAACGCACTTGCTAACATAACCGAGGAATAACGATCCTGGTCAACTATCAATGAGACTCGTCCTTTGTCCGTTTTATTCATTACAAGGTTTGCAGCTACTTTTGCCCTTAATGAGTCTGATACGCATGCTCTCCATGCATAATCGCTGTTACCCGTTATAAGTGGACTAGTGGATGTAGTGATTACAACGGGCACCTTAAACCTATTGGCTAACCTGATCGCAGGCAATGCCTCGTCGTTAGTTGCCCCTCCCACTAGAAACAATGGCTTGTAGTCCTTGATCAGCTGGAATACCACCTCTGAAGTATGCCCGGGATCGGACTTGGTGTCCTTGAATATTAGGTGGATCTTACGTCCACATACATCAGGCCTTAAGATGTTCGCAAGGATTATGCCTTGGCGCTGTTTTTTGCCCATGCCTCTTAAGGGGCCTGTAAGAGGTAAAAAGACCCCTATGGTGTATGTTCTATCCTTAGACCAGATCCGACTAGAGTAGGCATCTAAACTGCACAGCACGAGGCCTAGCATGATAGCTAATAATATCTTAAAGAGTTTCATGGTCTTTTAAACTAGGCCTTTTATATGAAAAGATTGGATGATTCAAGGTGGGATTGAAAGGTCTTTATCCAGATGTATGGCTTCCATGTGGTATACATTTCGCATTGCTTTCTTTGTATGCCAAAAGAAAACGAAGACGGACAGGAACGAACCGAACAACCTACTGCAAAAAGGATTAGGGAATCTAGGGAAAAAGGACAGGTCTCCAAGAGCATAGAGGTCTCTACCGCACTTTTGTTTTTTGCAACCATAGTATCGTTTTATTTCTACATCCCGTCTGTTGGGATGAAAATGGCCTCTGCTGCGAGGATGTACTTAGGTAACCTGCATCTCTGGGATGGCACCACGGTCTCTCTGGTGGAGGTCTTCAGTAAGGCTGTCTACCTTATGGCGGGTATGCTGATGCCAATACTCTTGGTCCTACTCGTGGTGGGCATTCTTTCTAATATATCGCAGACAGGCCTTATCATAAGTGCTGAACCTATCAAGCCAAAGCTCTCCAAGCTGGATCCAATAAAGGGAATAAGGGAAAAGTTTTTTAGTTTCCGCGGACTGGAGCAACTCGTTAAGTGCATAACCATCCTTGTAGTAATTGCGTTCGTGGCGTACAGATCGATCAAGAAAGATTTTCCATACCTACCAGCGCTTATAAATTGTGATATTAGTGTCATTCTTTTGACGTTTTTCAGGTCAGTTATGCACCTTCTGTGGAATGCATTGTGGATATTTGTGCTTATTGCCCTAGCTGATTTTATCTTTCAGAGATGGCAGCACAAGCAGGATCTTATGATGACTAAGGTTGAGGTAAAAGAGGAATTGAAACAGACCGAGGGCAATCCCCAGATAAAGAGCAGGATTAGGTCCATCCAGCTGCACTTGGCGAGGCAAAGAATGATTCATGAGGTACCCAAGGCCGACGTGGTCATTACAAATCCAACACATTTGGCAATCGCTTTGCAGTACCTCAGGGGAAAGATGATTGCTCCAATAGTTGTAGCAAAGGGAGCTGGTAGGTTGGCTGAAAGAATAAGAGAAGTGGCTAGGGATGCATCTATCCCAATTGTTGAAAACAGGCCTTTGGCCCATGCACTTTACACCTCGGTTGACGTAGGGGATGTGATACCAGAGGAGCTCTATAAGGCCGTGGCTGAGATACTGGCATATGTGTACCAAATAAAGGGGAACTCTGTAGATGGCTGATTCATCGACATTGGCATACGGCCTACCAACAAAGTTTATCAACGATATGGTCATGGCAGTAGGGGTACTTGTAGTACTTATTGTGGTACTGATCCCAATGCCAACCTTTGTGCTGGACATCACCCTTACGTTTAGCATTACCATTGCGTTGATAATACTAATGGTATCCATGTATACAACAAACCCCCTTGAGTTTTCGGTCTTTCCATCACTTCTACTTGTGGTCACCCTCTATAGGTTGTCCCTTAATGTTGCCTCCACGAGGTTGATACTGCTACACGGCTCAGAGGGCGAGCTTGCTGCTGGAAGGGTGATAAACGCCTTTGGTCAATTTGTGGTTGGCGGTAGCTACGTTGTTGGCCTGGTAGTGTTCACGATCTTCGTGGTGATAAACTTCGTTGTAATCACAAAAGGTGCAACAAGGATAGGTGAAGTAACGGCAAGGTTCACATTGGATGCCATGCCGGGCAAGCAGATGGCAATCGATGCCGATCTTAATGCTGGTATGATCACCGAGGAAGAGGCAAGGAGACGTCGAGAGATAATAAGCAGGGAGGCAGAGTTCTACGGCGCAATGGATGGAGCCACGAAGTTTGTTAGGGGAGATGCAATAGCTGGTATCATTATAACCCTTATTAATATCATTGGGGGCATACTTATTGGTGTTGTTCAGCAGCACATGCCTCTAACTGACGCTTTAAAAACGTATACAACGCTTACCATCGGTGATGGCCTTGTTTCCCAGATCCCCGCGCTGATTATATCGACTGCAGCAGGTATCATAGTAACGCAGTCAGCAGTTGACATGTCAATGGGCAAGATGCTTGCCAGACAGCTATCTTTCCAGCCCATGGCCATATTAAGTGCTGCAGCGATTATCTTTTTCTTTGGCTTGATACCGGGACTGCCTCATATTCCTTTTGTGTTGCTGGCCGTAGGAGTTGGGGCCCTGGGGTGGATAGGATTGAGGTCGATACCAGAAGAGGAAGAGGTCGAGGAGACTCCACAGGAAGAAGAAGCTACACCAGAGGCACTTTTACCCGTGGATGTCATGGAGTTTGAGGTGGGTTATGGCCTGATACCTCTAGTGGATATATCACAAGGTGGCGAGCTCCTTTCGCGCATAAAGACCATGCGTAAGCAACTAGCGCATGAAATCGGTATAGTTGTACCTGCCATTCATGTGCGTGACAACCTTGAGCTTAAACCAAATGAATATAGATTTTTGCTCAAGGGAGTCGAGGTGGCTAGGGGTGAAGCCATGGCAGACAGGCTACTTGTACTTAACCCTGAGGATGAAAAGATAGACATACCCGGTATACCGGTTAAGGAACCTGCCTTTGGTCTACCATCGTTGTGGATAAAGAAAGGTGATAGCGAACGTGCGCAGATATCAGGACTTACCGTGGTCGATGCTGCTACTGTGGTGGCTACGCACCTCTCCGAGATAATAAAGGTCAATGCGCACGAACTCTTAGGTCGCCAAGAACTTCAGGGCCTTCTAGATAATATATCTAGGACACATCCGAAGGTTGTTGAGGAACTTATACCAAATACCCTTCCGAGTGGTATTGTATTAAAGGTGCTTAAGAATCTCCTGAAAGAAAGGGTTTCAATAAGGAATCTTCTTACCATACTTGAGACACTTGCTGATTACGGCATGGTAACCAAGGATCCAGATATTTTGACAGAGTATGTCAGACAGTCCCTCATGCGTACCATATGCCAGCCATATACAAAAGACAACGAGATTCAGGTTCTTGCCTTGGATCCAAGGCTTGAAGCCATTATATCTGATTCCATTCAACACACTGAACATGGTTCGTATCTTGCAATTGATCTTGATAAGACACAAAGGCTGCTCCTAGCAATAAACAAGGAGGTTGAGGGTTTGAGCAAACAAGGTGTTGTGCCTATTCTACTGACATCTCCTGTTATTAGGATATACCTTAAGCGCTTGATAGAGAGGTATCTGCCTGATCTTGTTATTCTTTCTCATAACGAGATTCCACCTGAAGTAACGATTAAAACACTGGGGATGGTGAGGATAGATGCAGATTAAGACATATAAGACCTTCTCGGTAAAGGATGCGATCAACCAGATAAAGACAGAGATGGGTTCTGATGCAGTAATTTTGTCGACCCGGGAGGTGAAGGACGAAAACTTTGGCATGATGGCGAAGCCCATGGTGGAGGTTACAGCAGCTGTTGATTATGACGAAGAAATGTATCAGAGGCATGTAAAAAAGCAAGCTTCGCACCATACATACTCTATGAATGATGATGTATCTAGGAAAACTTCAGATGATTTATCTTATGGACTTGGCAACAACATAGACATCATAGCTTCCGAGGTTAACAGGTTGAGTAGCATGGTAGAGATGCTTCTGAGGCATTCCGGTGTAAATCTAGGAAAAGCCTCTTTAGCCGTGGACGAGCTGGTATCCAGGGGCATGAAGACATCTTTGGCAAGACTTATTACGGAGAAGATGGGGGAAAAAACAGACCTAGACAGTATAAAAGATGTTATTAAGAGGGTGATAAAGGTAGTAAGGCATCCATCTCCAAGGATCTGGGTCCTCTTAGGCTCAACGGGCGTTGGAAAGACTACCACTATAGCTAAGATTGCTGCAAGGGCAGTGATCAATGAATCTAAAAAGGTAGGTTTACTAAGCCTTGACACTTACAGGATAGGAGCAGTTGAACAGAGCCGCACATATGCAAAGATCCTTAATGTACCATTTAGGTCGGTTGCAACACCATCAGAATTTCGTTCAGCTCTAGCTAGATTTAACAGCATGGGGATGGACCTTGTCCTTGTGGATACGGTCGGTAGGTCACTATTATCGGATGCGTACATTGACGAATTCCAGAGGTTTTTCAACGGCATATCTGTCTACAAATCCCTGCTCATACCTGTTGCTACAAGGGAAAGGGAGATGGAAAGTGTGACAAGGTCTCTTTTAAACCTTGGGCTTGATAGCATGATATTTACCAAGGCTGACGAGGCATTGACGTTTGGTAGCATGATAAATCATAATCTGGTTTTCAGGATACCCATATCTTACCTGACCGTTGGACAGAGAGTCCCAGAAGATATTGAAGAGGCAAATGCTTCAAGGATAGTCGATATGTTTTTTGGAGAAGCATGATGGGTGATCAGGCACATACATTAAGAAAACTGGCTACGACAGATAAGGGGCATGTATCAGGCGTGAGGGTATTTTCTATTACCTCTGGAAAGGGTGGAGTAGGGAAGACAAGCCTTGTTGTGAACATGGCCGTGTTACTGGCATCTAGAGGTAAGCGTGTGCTTGTCCTTGATGCTGATCTGGGGCTTGCAAACATAGATATAGTCCTAGGTTTGGCACCTCACTACAACATCAAACATGTGCTTGATGGTGAGTGTTCCATAGAAGACATACTTTTGGAGGGTCCTAAGGGGATAAAGATTATACCTGCGTCTTCGGGTATACAGGAATTGACAGATCTTAGCCATGAACAGGAACTTTCCCTTGTAAACGCACTTGATTATTTTAACCAGGAGATTGACTACATGTTGATCGATACAGGGGCAGGCATATCGAATAACGTAATGTATTTCAACTCGGCATCTCAGAACATAATCGTTGTGGTAACACCAGAACCAACGTCAATAACCGATGCATATGCCCTCATAAAGGTACTCAGGAGAAAGTACGGTATTAAGAGGCTTGGCCTTGTAATAAATAGTGTTGCATCAGTTAAGGAGGGTGAGGAAGTGGCACTAAAGTTGAGTACTGTATGCGAGAGTTTTTTAGGGGATGTTGTCCTGGATATGCTCGGGTCTATACCCTTTGATAGTGGTATATCCGAGTGTATCCGTAAACAGAAGGCTTTTGTAGATATATTTCCTGGAAGGGAGATGACCAGTAGATTAGGCAAGATTGTAAACAAGCTGGACAGCCTGCCAGTAAAGGATGGTGTAGGACATATTCAATTTTTTCTTAAAAGAATGGTTATGAACCAGGTGGAAGGAAAAGATGATGCAGGATATAGCATTTCCCAACCTTACTGAAGAACAGAAGCTTCAACCGGAGATAAGGGACAAGGTTATTCAAGACTTTGCGCCATTGATAAAGTACATAGCTACGCGTCTAGCAATGCGCTTGCCACCGCATATTGATATACATGACCTTATTAATGCAGGTGTTATAGGGCTTATAGATGCGATCGACAAGTTCGACGCCTCAAAGGAAATTAAGTTCAAGACATACGCAGAATTCAGGATAAGGGGAGCAATGCTGGACGAGCTCAGGTCAATGGACTGGGTGCCAAGGTCAGTAAGGCAAAAGGCACGCAAAGTTGAAGAGGCATATACTCGTTTGGAGAGTGTTCTTGGTAGGCCCGCTAAAGACGAGGAGGTAGCAAGAGAACTTGATATCGATATGGACAGTTTCTACAAGCTGTTATCAGAGACAGCTTCTGTATCCTTGCTCAGCCTGGATGATTTCGGCGAGGACAACACAGATCTTTCAAGAAGAAACCTCCTTGAATTCATCATGCAGGATGAAAAGACATGGCCTACGCATCAACTCGGGCTTGCCGAGGTCAGGGAACTTGTGGCCAACGCCATTAAATCTCTTCCGGAGAAAGAAAGGATGGTTATATCACTCTACTACTACGATGAACTTACTATGAAGGAAATAGGCCAGGTTTTAAAGTTTACAGAATCAAGGGTCTCCCAGATACATACCAAGGCAATACTCAGGCTTCGTTCCAAGATGGAGAGGATACTAAAGGAGATGAAAGGCTAAAGAAATTGTGCCTCATTTACGAATAGATATACGCGGAGGTTATTATGGCAGTGGATAAGAATATAAAGGTTCTAGTGGTGGATGATTTTTCCACCATGAGGAGGATTGTAAAGAATATACTCCGTCAGCTAGGTTTTAATAACATCGTTGAAGCTGATGACGGCACAACTGGCCTTGGGATACTTCAGAAGGAAAAGATAGACCTTATTATATCAGACTGGAATATGCCGAAGATGACAGGCCTAGACCTCCTGAAAACCGTAAGGTCCGATGATGCCCTCAAAGATATACCTTTTCTAATGGTGACTGCAGAGGCGCAACAGGAAAATATTATAGAAGCGGTTAAGTCCGGTGTGAGTAATTATATAGTGAAGCCCTTTACAGCCGAGACACTGGGTAAAAAGATAGAGCAAGTGTTCAATAAGTAGTCATGTATAACCAGGGAGAAGGAAGTGTCCGATGTATCCGATAGAAAGGCTGAACTTGATAGTAAAGATATAGAACTACCCGAATATGACAAGGCAAAGCTGGATAAAGAAGGCATAGAGGATAAAGCAGAGACTAGGATTGATAATAATGGAAAGGTAGACAGCAATAAAGAAGAAAATAATGAAGGTACAGGTCATGTAGTTAAAGGCGATGCCGTAACTGATGGGAAGGAATCAGATCAGGAGGACAGAGCTCACAAGAGATTCTCACCAAAATTATTAATTATTGCTGGAATCGGCGTCATGGTTCTGTGCCTTGGATCGGCATGGATCTTTATACATATGGGGCATATTAATAGTACAAGTGAGAAACCCAAGAAAGAAACCCTCACTCAAGTAATAACACGGACAGAATCAACAGATGGCGAACTTGTAATGGATCCGTTCATTGTTTTTTTCAGGACAAAGACCGGTGCAACAAAGCTACTCATAGCACAGGTAAGTCTTGGTGTAGATCCCGATCACAAGCAAGACCTTGTATCAAGGGAGTTTGATCTAAGGAGGAAAATACTTAATTGCCTATCATCTAATGTTCAGGTCTATAAAAAAAAGGAGATAGTAGACATTTTAAAGAGTGAGCTCAAGGTGTTTGGAATAAGGGATCTTGCCTTTGTAAGGTATAGTATAATGTAATGTCCAGGGATTAGGGACAAGGGACTAGGCAGGGAGAGATGTGTTATGGAACTAGATAGGATTGACAGACTAGTTAGTTCAGAGGATCCTGCTGAAAGAAGAGAAGCGGCCATGCTTCTTCCTGGAATAGGCGGAAGGACCTCTGCTGTCAGGCTGGCAAGGTTACTAACCGATGAAAACCAGGGTGTAAAGGACGCAGCCAATGAAGGTCTTATAGCTCTTGGGGGTAGGGATGTTGTTGAGGTTGTTTTGCCTCTCTTGAAATCCGATGATATAGGGTTAAGAAATGCGGCTATAGACATACTCAAGAGCGTAGGAAAAGAAGGTCTTGATTTGCTCCATGCCCTGATGGAAGATCCTGATGATAATACACGTCTGTTCGTTGTGGATATCCTTGGTAGCATAGGGGATACAAGAAGCGTTAGTGTGATTATAGATGCACTAAATGATACAAATTCTAATGTACGTAACGCAGCAGTGGTCTCCCTTGGCCTTATAGGTGACCCTAGGGCATTTGAATATCTTAAAAAGATGATAAACGACGGAGAATGGATAAGATTCTCTGTTATAGAGGCTATATCCCGCCTTGATCATCCTGATGTTTTGCCTTTTCTATTAGAGGAACTCAAGAGATGGTCTGATGATGAGCTAACACTCTCGGTGATCCTGGAGGCAGTGGCAACCATAAGTGATCAATCTGTTTTAAGTCAACTCCTTTCCATTCTTGAAGAGTCCGACAATACATACAAGAGACTAGCTATAGTTAATACTATATTGCAGGTCCTCAATCCTGAGTTTCTCGAGTCAATTCCTGACAATAAAAAGACCTATGTAAAGAAGGTGATCGAGTGGCACTTGCTTGACGCAGATGATGACAAAGTTGTGAAGATGCTGGAAGGCCTTGAAAAGATAGGAGACATAGGATCGGTTGGAAAGGTCCTGGAACTAGCTAGAAGGACAGACCCCGATGATCAGGTTGAGATATGGAAGGCCATTAAGCGTGTACTGGTGGCATTGAAAGACCATGATAAGATCTTAAGTCTTCTGGGCAGCAATGATGAAAAGCTCGTTATACTGGGGGCAGAAGTCCTTAGTTCGATAGGTACAGAGAAGGATGTAATCTATATGGCCGAGAGACTAGGTTCTTCTGGTCTTTATGCCAAGCGTGCCCTTACTGCTGCCATGGCCAAGATAGCCTCTCCTGTAGCAAGGGAAACGTTCAAGCGACTTTTGAATGAAGATGATGGCCATGTGCTTTCCAATGCAATCCACGGTCTGGGTAGTGTTGGCGAACCGAGGGACGTAGACGACCTTGTACCTTTGTTAAACCATAGATACGCGGATGTAAGGCAGGCTGCTCTTGAAGCCATTATATCGATAGATACGGCTAAGGCCGAAAGTGTATTTTTATCAATGATAAAAGATCCTGATTCTGAGCTTAGGATACTTGGCCTTGAAGGCTTAAGTGGTATGCACAGTGATAGCTTGACCAGCGAGATAGAGCATCTTCTTAAGGATGTAGATGCAAGCGTACGTGTGGCCGCGCTGCGCGAGGTGGTAAACAAGCAGCTTGAGATTGACCAAAACCTATTGCAGAGACTCATGAAGGATAAAGAAGACCAGGTAAGGCACGTTGCACTGGAGATAGCAGGTGAGAAAGCGATAGATGGATTAAGACCTATAATAGAAGATTATATAGGTAAGGCTGATATATGGACTTCATATCATGCCGTGAAGGCCCTAGGCGGGTTTAAAGACGAAAAGGCAAAGTCAAGGCTTATAGATATACTGAAAGATGGCGAGGATGTATTAAAGATAGCGGCTGCAAATGCCCTTGAAACATGGGATGACAGAACTCTTGCAGATGAAATAGAACCCTTCACCGAAGACGAGAATCCAGATGTAGCAAGGGCTGTGTCCAAGGCCATAAATACTCTTAGGGGGTTGTGATCTTGACAAGGGATGAAGTCCTAAAACATCTAGAAAAGATCGAGGACCTTCCCACTTTGCCTGAAGTTGTATCCAGAATAATTGTCTTGGCGCAATCGCCGGATGTAAACATTAGAGACCTTTCTGGACTTATTCATAGGGATCCACCCCTTGCTGCCAAGGTCTTGAAGGTGGCAAATGCTCCCTATTACAGGTGTTTTTTAAAGGACATAGATTCTCTGGATAGGGCAATCATTTTGCTTGGGATGGAAGAAATTGTAAATATAGTGACTTCAGTATCTGTCATGTCTGTCTTTGTGGACAAGGGGAGGGGGACAGGTTTTAAGAGAAAGCAGTTCTGGAATCACTGTGTTGCAACAGGTATTATAGCAAGGTCCTTTGCTAGGGAGCTTAGCGCGAAGACGGCAGGAAAAGAATTTGTTGGTGGACTTTTGCACGATATCGGAAAGATTCTACTCGATGCATATTTCCACAGTTCGTTTGTTGAGGCATACGAATATTCAATCGAAAACAGATGTCCTCTTTTCATGGCAGAGTCTAGGATACTCGGGATAACCCATATGGAAGTTGGGTACCTGCTTGCGTTAAAATGGGGTCTTCCACAATATCTCGGTGACATAATACTGAACCACCACTGGCCTGATAAAGCAAGATTCAAGGATATGGTTGCCATAGTGTCAATAGCCAACCTACTGGCAAAGGCCGGTAAATACGCTTACGGGGGGGAGAAGTCCTCGTTTATTCTGAGCGATCAAAGTGGGTGGCAGGTCTTAGACAACATGGGTTATACCGTGGGTGCAGTTGACATGGAAAGGTTTACGATGTCCATGGATAATGTTGGGAAAGAGGTCGATAGCTATATAACGACAGTATCAGGACATTCAAATGGGAGATAGCACGGTGCCTTTGGGTTACGCAAAGTCCTCAATGTCAGAAGAAGATTTCAGACTTTTAAGAGACTTCATATACGAGAATTCAGGTATATACTTCTCCGACGCCAAGAAAGATCTTTTAGAGAACAGGCTCTCTCTTCGTCTGAAGGCCAACAACCTTAAGGATTACCAGGAGTATTATTACATGCTAAGGTATGGTCCCCAGCAGAGTAGGGAGATCAAGGCACTTTTTGACTCTGTGAGTACCAATGAAACGAGTTTTTTTAGAAGTCCACCACAAATACAGGCATTACAGGATTACGCACTGATAGATGTCGTTAAGAAAAGGCTCGAGAGGGGCGAGAATATCTTGAGGATGTGGTCTGCCGGGTGTTCAACTGGGGAGGAACCCTATACAATGGCTATAGTTGTCAAGGAATTTCTGAAAGAAAGACTATCTGAATGGGATGTTAAGATACTTGCCAGCGATATAAGTGAGAGGGCCCTTAGCTCGGCAAGGAGGGCAGAATACAACGCCTACAGCCTTCGCAGTATGCCGGATCTATTAAAGTATAAGTATTTTGATAATAGTGGAAATACTTATAAGGTTAAAGATGAAATAAAGAAGCTTGTTGAATTACAATATCTTAACTTTGTAGATTCGAAAAGGGTAAGCCTTATGCAGGGGTTTGATATAGTGTTTTGCAGGAATGTACTTATATACTTTGATGATGCACTGCGAAAAAGGTTTGTATCACAGTTGTATGATAGTCTCATACCCGGCGGGTATCTTTTTATTGGTCACTCTGAGTCTCTGCATAATATAACGAGAGCCTTTAAACTGGTGCACTTTCCCGGTGCTCTGGCTTACAAAAAGGAATAATGGAGGGGATATGGCCAAGATACTGATTGTTGATGATTCCCCTACGGCGAGAAAGCTTATGGTGCATACACTGAGGCCAAGGGGCTACGAGTGTATAGAAGCATCGGATGGATTTGATGCACTGGAGAAGATGGTAATGCATCCAGACGTGGAGCTTGTTATAACCGACCTGAACATGCCAAACATGGATGGAATGGAACTTATCAAGGAAATAAGAAAGAACTCGGAATATAGGGATCTGCCTATTATAATGCTTACTACTGAGAATGACAGCCATAATCGCAGAAAGGTAATGCAAGCAGGGGCAGACTTATACATGGTAAAGCCATCTCCGTCGCATATTATTCTCTACAAGGTAGAGAGTTTGCTCAACGCCGATATTGATAGATAATGATTTAGTTTAGATTATGAAAGACCATGACTTCTTAAATTATTTAGGATTTCAGAAAGAATCCTTGTGTTAAGGTAGCCTTTGTATACAAGCATCACCTTTCCGTTTTTCACTACGATAAGGCTTGGTAGACAAGTTATGTTCTGGTTGAATACGATATCTTCACTGCAATGGTATGCCATGAATTTGGAAGACTTAATGTTTCCCAAATGTTGTACGCCGAGGGGATCTTTACCCACGAGAAGGAGCAGGAACGAAGTGCCAGGTTTTTTGCCGTAAATTTTTAGGAGGCTCTGGAATTTACACAATTCCCTTTTTATGTTTTTGTTTTCAGCAGACCAAAAATAAACAAATGTAAGGTCATCACTGTTAAAAATCTCTCTTAGTTTTCCTTGGTTTATACTGAGAGGTGTTATGGAGTTTTGCTTTACTACCCTACACCCAAGCAGGAAAAAAATTATCATGATTATATAGAAAGATTTTTTCATGTATTAATTTAGTGTGCCCTTAGGAAAATAAACAGTGCAATAAGGAAAATAGCTATAGCGGTCTGGTGTTCTGTATTCTCTATGGCAGCGGATAGGCTCCATGGGTGCTTGTTTCCATCTGGATATGGGTCAAGCCTGGGAATAAAGTAATGCACCTTTTCGCGATATTTGATGAACTCTTTACCGAATAATTTTTCCAGCCTATTCCACTCTTTTTCCTTTTTCCTGGGGATGTAAGAAAAAAAGAACACTAGCGAAGCGAGGAGCCATATTACTGGATTTCTTGCCATTATGCATAGGCCTGTTCCTACGATAAAGCTTCCTAGGTAAAGCGGTGATTGAAGGTGAGCGTATGGACCTGATGTTGTTAGTTCGTTGTTTTTGCTAATATGACCCGCTGCCCAGAATCTCAGAGCCTCTCCCACGAGTAATGTCATAAACCCTATAGTGCATGAAAGCCTGGAAGGATTGGCAAATATAATGAGCAATATTACTAGTGTATATAGAGGTACGGTTCTGCTCGTTATTTTTTTCATATACCTGTTAAAATCCATAAAATAGCCCCCATTCTACCCAGCTTTTTTGACAAGCTTCTTTAACTGCTCGGTATAGTTGAGTCAAGGACAACTTATATAAAAGGCATAAAGCCTTTTTAATAAAAGCCACCTAGAGATTATTATTAAGACTTCTCTACTGTCTTGCTGTATAGAAGGAATGCTATTGCAGGTGTAGCTAGAAAGAGAAGACCTTTTTTGTGTTTCCATAGCATCCCTAGTATGTAGCCTAATATCTTTATGGCAAGGCGAAGGCCTATTATGCCTCCAATACCGATTGCTAGGGCCTTTGTCCACTTAACAAGGTTTTCTTTTAATAGATCCAGCTTGGCTGAGAGTTCCTTCTGCAGGCCAACTATCTCTTCCTTAAGACTCTCTATCTCTTGCCTTATTTCTTTTTCAGACATTTTAGATCCTCTCCAACCTCTTTAAGAATGTCTTGAGCCTTGCTGACAGAGTTCTTTGCATTGTACGCACCTATTAGGCCAAGTATTATCCCCATGGCTATCAATGCAAGTGCCACGAGTAGAGCAGACGCCCATGGTGTAAACCAGGTATCAAGAAATAGTATGGCGCTTGGTATCAAACATAAAAGTCCAAGGCATAAAAATATTATACCTACAGTCGCAAGTATAATCCACGGAGAAAGTCCCTTTACACGTGGTACTAGCTCCTGTTCTAAATAGTCTTTCTCCAGTGTTAGGAGCTTTTTGATGTTTTTAAAGAGTTCCTTGGAAAGCTTTAACACCGACATTTTTGCTAAATCACCTATTGTTCCAGCCATAGCACCTCCTGTTAACCTCCTATAAGTGGTTTTCTTGCCTCCTTTCTTATTTCCTTCTCATCTGCCCATTCGATAAGGCCGGTCTCTATGTTTACTAGGTTCATTGTCATCTTGAAGTATATATCTTCAACCCTTCCTGCTTTTTTCTTTATGGATGTTATCTCTCCGTATAGGAAGTAATCAGCCCCTACCTGATGTCCGAAGGATTTTGCAGTCTTAGGATCTACCATGCCGGAGCTGGTCTGGTATTCTAACTGTTTCAATAGTTCGTCGTTTACTTCGCTGACTGCGCTAAACCTGACCCTACCAGACTTAAGTAAGGCCACCTTTATCTTGTCTGTTATGGCCTTGGTATCTATGTGCTCGTCTGTCCTGTTCCTTACCCTATGTACGTATATCACTGGCCTCCTACCTGATTGAAGTACTGGGCTTTTAAGTAGAGAATTGACCATCTTTTCGGCTATCATCTGCAGGTCGGTAGATCCAAACTCAGGTGTCACGGTCTCTACCTGTTCAGGGTTTTCATAGGTTACATTAGGGGTTGTGGCGCACCCGGCCAAGAAGAAAATCATCGTAATAATACAGAGTGTCATTAACCGAATTAAGTTTTTCATGACTATCATACCTCCAAGTAGCTTAAGATCCCGTGTTAGTTAGCGCATGGGATCTTCTTATCATAAGCTTAAAACCTTTAGCCCCTGGCCCTGGTGAAACCGAGGTGTAACCCCTTGTTTCCTTGGCAGAAAGGGTAGCAGGAATCCATGATGTAATGGGCGATATCTCAAAACCATCTTCATCATACCATATAAACTTGTATTCAAAACTCACATCCCTAGCCCTTTTGTTCTGTATCAAAACCTGGGCCACAAGTCCTTGCTTTGAGCCGATATATTTTAACGCTACTTTATCAAAACTAAGGGTCTTTGCAAGTACTCTATCGTTGATTTCTATCTGCTTAGATATTGCACCACCTTTTAAGGTTTGTACGTTCAGTATGTTAGAGGCAGTTGTTGCGCAACCCGTGATGACGGTTATCACGAGGAAAACAACAAGATTGTTAATAATACTGACCATTATACCCTCCTCTGAAGAAAATCTTTTTATCAATGCTAAAATTATAGTCTGTTACCCTACATAATACTACCACATGTTTAGCCTCCCTGGGTATAGTTATATACCTACTAAACCTAGCAGGTATAGTGCTTATAAGTATTTTTCTTTGAGAGGTTGGCACGTATATTCGCGCAACCTGTATCTTCTTTGGTAAAGTGGACCAGGACCTGAGGTCTGCCCTTTCTGTTATAGCTGTTGCTACAGAACCAGATATCGCCCCCAGAGCACCGTACTTGCGGGTTAGTTCGTCTGTAGCCCTTGCTTTTATATAAGAACGGATAACCTGCTTTGCAAATAGGATCGGAAATCTGTCCATAAGATCTCTGGCTGCCGTAGCATCTATGTTCATTAATGTCGTTGTTCTCAGCTCTCTGGTATCGAAGTCTATTCGTGCACCCTTGATCAGACTTGGAACAAAGGTATACACAGGCAAGGATGCAAAGGTGAAACCTCCACGTTTAAGTGGTATGGGAATCTTGGCTTCTTGCTTTTCTGGTCCCAAGCCTAGCTCTAGTATCACCAATACGTCGACACTGTCTTCGCTAGGTAATGCAAACTCGCCGAAACGCTCCTTCCATGTCTCAAGATCATCGTAATATTTGAGTTCTGTGCTCAGCCGCACAAGGTCTTTGCCTATTTGCATAGACCAAGGCTCTGCCCTGAGCGCATTCTTGAGGTCGATGTAGGCCTCGTCTGGCTCACCATTGAGCTCGTACACAAAAGAAGATAGATAATATGCAAATGCATTCTGATACACGCTTACTATGTGTGCTGCTTTTCTCCTCAATAAATTGAGATCCCTAGGGTCAGCGCGGGTAAAGGCATTTCTCCAACTAACGTTTTGTAATTCCCTACGGGCATTCTCTATCTCTTTCTGATGTTTCTTATAAAGTTCTTTCTCCCTTGTATACACATTTCTTATCTCAACCCTAGCGTTATCTATATCTCCAAGCATTAAGTAATTTACTGCATCAAGGGCATGTACGAGAATCTTCTCGAAATCTTCACCTGTGTAGGGCATTATCTGCTCGTTTACTATAAGAGACCCTGCTTGAGCCGCCGTGCGGGACGCGGATATATAGGCCTTGTTCTCGAAATACCTCATCATATGGATTGCCTTCTCAAACTCTCTTGTACTCATGCTGTATTTGCCTGTTGCCTGAAGCAAGGTTCCCCTCTCTAAGCAAAATAACACCTCGTTTTTACCGCCATTGTTATACTCAGGAAAACAGCTTAAGGCATCAGGGTATTGACCTGTATTGACATAATACCTGGCCAAGGATGCTCTTTTCTCATAAGACTGTAATGTTGCACAAGCTGGTATTGTTACAGCTATTATAACAACAAAAAAAATGCTTAGTAGACGTGATATCACTTTCGTGTAAAAGGATTTCATTGCAATCTCTCTATTCTTGGTGCGGAGCCATTTCTTGCCTTCATTGTCCCTTTTATTATCTATTCTTGCGATAAAATCATATGACAATCCTATGCTTGCTCAGTGTCTAATCTAAGTGGAGATGTTATTAGTTGAAGAAACCATTATAATGTTATTATAATTTATTATAATCTTGTAACTATCTTAAATGGTTTTAAACTCGTGATCTAAAACGCAAGCCCTAGGCCCACTAAAACCCCTCTTCTTGAATGATAACCTAGACCAAAGGTAATGCCTTCGATAGCATATCTGAACTGCAGAGAAAAAGTACCATGATGCTCTGTAGTATTGCTTGCTTCGTACATCTGACCTGATGAGGTTCCTATAATGTTAACCTTATCCTGTCTGGAATAACCTCCTCCAACGACAAGAAACAGGCTGGGCACAATCTCTGCCCCTAGCGAAAGATACACCTCCTGCTCATCACCGTCGTTATAGTCTTTTGACCATATTGCCTTGGTCCCAGGGATTAAGGGGTACGCTATTGAAGGTGGATTTTCATCGCTATTGGCCGCGCTTATTCCAAGGCCAACAGACAAGGCACCGCCAGTAGGGTGAAGATAAGACAAGAATATTGCCCCCATCTCAAGTCCAAGGCTTGATTCGTCTATTTCTCCTCCAGACCCATATGTGCCCAGAACATAGACAGAAGCAGAAGCTGTAAGAGGTAGAGAGATAAATAATATAATCAAAAGGATTTTCTTTTTCATAAAGAATTCCCTCCTAATAAATCTACACCTATACAAGTCATACTTCAAGGATTTATGATTTTGTTATTCAGGACTCAAGGCATAATGCCCTAATTTACCGTCATTCCTGTTTTATTTATTCAGATTTGAGTAGACAATCCATACAATGTGAAATAAACAATTGGATGTATCTCGGCACGCGGAGGAGATGATGGACCTAGAGAGATTGTTTTATCCTAGAAGTATAGCAGTTATAGGTGCTTCCACGACGTTATCAGGAGGTAAGTTGCCCTATTACCACATCTTGAAAATCTCGGGCTATAGAGGAAAGCTATACCCGGTAAACCCTGCCCGGGACGAGATAGATGGGCAGAGGGTATACCATTCAGTGGATGAGCTTCCTGGTGATATAGACCTAGCCATTGTTTCCGCTCCTGCAAAGGCAGTACTGGATGTCATGAAGAAGGCTGCAGACAAGGGAATAAAATTTGTTCATTTCTTTACTTCTGGCTTTGGAGAGATAGGAAACAAGGACCTTGAGCAAGGACTTCTGAAAATAGCCAGGGAGTCTAGTACGAGAATAGTTGGCCCTAACTGTATCGGCGTATATTGCTCGGAATCAAGGGTTAGTTTTGATCCAACTGTAAACCAGAATATCCCGGGATCGGTCGCATTTTTTGGTCAATCAGGAGGTGTAACCAGCAATTTTACCCGTGTTGCAAAGGCTAGGAATGTAGGCGTTAACAAGGCCGTGTCCTACGGCAACCAGATTGATTTGAGGGTGCACGACTACATAGACTATTTTGCCGATGATAATGATATTGGGGTAATTGCCGGTTACATAGAGGATGTCAAGGATGGACATTCCTTTATTCAATCCTTAAAAAAAGCAGCTAGTAAAAAACCCGTGTTTATACTGAAGGGTGGTATGACGAACAAGGGCGCAGATGCAGCGCGCAGCCATACTGGTGCGGTATCCGGTGAATATAGTATATTTTCCGCTGCCGTGAGGCAGTCAGGGGGGATTCTTGTTGATACATTCGAGGATCTTGTAAATGCAGTTATGCTGGCAACAGGGAGGAAGAAGCCAGAAGGCCCAAGGGTTGGATTCATTGCTGCAGGGGGTGGCGCTTCGGTGACTTTCGCCGATATAGCTAGCTTGGGAGGTCTGAGAATACCTGAATTACAGGAGGATACTCGGACCACGATTGCAGGTTTAGTTAGCGACGTGAACACGAGCACCAAGAATCCTGTTGATCTAGGGGCCTTTGGTTTTAATTTTGGAATAGTGTCCCGTGCAATGGAGGCTTTGGATAAAGACAGGAATATCGATGTTATAATACCTTATTTTTCAATTGATTTCATAGCGGTATTCCAGAAAAAACAGATGAAAACTGGACCGGATATGATCTGTAATACTGCGATGCATATGAGTAAACCAGTTGCAGTCGTTCTCTCCATGTTAGCCGAAGATAACATAGATATTGCAAAAGCAAGGATTGAGATATCAAAGGTATTCCGGAGTGCCGGTATACCAGTCTACCATACCATACAGGATGTAGTATTCTCTATAAAGAAATACCTCGAATATAGGCATATACTATCTAGGCTTAAGGCATAGATTCAATACGTGGTCATGAGGGGGTAATATAGCTATAGCATGATGAGGTGCTTGGTTTTGGGACAGAGGCAATGGGAAGTGTCTTCGGCGGTTTCCTTGCCAAGGCAGGTCATGAAGTAACCTTTGTTGGCCTTGATTCACATCGTAGCACAGGCGAGAGACATTAATATGATGGCTTTGCATAATTATGCGGGAGGCCTCTGGCCTCGTTCTTCAGATCTTGGTACATATCGTAAGTAAGGCCCTCCCACTGGCATGGTAGTAATGTATTGTTCTGGAATAACGGTTCTTTATCGATGGGATACCTACTTACCTTTACTGCCTCTTTCCAAAGCCCTGTGTGTGGTATGGGCGAGTATTCTGCTATCATGGGCCTTGCTCCGGTACTTTTTACAAACTCAATGGCATTTCTTACCTCGTCTGCATCCTGATGTGGAAGGCCGCACAGTATGTACACGCCTATATCTTTGTTTGTGTATCCAGCCTTATGGAGGTTGCCAACAGCTTTGAGGAATTCAGCTGTTGTTACCTTGCCTCCTGTTTGCTTCTGCCTGACAGTATTTGTTGTCTCCAGGCCCAACCTTATTTCTTCCATTCCTGCTTTCTTCAGCAGCCCTGCTGTTCTGGTATCTATATACCTTGCATGTAGACCATTTGGACAATGAAAGGAAACATCCATATCTCTAGCTATAATATCGTGAAACATGGGTATTGCAAACCTTTCAGGACTGTGTAGTAAAGCATCATCGTAGAAAGCGAAGTTTTTAATCCCGTATCTCTTGTGCCAGTATTCAATTTCGTCTACCACCTTTATAGGATCCCTTCTTCTAAAGGTTTTGCTTAGGGTGTGTGAAGCGCAGTATGTGCACCTAAAAGGGCATCCCCTGGATGTCTGTATGCATACGTAGTCGATTTTAGTCAGGAGATCAAAACATGGATAGGGTAGGCTATCCAGGTTATCCATGTCAGGCAGCCATCTTGGGGTTGTGCCCCAAAGCTCTTCCATTAACTTTAGTATTTCAATTTCCCCTTCCCCAGCAACGATGCGGTCAGCACCTGAGAACATGTTGGCATGCTCGTAGCAGAGGGTTGCATAGACACCACCCAGGACAACAGGTATGTCGCCCAGATATTCCCTTACAATCTTTATTACATCGAATACCCCGGTATACCAGTAGGTCATCATGGAAGTTACAAGTACAATGTCTGGCCTTTTCGCCTTACCAAGGTCATGTATAAATGCCTCTTTACTTATGCCGTACCTGCAGTAGTTTCTGCGTATGTCTTTTAGATGATCTGGCTTTTCTATTATCTCCCTGTAAAACTTTCCGTCGCCCCTTGGCTTCCTTTTTGGTTTCTTTCTCATAAGGGGGTGCTCGGCGCTCATGCAATCTATTAGTTCAACATCAAGCCCGTTTTTCCTTAGTACAGATCCAATATACATTAGGCCGACTGGTTTTGCCCACATATCATACGCAGCGAAATCGTATATCCATGGATTTATCAACAACACCTTTTTAACTTTCATAGGGTATATTCTAGTCCTTGGGGCTAATCCCTGGATATGGATCTAATGAGGAAGTCGGTTATTCCTTTTATATCGTCAAAGGCAAAACACGGTATACTGGTTTCAACCTTTGTATCTGATACCATGGCAATAAAATCACCATCTGGTCTCTCTACGCTTAGGGGGATACTATTATACCCATTTATGAACACCTCTACCTTCTTGAAGGGGCCTTCCTTGAATCCCTCGATGATGACAATATCAGCTTCTTTTGAAGCTAATGAAATAATGTGGCCAATCTCTGGGGGCATGTTTTCGTACATATAGAGAAATTTATCCGT
This sequence comes from Deltaproteobacteria bacterium, assembly GCA_015486075.1. Classification (GTDB taxonomy): domain Bacteria; phylum Desulfobacterota; class Desulfomonilia; order UBA1062; family UBA1062; genus B14-G9. Next base: position 258,271 of record WFSG01000005.1, read on the forward strand.
GAAGAGCATAACCCTATCAGCACCACTCTGTACGAATCTCCAGGAATCCTTACCCTCCTTGTCGATCTGGATGTCTGATCTGTTCTTAGAATGCTTTATGACTGTGACCCTGATATCCCTCTGTTTAAGCTCTTTTATTACTTGTTCCAAGAGTGTTGTCTTCCCGCTTTTGGATCTTCTTGCAACAAAAGAGATAATATTTTTAGTATCCAAGTCCATGGCAATCCCTTTTTAAGGTTTATTTTTACAGCGAATATATGTCTCTATAAGTCCAAAGCATATCCGTGTAAATACAAAATCGGCCGTACATCTATACCGAACTGGTTGCTTGCTATCCAGGTAAAAAAGCCTTGCCTTACCATGGCGCCCTTTGTTATAAGACGATGACTGCGGGGCGTGGCGCAGGCTGGCTAGCGCACCTGCCTTGGGAGCAGGGGGTCGGAGGTTCAAATCCTCTCGCCCCGACCAGTGCAGGCATAAGGGCGCCTGTAGCTCAGTTGGATAGAGCAACGGACTTCTAATCCGTAGGTCGGGCGTTCGAGTCGCCCCAGGCGCGCCAAGGTATGGGCAGTTATGGTGAGTGTAGCTCAGTTGGTAGAGCACATGGTTGTGGCCCATGTGGCCGAGGGTTCGAGTCCCTTCACTCACCCCAAGTAGGCGCCCGTAGCTCAGTTGGACAGAGCGTCGGACTTCGAATCCGTAGGTCGGGCGTTCGAGTCGCCCCGGGCGTGCCAGGCTGTAATTATGGGCCATTAGCTCAACTGGTAGAGCAACGGACTCTTAATCCGTAGGTCGAAGGTTCGAGTCCTTCATGGCCCACCAGGGATAAGGGCCCATCGTTGTATGGGTCCTTTTTGATTTGGCCCGTAATATGGGGTTAAGCTTTACCATGGATGGTCATATCTACATTCATATACCCTTCTGCCTTTCAAAGTGCAGGTACTGCGCCTTTTCATCCATTGTCACCAGGGAGGTTCCTGAAGATAGATATCTAATGGCCCTGTTTAGAGAGGCAGCGTTGTACAGGGACAGGGGTGTGTTTTCATCGGGCTCAATACAGACCCTTTATATAGGTGGAGGTACACCGACCCTTTTTACCCCATCTGGGATAAAAAGACTCATAGAGGGCTTAAGAAACATATGGACCTTTTCAGAACAGGCTGAGATTAGTATTGAATCCAATCCTGAGACGCTTGATTTAAGGTATGCTAAGGGTCTAAAGGGAGCAGGGATTACCCGGATAAGCATGGGTGCCCAGAGCTTTTCAGCAAGACTTCTTAAGTACCTTGGAAGGATCCACACGCCTGAGAAATCTGTTCAGGGTTTCCTCCACCTCAGGGATGCTGGTTTTGATAACATAAACATCGACCTAATCTTAGGTGTGCCTGGTGAAAAGCCCGAAGAACTTGAGACAGACCTTGACTGGATAGAGAAACTGGGGCCAGAGCATGTATCTGCCTATTTACTTCAGCATGAACCTGGAACATGGTTCGCGGGTGTGAAACCTTGCGATGAGGACAAGGTTGCTACGTTCTTTGCCAGGGTTGTAGATCGCTTGAGCATAATAGGATTTCAGCACTACGAGATATCCAATTATGCAAGGCCTGGGTTTAGGTGTAGGCATAACATGGCATATTGGGCATACAAGCCATATCTTGGCCTTGGGGCTGCCTCGGTCTCATGTATCGTGGAAGGAAAGAGATGGGAAAATGTTAAGGATCCCTACAAGTATATGACAAGGATCGAGAGAGGATTAGATCCAGTAGAAACCGTGGATTCCCTAGATACAAAGGAAATAGCATTTGAGAAGAAATTTCTCTCCTTAAGAACAGATCATGGTATAGATGTGAAAGATATGCCGGAACATCTCCCCCTAGGGCTTTTCGAGATAAAAGGTAATAGAGCTGTTCTCACTAAAAAAGGCATGCTGGTCTCCGACGAGATATTTTCCTTGCTTTAGGGACCAGTTTTCTCTCTTGGCCAAACTTCTATTGACATGCATACTGCTTTAGGATTATAAAAATGAGGATTCATTCATAGACATAAGGAGGGTATTATGGGTAGTTTATGGTTTGACGAGAGAAATGCCATATTCCTGATGTACGAGCTTTTCAATCTCGGGGATCTCCTTGGTAAACCGCCGTTTGAAGATCATTCAAAAGACATGCTTGACATGGTTTTGAACGAGGCAATCAAGTTGATGGAGAATGAAGTTGCCCCTACCTATCCTGACGAGGTGCAGGGTAAACCTGTAGAGGTCACATTCGAAAATGGCGTGGTAAAGGTCCCGGAGGCCTATCACAAGCTATGGAAACTCTACTTTGAGGGCGGCTGGACAACCCTCTCTGAGAGTTACGACGTTGGTGGTCAGGGTTTTCCATACACCTTAAGCGGGATTGTGATGAGTATATTCACGGCCAGCAACATGGCATTCATGATGTACCCTGGGCTTACTCATGGTGCTGCAAAGCTTATCGAGGTGTTCGGCACAGAGGAGCAGAAAAAAATTTTCCTGGAGAATATGTACACGGGTAAGTGGGCTGGAACAATGTGCCTGACCGAGGCAGGGGCTGGTTCTGATGTTGGCGCGTTGAAAACAACGGCAAAGAAGAATCCAGATGGAACCTATTCTATCACTGGGACAAAACAGTTTATATCTGCTGGTGATCATGATCTTACAGAAAACATAATTCATCCAGTACTAGCAAGGATAGAGGGAGATCCTCCAGGAACAAAGGGTTTGTCCTTGTTCATAGTTCCGAAATACAAACTAAATCCGGATGGAACAACCAGCGACGAATTAAACGACGTGGTAACGGGTAATATAGAGAGAAAACTTGGTATACATGGAAATGCCACGTGTACCTTGAATTTTGGAGAGAATGGCAACTGTACGGGCTATCTACTGGGCCAGGAGCGGGAAGGTATAAAGATAATGTTCCACATGATGAATGAGGCAAGACTTGAAGTGGGAATGCAGGGTCTGGGTCATGCATTGGCCTCTTATCTTCATGCGGTTGACTACGCGAAGCAAAGGTTACAAGGGCCTCACATAAGCAGAATGAAAGATGCAACAGCTCCAAGAGTACCGATAATACAGCATCCTGATGTCAGGAGGATGTTGCTTTTCATGAAGTCAATGGCAGAGGGATTGATGGCCCTTGATATCTACACCTTCTACTGCTTCGACAGGAGAGAGGCAGCAGCTACAGAGGAAGAAAAAGACAAATGGCAGGGTATAATTGAGGTACTCACCCCTATATGCAAGGCATATTCTTCTGATATGGGCTTCAGGGTGACGGAGACGGGTATCCAGGTGTACGGTGGTTACGGGTATTGCAAGGAATACCCCATGGAGCAGATGCTTAGAGACCAAAAGATATCTTCCATATACGAGGGCACAAACGGTATACAGGCCCTTGACCTTCTAGGTAGAAAACTAGGCATGAAAAAGGGAGCATACTTCATGGGTCTTCTTGGCGAGACACAGGCTGCCATTGCAGAAGCAAAAGGCATTGATGAACTAAAAGAAGAGGCCCAAATAGTAGAGAATGCAATAAACGCGGTTGCAGGAACAGCATTAGAATTCTCAAAGCTGATAAAGAGTAATCCCTTTGTTCCTCTAATAAATGCAGTTGATTTTCTTAACTGCCTGGGGGATTCCCTTTTGGGCTGGTTCCATATATGGATGGCAGGGGTTTCTTACAAGAAGCTTAATGAGCGTTTTGAGGAAAAGGGCGCAAAGGATGATCCTGCAAAGCAATTTGAACTGCTTACATCAGATGATGAGGCTGCTTTTTATAGGGGCAAGATAGAGTCTGCCAAGTTCTTTATAAACAGGACCACGGCGCTGGTTCCAGCCAAGACCGAGATACTGAAGAAGAATGAAATAAGCTCAATGAACATACCGGAAACCGGCTTTTAGATTTTATTGGCAGGCTTATACTAAATAAAAGGGGGAAAGGATAAATTTCATCCTTTCCCCCTTTTATGTGCTATTATCTTAGAAAGCATCCACTGGGCTACACATTTCCCCTATATACGCTATCATAATCTTCGGTGGTAAGCAGTAAAGACTTGGGTTTAAGCATTTTACCATCAAGTACCCTTACGATGAAGAGGGTATGATCACCACCTGGGTCAACTGTTTTTTCCAGTATACAATCCATGTATGCTACGGCCTTTTTTATTACTCTTCCTTTCATCGGGGTATGAAAATATTCTATGGCATCAAACTTGTTCTCCCAGTCGGGGATCTTGAACCGTTTTATCATGGCTGGGGTTTTCCTCGGTAGTATGTTAATGCATAGCCGACCAGAGTTGAGTATCTGATCATGGGATAGTCTTTCCTTCTTGATCGCAAGGGCTAGCAGAGGAGGATCATATGAGCACTGGGTAAGCCAGGATACTATTGTCCCGTTGTAGGTATCATCAATACCGATTGTAATTAGGTGGATCCCATATATAAGCCTGTCAAGCACCTCTTGCCAAGGCCTTTCCATGTTACACCTCTGAGTGTTTTTAATACACTTAGATAATGCATGTAGTTGAAACCTGCAATAAGAAGAATGCCTAATGTTCTGAATCAATGGCCTTGCTATAGCTGCAAAGATTAGACCTGCAGGAGATTTTGGAGTTGCAATTGCCATTTCTATGTGTGAGATGTCTTTTCATAGCTATGGCCAAACTACCTGTTGAGGTTTATACTGATGGTGCATGCAGTGGCAATCCAGGTCCTGCAGGTGTGGGCGTGGTTATGAAGTACAAGGGGCATACCAAGGAGATATCAAAGTACATAGGCCATGCAACGAACAATATAGCCGAACTTCTAGCGGTCCTTACAGCTTTAAGGGCAATAAAAGACCCGTCAAGGAAGATTGTCTTGTACACGGACTCCACATATGTGGAGGGTGTACTAGCCAAGAACTGGAAAGCCCGGGCAAACAGGGAGATAATACGTGCAATAAAGAAAGAGATGCAGAGATTCGCAGACCTGACTATCAAGAAGGTGGAAGGACACACCGGGGTTGAAGGTAACGAGCAGGCGGATCGCCTTGCACGCGAGGCTATAAGGAATGCTGGTTAGGTATCCTTCAGGGACAGTTTGCCTCTTCCAAGGAGATCGTGCAGGTGAACAACCCCGGAGAAAGTGCTGTTCTCTTTTATAACAACGAGGGATGTTATCTGGTATTTCTCCATGATTTCCAGGGCATCGATTGCAAGTGCATTCTCTTGAATATGCTTTGGATTTGGTGTCATTATCTCCTTCGCAACCTTTAAGCCAAGGTCTTTACTATGGTTTAATATGGCCCTCCTGAGGTCACCATCAGTTATGATACCGATTATATTATGGGTATGTTCCTTTACCAAGGTGAATCCAAGACTTTTTTCCGTCATCACCTTAACTATATCGTTTAAAGGCGTGTTATCAAGTACAACTGGTACATCTTCGCCTGTTATCATCAATTCCTTGATCCTTGACATGAGCTGTTTACCTAGCTCACCACCAGGATGCAATGCCTTGAATGAATCCCTATCAAACCCCTTGATACTTGATACAACAACCGCCAACGCATCTCCCATGGCTATCTGGGCGGTTGTAGACGCGGTTGGTGCCAAGCCTAGTCCACATGCCTCCTCTTTCACCTTGCACGATATAACGATGTCCGAATTTTTTGCCAGCGGTGATTTAACGTCACCGGTGATGGATATAATTGGTATGCCGAGTTGTTTCAGGGGAGCCATGAGTTCGAGTAACTCCTTTGTCTTTCCACTGTTTGAAAACATGAGGCCAAGGTCCATGTTGCTGACTGCCCCCAAGTCACCATGAAGGCTATCCAGCGGATGAAGGAAGATCGCAGGTGTCCCAGTGCTTACCATGGTAGATGCTACCTTTTTTGCGATTATACCTGACTTTCCAACACCGGTCAGTACCACCTTTCCCTTGAGGCCTGCTATCAGATCCACAGCCTTTGCAAATGATACATCAACTTGCTCTATTAGACCCTCAAGACCTTGTATCTCTGTTTTTATGGCATTGATACCGGCCTCTATTATCTTGCTAGCATTCATGGATTCTCCCTATAAGATCATACTCCATTGAATCTGTTACTTCAACCTCACAGAAATCGCCAATGGTAGCACTGCCCTGGTTTATAATGACCACACCGTCAATATCCGGGGCCTGGAATGCACTTCGTCCTATCGGGACAAAGCCAGATTCGTCAGCAAAGTCTTCCAACAGCACCTTTAACTTGTGTCCAACATACGAACCGAGTTTCTCTCTGGATATCTCCCTCTGTATAGACATGATCCTTTGCCTTCTTTCTTCTATTATAGCGCGTGGTACCCTAGGTTTCATCCTGGAGCTGGGTGTTCCCTCCTCGGGCGAGAAGCCAAATACGCCTAGGTGGTCGAATATCCCCTGGGATACAAATGTCTCAAGCTCTTGGAATGCGTAGTCATCCTCGCCAGGGTGGCCAACCATGAGGGTGGTCCTAAGAGAGATATTGCTGTCGAGGGTCAGGCTTAAAGCCCTCTCCACGGCCCTTTTCCCACCGATTCTCCCCATTCGGTTTAAAACGCGTTCTGATATGTGTTGTATGGGCATATCCAGGTATGGGCATATCTTGGGTTCATCTTTCATTATATCGATAAGCTCTCTTGTTATGGATGCAGGATGCATGTACATGAGTCTTATCCATTCAGGCCCATTGATTTTAATTATCTTCTTTAACAGGGATTCAAGCGAGATATCACCCCCTAGGTCTTTACCGTAGCTACCTAGGTCCTGCGCTATAAGTATCAACTCTTTAACACCAATAGAGGCGAGATTCAGACATTCACGCTCCACAACCTCAATGGGTTTGCTTCTAAGCCTTCCTCTGAGGCGGGGGATTAAGCAGTAATTACAGTGGTTTGAACAACCTTCGCTCAGTTTTACATAAGCACTTACACCTGTCGATATGGAAGACCTTGTAATTACTCCATCAAACCTTGGTCCCAAGTACCGCTTGTTGGAATTTATGTATCTCGGCATGTCCTCATATGTCCCAGGGCCTGCAAAGAGTGTAACTTCTGGCAATTCGTGCAATAACTCTTCCTTGTATCGGCTTACTAGGCAACCAGCGCAAACAACCTTTTTCCCTTCATTTATCATCTCAACAATGGTCTCGATCGATTCCTCAACCGCTGGTCTTATAAAAGCGCATGTATTGATTATTACGAAATCGGCCGATGATGTATCTCCAACCTGCTCATAACCATGTATCTTCATCTTCTCGCAGATAAACTCGGAGTCTACAAGGTTTTTGGGGCAACCGAGGCTTATTAATGAAAATTTTTGCATGTCATTCTGGGATGTTGCAATGATTTCTTGATATCGTGCTTTATTTGCAATGCTCGTTAAGCCAGTCGTGAAGGTCCTTGAGTACCTTTATCCTATCTTTTTCCAACTCGTTGTACACCTCGTGTTTTAAGCCTTCATAGATGCTTATTTTTTTGTCTTGCGATGCTATGGCATTGTATAGCTCATCCTGACCGGAGAAAGACGTGTCAGCAGAGCCACATTGGACCAATACAGGTATGTTAATACTCGGTGCATTCTTAAAGGCTAAATCCAGGTATGTATACATCTGCTCTGCAAGTCTTGGTGTTATTACGTCGTATGTCAGCGGGTCATCCACGTATGCCTTGACCACGTCAGGATCCCTGGATATGAACTCTGGTGGTAATACTGACTTTACATGTATGTTGGGAAATAGCATGGATCCTATCTTTGATAGTAAGACAATTGCTTTGCCGATTGCCTTACCTGGCTTGGAGCCAGTACCTGAAAGGATCAGTCCAGCCATATCAGCCTGGTATTTTTCTGCATAGTTAAGTGCTATTATACTGCCCATTGAATGCCCCAGTACGAAGTAAGGTGTATCGGGATAATCCTTCTCTATTATCTCTTTGAAAAAGGCCCTGTCGTCAGAAATGTATTGCTCAAAGCTTTTTATGTGACCCCTTTTACCTTCACTTTTACCATGGCCACGGTGGTCCTTTCCTATTAGCAGGTAATTATCTGATACTAGTTCGTCTACCACGTTTTTGTACCTGCCCACATGCTCCGCGTAGCCGTGTATTATATGTACAACTGCCCTGGGTTTTGCCTCTGGAATCCATGCCTTCCAGAAAAGGTTGAGACCATCATTCGATATCAATCTACCTTCATTTGATTTCATGGCCGGCCCCCTTTTAGATTGCTTTATTAATAGCACTTCTATATTAGAAATGTACTCTGTGCAAGGTATAAGATATTAAATCTCATGTAGACCTGATTCGTTCTGCAAATAGGTACCTGTTGTCCTTATACTTTGGAAATAAGGACTTGACACTGAGATTTTAATTGGACTATTTTCCCAGGTGGGCCCATAGCTCAATTGGTAGAGCCACCGGCTCATAACCGGTAGGTCCCTGGTTCGATCCCAGGTGGGCCCATTTAAAAGTTCATTAGTTATTGAGAGAGTGGTAAGGTGGATTTTTCGGAGACACACTGGGATAAAAACATGGGTACGTGCAAGGGGAGTGCTTTTTCAAGCACTCCCCTTCTTGATTATTAAGACCATGAAGCTGTATGAGGTTCTTGAGAGGCTAGACAGGTTGGCTCCATTCGAATCTGCCGAATCATGGGATAATGTGGGCCTTATGTTCGGCGATCCCATGCAAGAGATTGGGTCAGTGGTTGTTGCACTCGATCCCTTTATTGAGGTTATAGAGTACGCAAAGGATCACTCTTTTGACCTTATAATAAGCCATCATCCACTTTTTTTCAAACCATTAAATAATATTAACCTCTCGATGCCTTTGGGCAGGAAGATATCTATGCTTGCAGAGTTTCATATCGCCCTGGTAAGCATGCATACAAACCTGGACATCTCAAAAGGTGGGGTGGCAGATACATTGGCTCAGGTGTTGGGTTTGAGGGAGGTAGAAGACCATGGACTTATGCGTGTTGGCCTTGTTGAGAGTCCCTGCCGGCTTGATGAATGGGTAAGGTCTTTACCTTTCGAACATGCCCGCATAGTTGATTCTAACAAAGAAGTACGCAGGGTAGGCTTGTGCCCAGGTAGTGGCATGGATCTCTGGGCAGATGCACTTAGGACAGGGTGTGATACCTTTGTTACTGGGGATGTACGTTATCACAGCGCTGTTGACGCATGGGAAGCTGGATTAAACGTAGTTGACCTTGGGCATTCAGAGACCGAGGTACTTGTAGTTGAACCACTTGTAGATATGTTGATCCGTGTATTGGATGGCGTGGGTGTTTATGCCTTTGAGCAAAGGCCCTTAATAAGATATATACGTATTCAGGAAAAGGAGACCCAGAATTGAAGAGATTGCTAGAAGACCTTATAGCACTCCAGGAAGTAGAGGTGGAGATTTTCAAAGCAGAGAGCGGCCTTGGCGAGATACCAAAGGAGATGGATGAACTTGAAAGCATCCTTATCGCAAGGAGGAGGGCTCTTGATGCAGTGGAGGAGGAGATAAAGGCTTTGGAGCAGAGGAAACAGCCACTTGAGGCAGAACTAGAAGAGAACCAGGCAATATTAACCGCTGCAGATGCAAGGATCAAGAAGATAAAAACCAACCGCGAGTACCTTGCACTCCAGAGAGAGATGGATATTGCCAAAAAGAGGAAGGTAGAGATAGAAGAGGAGATTCTCTACCTCATGGACAAGATAGAGACAAACCTCAAGGAAAAGCAAAGGTTGGAGAAATCCTTCGAAGAAGATAAAAAGATACTGGAAGGCAAAAAGGAGGGACTAATCTCTAGGAAGAAAGAACTAGAGAAGATAATCAAAGACTACAAGGAAAAGGCCTCGGGATTAAGAAAGGCCGTTGATCCTTCCCTTCTTGATAGGTATGACAGGATAAAGAAACACAAGAAGGGTCTAGCTGTTGTATCCTGTGATGATGGTGTCTGCAGTGGTTGTCACATGCACATTCCTCCGCAACTTTTTAACGAGATTATAAAAGGCGACAGGCTCATTCAATGTCCCCTATGCCAGAGAATACTGTACACAAATTACGAGCCAGGTGAAACAAAAGCTAGCAAGGATTGATTTGCAGGCTTCACTGGTATCTATAGAGAGTAGTTCATTTACAGGTAATTTAAGCAAAGGTTGCTTTTTTCTTTTCTCATGTAAGAGGTGTTGTCATAGCTGAAGGGTACCAAGATAAGGAAGGGCGCATATTCTTCTTTATGTGCTTAGGAATCTCGGTTTTTCTGATATTAGTTGTGTGGAGTCCTTTTATAAAAACCATCATCTTAAGCATGGTATGCGCGGCCGTGCTTTATCCCCTATACGCTAGATTTTCCAGGAGGCTTAAAAGGAGCGTTGCAAGCATAGTGGTTTGCCTTCTTCTCATTCTTATAGTTGTTGTTCCGCTTGGGGTGCTTGCATTCTTGCTTGCCCAGGAAGCTACGCAAACCTATGCCAAGATAGCCATGTTCATACATAACGGTAAGCCTGCGCTTGGTTTGCTCAAGGAAGTGATGCTTGGGATCCACAGGCATTTACCTAGGTTCAATGTAAGTGCCGAGGACGTACAGTTGCATCTTACAGAGTTGGTTGGTGTGCTTGTGGGTTTTGTCATGCAGCATTCAACAGCCTTTATAAGCAACATAGCAAATTTAGTGCTTCAGTTTGTCCTGTTCATATTTACACTTTTTTATTTCCTTAGAGATGGGAAACAGTGGCTTACTTACCTATCGGACGTTATACCTCTAAGCGTTTATCAGAAGTCACTCATAGCAGAAAAATTAAGAGAGATGAGTATTACAACGGTGGTAGGGATACTTCTTACCGCCATATTCCAGGGAATAGCTGGTGGTATAGGATTTATGATAGCAGGCATCTCTCCTGTGCTTCTGCTGGCTACTGCGATTGCATTCTCTAGTCTCATACCTGTGGTGGGGTCAGCCCTGGTTTGGCTACCTGTAGGTGTTGTGCTTTTGGCCACGGGTAATATCAAGTCAGGAATATTTATAATAATATGGGGTATAGTTGTAGTATCTTCTGTGGACAATTTTCTAAGGCCTTACCTGATGAAGGGATCCAGCAACATAAGCCCACTCTTGATACTTTTCTCTGTGCTTGGTGGTGTAAGACTTTTTGGCATGTCCGGCATATTATTAGGCCCGTTACTCTTGACTATGACCATTACCTTTGTATCTATTTACAAGGATGAGTATGTACAAAAGATATGATATACACTACCGTGTCAGCAGCTCTCTTATTGAATTTTAAAAGTTTTTTCTAAAGTTTTTTAGGACTTGGTCGTATATGATATAGATAAGGGGGTGAAGTATGTAGGGCCAACTTATAAAGGGTATAGAGGATATAAGGCAAAAAGGCAAAGGGATACAAGAAATTTATTATAGGACAAGGAGGTATTAAGTTATGGTAAGGTCGAATAAAGGTTTTACGCTAATTGAGTTGATGATCGTTGTGGCGATCATCGGTATTTTGGCTGCAATCGCCATACCTGCCTACAGCGATTATACCAAAAAGGCAAAGGTTTCCGAGGTCTCCAATGCACTGGGTGCTGCTTTGAGCGCTGCCCAACAGTACCACAGCGAGACCGCTTCTTGGCCGACGGGTGTTACGACAGGTGCGGCAGCTGGTGGTTTCTATGATGTTTGCAGAAATACCTTTGGAGTAGAGTTGCCAACTACCTATGTCAGTGCAGCTAATTACCTAGCAACAACAGCGACGACAACATCCATCACCATACAGGCAACCTTTACAGGTGGTGTAAGGACAATAGGAACTGGTGTTGATGGACAGACCCTGACGCTCACCTCCGGAGCGGATGGTGGCGCTAGGACATGGGGCGGTAATTTGAACCAGAAATATAGGCCAAGGTAATATAGGTTAATAAAAATAGAATGGTTATTAAGAAGAGGGGGGTAAAACTAGCCCCCCTTGAGGTGTGTTCCTGTGGGTGATATCATAGAACCTTCCAAAGGGTTTACACTTATAGAGCTGATGATCGTTGTTGCGATCATCGGTATTTTAGCTGCGATAGCCATTCCTACTTACAGCGAGTATACCAAAAAGGCAAAGGTTTCCGAGGTCTCGAATGCATTAGGAGCTGTGCTCAGTTATGCCCAGGTCTATCACAACAATACAGCCGCTTGGCCAACAAACATGGACACCCAGTTTTATAATGTATGTATGAACACGCTTGGCTTTACCCTGCCAACCACCTATATAAGCCCCTTGAATTACTCGGCTACTATAAATACGAGTATGCTGACAATAACAGTTCAGGCTAGGTTTGCCGGAGCTAGGTCTATAGGCTCTGACATAGATAATAAGACCTTAAGCATTACTTCTGGTTTTGATTCAGGCGTGAGGACCTGGGGCGGTACTATGCCTGAGAAATACATGCCTAGGTAGAACTCTTTCAAGTAGAAACATCCTTGTGATAACATCAGGTACATCTTACTACAATACTTATACTGCATACAAACATGCCTAGCCTTTCTTTATAGGAATATCCTTGAAACCAACGCGTAATATGCGTAAGAGTAATCACTCTTAATCATTTCTAGTTAAGGAGAGGTATACATGGATGAATTTATCCCAATGAGCAGGCCCTACATAGGCGAGGAAGAGATAGATGCCGTATCCGAGGTGCTTAAATCAGGTTGGATAACAACGGGTCCTAAGTGTAGTGAGTTCGAGGAAAAATTTGCCAAGCTTGTTGGCGTTCCTTATACCGTGAGCGTAAGTTCCGGCACCGCAGGCATGCATCTTGTTCTAAAGCTTATGGGTATAGGGCCAGGAGATGAGGTTATAACCCCTTCCATGACATTTGCATCAACCGTGAATCAAATAACACTTGCAGGTGCAAGGCCTGTGTTTGCTGACGTGGATTATAATACCATGCTCATAAAGCCAGAGGAGGTCGACAGGCTGATATCACCAAGAACAAAGGCTATCATACCAGTGCATTTTGCAGGTGCACCGGTCGACATGGACGCGATTGAGCAGGCAAGCAGGGGAATTCCCGTAATAGAGGATGCAGCACATGCCATAGGTACTATCTACAAGGGTGCACATGTAGGCTCCAGAGGTAACGTGGCGATATTCTCTTTTCATCCAATAAAGAACATTACCACTGCTGAAGGTGGTATGGTAGTGGCTTCAGATGAGTTTATGGTAAAGGGCCTTAAGCTGCTCAGGTTCCATGGCATAGAGAGGGATGCTTGGAAGCGCTACGGAAAGGCATCCGACCCGGGATACGATATCAAGGAACCGGGGTTCAAATACAATATGCCGGACATACAGGCTGCACTCGGCCTGGCACAGCTTTCCAAGATCGATGAAATCACGAATAAGCGTAACAGGATCGCGTCCATGTACCTGGATGGGCTTTCAGACGTGGAAGGTATTGACCTTCCCGGTATACCCGGTTATCCTCACACGCACGCATGGCATCTATTTGTTGTGAAGATCAAATCCATGGACAGGGGGGGCTTCATGAGGGCTTTGGCCGATAATAATATAGGGTATGGTCTTCATTTCCCAGCATGCCACAAGTTAAGCTATGTAAGGAAGAAATTTGGGGATGTGTACCTTCCTGAAACAGACGTACTCTCGGAGAAGATACTTAGTATTCCTATATACCCTGGTATGAATGATGAACAGGTATACAGGGTAATCGATGTTATAAAAAGGGTCCTCGGTTGAAGAAGGGCATATTGTTAACATTATTACTTGCTGCTGTGGCCTTCACAACGGTTGGCATGTGGGGAGACTTGGCCAAGGCAGGTCCAGAACTAAGGCATTTTACATGGTATCTTATCCCTGCAATTGCCCTGTTTGGATTCGGTAATGACATGATAAAATTCCTGAGGTGGCAAGTGTACCTTAAAAAACTGGGTATTGATATCTCTGTTATCAGAAGCCTGGGAATCTTTATATCCGGTCTTTCAATGAGTGCAACACCAGGGAAGGTGGGTTTTCTTCTTAAGAGCCAGATGTTAAAGGTGGCATCGAGAAGGGGCTTTATATCCGTTTCCCCAGTCGTGATATCAGAGCTTTACATGGACCTAATAGGATTGAGTATTGTATCTTTACTGGGAATGGGATTCATGTCTAGGGGGGTATGGATCGCACTGTTCATATGCATGATCCCGCTTCTTGGGCTTGTACCCGGTATTGCAGAAGCTATTGTTTCTGTTATGTCTAGGTTGCCCTACATGTCCGCAAGGGCATTAGAACTCAAGTCTGCATTAAAGGACATGTTCAGGCTTTTTGGACCGGGCGTTCTCATAGTTAGCCTCGGTGTTACCCTTGTTGCCTGGACAAGCGAAGGCATTGCGCTAAAGCTGATTCTAGGTGGGCTCGGCCATGAAATGGGTCTGATAAAGGCCACGTCCATATTTGGCTTTTCTACCCTTATCGGTGCACTATCATTTCTACCTGGTGGGCTTGTGGTAACAGATGCCACGCTGATGGGTCTTCTGGTACACGCGGGTTTACCCCATAGGTCTGCCGCCATTGCATGTATCATGGCAAGGGTCTCAACACTGTGGCTTTCAGTTACTATAGGCAGCCTTTACCTACTCCTTAATAAGGAGTATATATGGCTAGATCATGGAGGAGCAGATAATGGCAAAGGCTAAGCTCTCGGTTGTTATACCGGTTTACAACGAGGAGGAGAATCTTGAGAGACTTTTCGAAAGACTTATGCCAGTGATGTCATCTCTAGGCAGGGAATACGAGGTGATACTCGTGGATGACGGCAGCACAGACAAGTCACTGGATATCCTTCTTAAGCACACGGGTCAAGGGGTGAAGGTTGTTGAGCTTACCAGGAATTACGGACAGCATGCCGCTGTGTTTGCAGGGTTCGATAATGCAGATGGGGACATAATAATTACAATGGATGCTGATCTTCAGAACCCACCTGAAGAGATACCAAGGCTCGTAGAGACCATGGAGCAAGGTAACTACGAGGTTGTAGGGACCGTGCGCAGGGCCAGGAAAGATTCAATCTTCAGAAAGATACCAAGCAGGATCGTAAATAGAATTACAAGGAAGATTACAGGTGTAAACCTTACAGATTGGGGATGTATGCTCAGGGCCTACAGGAGAAACGTGGTTGAACACATGATCACAGCCAGGGAGCATTCCACGTTTATACCTGCACTTGCGTCTGTTTATGCAAAGGATATTGTAGAGATAGAGGTGAGTCATGAAGAGAGGTTTGCAGGCGAGTCAAAATACTCTATTGCAAAGCTCATATCTTTGCATTTTGATCTGATAACATCTTTCTCGGACTTTCCACTCAAGTTCATGCTCTACACCGGATTCTTGCTTGCCTTCATGGGTGTTGGCTTTGGCTTAGTACTGATTGTGGCTCGAATATACTTTGGTGCCGAATGGGCAGCTGAAGGCGTTTTCACACTCTTCGCGGTTCTATTCTTCTTCATGGGGGCCCTTTTCATGGCTCTAGGAGTCATGGGGGAGTACGTGGGCAGGATTTACAAGGAGGTTAAGAAAAGGCCCAGTTACACCATAAGAAAGGTATATACATCAGAAGGTTTAATCAATGAAGACAGTAGTTTTCGCTTATCATAACATGGGCCTGATAGGCTTAGACGCCCTGTTGCGCCATGGTTTTGATGTAAAGCTTGTTTTTACCCATAGGGACAATCCGAGTGAAAATATATGGTATAGCTCGGTGAGGGATTTTTGCAGGTCCAACAAGCTGGATTACGTGGAACCTGAGGATCCAAATACGCTTGAATGGATAAACAGAGTAAAAGACATTGGCCCGGATATTATATTCAGTTTCTACTACAGGAAGATGATATCCATGGATATACTCTCTATTCCAAGGCTTGGAAGCTATAACCTTCACGGCTCTTTGCTCCCACGTTACAGGGGAAGATCACCCGTTAACTGGGTGCTTATAAATGGGGAAGAAGTAAGTGGGGTGACGTTGCACGAGATGGTAGAGAAGCCAGATGCAGGCCCCATTGTAAGCCAGAGAAAGGTCTGTATTGCATTTGATGACACAGCACTTAGCCTTTACAGAAAGCTGGAGAATGCGGCAAGGGAGATGCTGGACGATGTATTGCCCCACGTGAGGTATGGCAACATTGTAAAGACACCCCAGGTGCTTGAGCATGGATCTTATTTCGGTGGCAGGAGACCCGAGGATGGACGTATTGACTGGGGCATGCCTGCAAAAGATATATACAACCTTATAAGGGCGGTAACGAGACCTTATCCCGGGGCATTTGGTTATATTGATACAGAGAAGATACTTTTCTGGTGGGCAAAGCCAGGTGCAGCAGGGCATACTTGCTTAAGCCCAGGGGAAATAGGCTTTGCAGGTGAAGGCGCAGTACAGATTGGCACAGGTGAGGGGGTTATACTACCCTACGAGGTGGAGGTAGATGGAGAGGTGCTGAAAGGAGAATCACTTTTAAGATTTTTTACAAACCTGAAGGAGAGGAGACTACGGTGAAGGTTTTGATCCTTGGAGTAAATGGTTTCATAGGTTCTCACTTAAGTCAGAGAATAATAAGGGATACTGACTGGGAAGTGTATGGCATGGATCTGGGTATGAATAAGCTGGGCTGGGTGCTGGATGATGAAAGGTTCCACTTTGTCGAAGGGGATATTTCCATTAACAAGGAGTGGATAGAGTATCATATAAAGAAATGTGATGTTGTACTTCCACTCGTAGCCATTGCTACGCCAAAGACATATATAGAAAACCCGCTTGGGGTGTTTGAACTGGATTTTGAGGAGAACCTTAGGATTATTAGGCAGTGTGTTAAGTACCATAAAAGAGTTATATTCCCATCCACATCTGAGGTCTATGGAATGTGCGATGATGACTGCTTTGACGAGTATGAATCCAATTTCGTGCTAGGACCCATACACAAACAGCGGTGGATATACTCCTGTTCAAAACAACTTATGGACAGGATTATCTGGGCCTACGGTTCAAGCGGGGAATTGGACTTTACACTCATAAGGCCGTTTAATTGGATAGGCCCGAGGCTTGATTCGCTGGAAGCGGCAAAGGAGGGTTCATCTAGGGTTGTGACGCAGTTCATCGCTTCCCTAGTGTACAAGGAAAAGATAACCCTGGTTGATGGAGGTAGGCAGAGCAGATCATTTACCTATATAGATGACGGTATAGACGCACTTATGGAGATTATAAAGAATGAGAGATCTAAGGCCACGGGCAGGATCTTTAACCTTGGTAACCCTTCTAACAACTGCACGATAAAAGAACTTGCATACAAACTTCTTGAGATGTTCAAGAAGCATCCAAAACATAGAGACGACGATAGCTATTCCGAAATAATAGAGGAAGATGCCTTGAATTTTTATGGCAAGGGTTACCAGGATATTTACAAGAGGGTTCCCTGCATAGATAATGCTAGGAAGATACTAGATTGGGAACCCAAGGTGGGTCTGGACGAGGCACTGAAGCGAACGCTCTATGCATTCCTAGAGGAAGAGGAGTAGCGTTGAAACTCCTGGCACTCAAGGTTGATGTGGATACCTACGAGGGTATGCAGAGAGGAGTGCCCCGTATACTAAAGACTCTGGGTGAGAATGGAATACTAGCTAGCTTTTTCGTAAGTTTTGGGCCGGACAGGTCTGGTCTTGCTATCTTCCAGCTATTAAGGCCACGGTTTTTACTCAAAATGATAAGGACAAATGCACCTGCCATGTATGGGATAAAGACCGCATTGTATGGAACACTTATACCACCACCCATGATAGGTCTTTCCTTTGTCGATCTGCTTCGTCAGCTCAAGGAGATAGGACACGAGGTGGCCTGTCATGCATGGGATCACAGGCTATGGCAAGACTGGCTTAAATTCATGTCCATGAGGAGTATCCAGAGTTGGTTTCGCAACATGGTTACCTCCTATGTGAAGATCTTTGGAGAGAGGCCAAGTGCATTCGGTGCCCCTGGATGGTGTATGGACAGGAGAGCACTTGAAGTTGCAGGTAAGATGGGTCTAAGCTACCTAAGCTGTACAAGGGCCGATAGGCCCTTCGTGTTTATGGAGAATGGAATGCTGGAGATACCGTCAAATCTACCATGCATAGAGGAGGTGGGAACCATAGGTGTGATACAGGAATTAGAAGGGAGGAAGGATGACGAAGTACCATTAGTTCTTCCTGTTCACGCAGAGGTGGAAGGAGGCATCTTCCTAGAAGACTTCCGAAGAATAATAGACACTGCATATGAATGCGGTTACAGGTTTGTCCGGCTCTGCGATATAGAACATAGGTTGGATAGGGACAGCTTAGAGGTAAGGGGTCTCAAGATGAGTCTTTTACCCGGCCGGGCATTCAAGTGTGCTGTATAAAGGGGTAATGCCGAGTGAGGGCTGTTGTACAGAGGGTGAAGAAGGCAAGCGTTGTGATAGATGGGGCCTTGTTCTCTGCCATTGGCCAGGGTATTTGTTGCCTTGTAGGGATAGAGAAAGATGACACTGAAAGAGACAGGGACTATATAGCGGATAAGATCTGTGGTCTCAGGATTTTTAGCGACAGTGCGCAGAAGATGAACCTGAGTGTAGTTGATGTAGACGGAGAAATACTGCTGGTATCACAGTTCACGCTGCTGGGCGATGCTAGAAAGGGGAGAAGGCCGTCTTACATACGGGCAGAGTTGCCAGACAAGGCAGATGCCCTTTTTGAAAGCCTTGTGGGCAAGGTTAAAGAAATATCCGGGTGCAAGGTTGCTTCAGGGAAGTTCCGGGCCATGATGGATGTAGAAATTGTAAATCAAGGCCCGGTAACAATACTCCTTGATAGCAGAAGGCTTTTTTAGACGCCTCTATACAACCACCTTGCTTTTGTTCTATTTATAGGCGTTAATCTTCTTTAATAGCTGGGCTTCTGGCATTGCCCCGATGATATCTCCTGCCTTCTTGCCGTTCCTAAACACAAGAAGATTCGGAATGGAACGAATACCAAACCTTGTAGCTGTATTCGGATTGTTGTCAACGTCCAGCTTGCCAAACGTTATCTCTCCCTTTAGCTTCTTTGCGAGTTTTTCCACTATGGGACCAATCATTCTGCATGGCCCGCACCATTCTGCCCAGCAGTCGACCACCAGGAACGGGTACTTGGCCACGGCCTTGTCTATTGTTTTGTCAGTCAGCACAACCGGGTAGTCAGGCTGGTCCACCAATTCCTCCATTTTCTTTGCAGCCTCCTCTTCTTCTCTAAGTATCTCTTGTGCACGGCTTGAGCCGTATTGCAGGACTTGGTTAACAAAGCTAGTTTCCGGCTGAACGCCTATGGTTATGGAATCCATGTCCTCGTTAATTACCTGTTGTGGTACAGAAGACACGCCAAAACTCCTGGCACGGTCCATGACCTCCTGTGCCTCTATGCACCTTGATGTAATCTTTCCCGGTGCAGCTATTGCTATCTGGTTAATCAGCAGGACCGCCTTTGGGCAGTATGGACAACTTGGGGTAACGTACGATTCTAGGAGTGTATCCTTATCTACATGTCTTAGTTTTTCGACGGATGAGGAGCTAAGCATGCTATCTCCTCTTGATACCATTGATATCGTTTCTATGAAACCACTAGCCTCATAGCCAGCAGGTGCACCCCAGTACTGTATGGAGTAGCCCTTGTCCTGGCCTATGACTACGGTGGGCGAAACCCGGATTCCTAGCTTTTTTGCATCAGTACCATACATGTCCATGTCTTTCAGCTTTATCTTTGGGCTTATATCAGCCAGTTCTTCCAGAAATTCCCTTGTAAAGCGGGTGTATTCACTGTTGTCAGTCCCGGTTATTATATTGCTTGAAAATAATTTTATCTCCACCTCATCCCTGAGTTCTTCCTTGAACTTAGCATCCAGCTGTTTCCTTGTTTTGTTGTCAAGCAGCATCTTTGGTCTCCTATTCTTTATCTTGATTTTCAGTTACCTTGTCGTATGATGTTCCTTTGATATCCTCTACGTAGTGCTGGGCTGCGAATGCTGCTGTTGCTCCATCACCGCATGCCGTTATAACCTGCCTTAGTATTTTATCCGTGCAGTCACCGCATGCAAACACACCTGGTTTTGATGTTTGCATGTTTTTATCCACCTTGATATAGCCTTTTTGATCCAGGTCCACGTGACCTTTTACCAGATCGGTGTTTGGATTTAGCCCGGTGAATATAAAAACACCGTCTGTCTTGATTTCCATGGACTCATTAGGTGCTTTGACGTTCTTCAGCCTTACCCCTGTAACAAAATTTTCTCCCAGTATTTCCTCTACGACAGAGTTCCAAGAGAAGCTTATCTTGGGGTTTTGGAATGCCCTTTCTTGGAGTATTTTTGTTGCGCGGAGCCTGTCTCGCCTGTGAACTATTGTGACTTTGCTGCTAAACCTTGTCAGATAAAGGGCCTCCTGGATCGCGGTGTCACCTCCTCCCACAACAACGACTTCTTTATCCTTGTAGAAGGGAGCATCGCAGGTTGCACAATAGGATACGCCTCTGCCTGCAAACTCCTTTTCGCCTGGTACGCCAAGTTCTGCATAAGTTGCACCGGTTGCAATGATGAGAGAAAGGCCTTGGTAAGTGGTTTCCTGTGCATCTGCTTCCCAGACCTTCACTCCTGCAATGTTCTTTTCTCCGATGCTGTTTATATCACCTTCCACAATCTCAAGTCCGAACTTGACCGCATGTTCCTTTAGCCTGTCTATCAGTTCAAAACCTGATATACCATCTGCAAAGCCTGGATAATTCTCAATCATGTCGGTAATGGTTATCTGGGAGGGTGTAAATGAACTTTCTATAAGTACAGCCTTGAGCCTTGCCCTTGATGCATAGAGGCCAGCGGTTAGCCCTGCTGGCCCTCCGCCTATTATTATCACATCGTATGCACTCTCCAAACGTGTCATTTTACCTCCCTACCTTCTTATATTCAATGAGCTGGAATACCTTTTCCATGAGATCGGGTTCTGTTAAATAATAACACCTACTATTACCTTTCTTTATGCAGTCCACTAGGCCGTGTAACTTTAATAGGGAAAGGTGCTGGGAGACATTGGCTTGGGTTATGCGTACACAACTTTCCACCTCTCCCACGCATTTCTGTCCCTCGTAAAGCTCCTTCATAATCCTGAGTCTTACAGGATTACCCAGAACCTTGAAAAAAGCAGCAGCTTTTTCTAAGTCTACCTCTGCCACGTGTCCTCTTAGTATATAAGTATATTTCAATGTACTTATATACTTTAACCCTATCTGTGTCAAGACCCCTTAGCGGTTTTGGGTGTTAAGATTTTCTGTTAAAGGAGAAAACTGCCTTTCTGATACCCTCTTTCGCCCCTGCTATGGTTTCCTCATCAGTGCAGTATGCGAACCTAACGTAACCTTTCTTTCCAAATCCTGAACCGGGCACGGCAAGTATTCTTTCCTTTTGTAGGGCCTTTGTGAACTCTATGTCATCCGGTACAGGGGACTTAACGAATAGGTAGAAGGCACCTTCTGGAGGGGCATATTCAAGGCCCATCTCGTTAAGTATTGACACGAAAAGATCCCTTCGCCTTTTGTACACATCTATATCCACGCTTGTGTCTATACATTGAGCCAAGACCCTCTGCATCAATGCTGGGGCATTTACAAAGCCTAATATCCGTGTAGATAAGATAAGGCCTTCTATAAGCTCCTTTTTATCCTGCACAGCAGGCCCTACTGCTATATAACCTATCCGTTCGCCAGCAAGGGAAAGCTCCTTTGATGCAGATGTTACAACTATGGAATTTGGGAAGGTCCTTAGTATGGAAGGTACCTCTAGATCATCGTACACGAGTTTCCTGTAAGGTTCATCCGATATGACGAGTATATGCTGATAATTAGAAAGTACGTCCTTTATCTCTAATAAGGTATCTTCACTGTAGACCCTCCCTGTAGGGTTATTGGGTGAATTTAATATAATGGCCTTCGTCCTGGCGGATATATTTCTTTCTATGTTCTCTGCGTCCGGGAGAAATTCGTTGTTGCTTTCGGAACATACAAGTATACCTCCGTGGTTCTCGGCGTAAAACCTGTATTCGACGAAGTAAGGAGCTATGGCCATTATTTCATCCCCTGTGTCAGTGATTGTCTTGAGCACAACGTTAAGACCACCACCGGCACCGCAGCTCATGATGATGTCTTCAGCGTTCAGATCCACGCCCTGCACACCCGAGACAAATTTGGCTATCCTTTCTCTCACGTCTGTGTAGCCCGCATTAGGCATGTACCCGTGGGATGTACCGGGATCTCCCGCTATCTCTGCCATTGTATCTATGGCCACTTTCGGTGGATCTAGGTCGGGGTTGCCTAGGCTGAAATCATACACGTTTTCTGTTCCATGTATTGATTTGAGCCTTGCTCCTTCCTCGAACATCTTTCTTATCCAGGATGATCTTTTAGAATATTCTGAAATTTTTTTTGATACTAGCATAAGATACCCCCATGAAAAGCATAGGCTATTCTGAATTGTATATCAGGATAGAAAAATAAAGTACAGAGAGACTAAAGCGTCTAATAGCAGGGGTCGATACTATCGTTATATTATAGGTAGCCTTAATATCCACTGTATTTTGGCTAAGGCATGTAGAAGGGGTTGGGGGCTATTTTCATAGATATTGAGCAAAAAGTAATAAGGTGGTATCCATGTGATATTATGGAAGAGATTACAAGTGAAAAGATTGAGTGGGCAAAGAACATACTCGGGATAGGTGATATTACCACCTATAACGAGGTGATCCAGCAGTGGAGAATGCTTGTCAAGAAACTTCACCCTGACGTGGGTGGGGAGGATAAGAAGATCAGGGATGTGAACGAGGCCAAGAACGTAATCTTGAGGCTTATAAGGAATTGCCCATGTACACTGGAAGCAAAAGATGGCCCAGACTGGTGGGATAGACGCTTTGGAAAACTCTGGAAAGAGAAGTAGAAACTCAGGGCTTATCTTTCTGATTCTCCTTGCCTTGCTGGTGTTTGGTGTCTTTTACAACACGCTTGATAACGCCCCTACAAACTGGGATGATCCAGCTATATTCAGAAATGCAAGTCTTCACGGCATTTCCATCGCCCATCTTAAGAGTGTACTATATTACCACGTGGGTAGTGCCTATCAGCCAATAAGAGATCTTTCCTACATGCTGGATTTCTCTGTATGGGGTAAGAAAGTATTACTTGGCCTGCATCTGGACAATATCATGCTGTACTACCTTATGCTAGTTACCTGCTGGTTTTTCTTGAGAGAACTGTTCGTAGCATTCTCCTTAAAAAGGGAAGGTGCCTTGAGATGGGCCACGTTTACCACGGCCATCTATGCTCTTCACCCTGTTCATGTAGAGAGCGTTGCCTGGCTTTTTGCAAGGAAAGAACCTCTGCTAGGAATGTTTACCTTCCTCAGCCTGTGGTTATTTCTGAAGGCACGTTATGGTAGTGCACGGTATCTTGGCCTGAGCCTGGTATCCTTTATCCTTGCCCTTCTGTCTCAGCCCGCTGCTTTGATGATACCTGCCGTAGCAGTGGTCATGGACGTTCTTTTATTAAAGAACCAAGGTAACCTTTATACCCTGAGAAAGCGATTGTCGATATACCTTGTATTATTTGCAATAGCACTTGCTTTGACTGCCCTACTTATACACTCAATGGCAAAGATAGGCGGTATAAAGCCGTACCACGGTGGGTCTTTCTGGACCAACCTGCTTGCAGTATCCCAGATACTTGCAGCCTACATAAAGCTTATTGGATTCACTATAAATTATGCAGCAGACTACCCGATTAGACTATACACAGACATACATGCATGGCAAACATGGGTTTTTATTGGCGTGCATGTGTTGATTGTAGGAAGCGCTTTATGGGCCTACTTAAAGGGTAGGTATATCTACGTTTTCTTTGTATCATGGTACTACATATTCCTGTTACCGGTCTCTCACATATTTCCAATATCGCAGACAATGGCGGACAGGTATGCCTTGTTGCCGTCCTTGGCCTGGTGCGCGATGCTGGGCTACTTAGTCAATATGCTGTGGGAATTCCATCCGCAGAGTTCAATATTCTCCCGGGATTTCCCTGCACTTCTGGGAATATCAATGTTTTTGACAATATGCCTTGCATATGGGGCCATGACAGTAAGACAGAACGACATATGGCAGAATTCAGTAACCCTGTGGGAAGACACGTTGGCAAAGTATCCAAACTCAAGTCCTGCAAACGTTAATCTATCAGTTATATACATAAGTCAGGGTAAATACAAGGAGGCACAGGACCTATGCATAAGGGCTATCAAGGAACTTCCTTACGATTACCTTGCCATTAATAATCTTGCCCTTGCACAAATGATGATGGGCCAGTACGACAATGCAATACATAACTACAGGGAGGCCTTAAAGTTAAAACCGAGCCTTTTAAAGGCGAAGCTAGGTCTTGCCAACGCATTGTGGTATAAAAAAGACTACAAGGAAGTGTACAGGTTGTATTCGGACTGTCTCAAGTCTTATCATCTTGCAAGGACGAGCTACCTGGCCTTTATATATTTTAGGCAGGGTGTCTGCGCATTCAAGCTTGGTATGAAGGACAAGGCCGTAAAGTACCTTAATGAGGCATATGCCTTAAGGAAAAGAAACCCATCAATACTAAGAAGTCTGGCCAATGCCTACACAAGTATGGGGCTTTATGAGGATGCTAGGAATGTCTACAAGGATATACTTACAATGAGCAAGAACACCACGGAAGTCCGTGAGATAGAGGATAAGATAAAGGAATTGGGCCATTAGGAAACCAAACTGATTAGGGGTTGTCATGTAGGGCTAAGCCTTACTAAGGTGAACCGTTTCTCTGAGTAAAATGTTTCTTTCATTTCTACTTCCATTCGTTTCCTAAGATGTCTTAGCAGTTTTCTGGAATTCCTATCATAAAAAACCAGGTATACATCTTCTCCAACTGGTTCAAGGCCCTCCCTGACCAGGTAGGGATGGCCTGCCTCTCTGTAAGCTATCCATGCTCTGGTAACGAGATCATCTTCGAATACTGCAAGGTGGTCCCTGTAGTTGGATAACTCTTCTATAAAGGTAGTGGGGTTATGCTTGGCATCCATTACAGGTATGTAGCATAGTGAATATATCCATGAGGAAATGATTACCGACACCACGGATAGATAAAGGCTCAGTTTAAGCCTTTTCTTGAAGAGGGAAATGGATAAGGTTATCCCTGCTACTACCAGAAGGACAAAGGATAGTATCTCCCTTGTGCCAAAGAATTTCCCAATGACAATGCTTAACGTAAGAACCGTACTCGTGTACGTAAATATGCAAAGCCCCACAAGGTAAAGCATCCATTTGTTCAGCCTGTTATGCACCAAGCCAGGAGATGATGCAGCAACCCAATGTCCAATTATTATTGAAGAGAAAGGTACTGCCAGGATGGCATATTCCATCTCGCACCTGCTTGAAAACCATAGTACTATGATGCAAGCAGAAAAGGCTATTTTTGATGGTAAGGCCTTTCTCCAAACTTCATGATCCTTTGAGCGTTTGGTATGCAGCCATGCGGGTATGATAAGTGGAATCCAGGGCATAGTGTACTTTGCCAGGGCCGCCAGGGTTTCGAGAAAACCCATATTCTGGCCGTGAGATAAAGCGTTGTAGACATAGGCGGATGAGGATGCGGCAATCCTAAAGATCAAATAAAATCCTAGCACACATACCACCAGTATCCCTATACCAATCGCAGGTACTGCATCTAAAAGTCTTTCCGGTGATAGGTCAAGTAGCACTAGTAGTAGTATGGTTATTACACTGAAGGCCAAGAAGATCCAGCCTCCTGTTATTGTGGCCAGACTTATGCAGGTATAAGATATGATGTACCACAATGATTTGTATTCATTGAGGTATGCGAGAAAAAAGAGGATTATGCCCATAGTGGCCATGGTGGCAGGCAGGGCAACTGTGTTAATCGAGGCGTATGTCTTTATGAAGCCGTAAGACGTAGATAGTAGTATTGATGTCCATACTGCAGAGCGTGTGCCCCATAGAGTTTTGCAAAAGACAAACACGAGTATTATCATAGCAAGTGCCCCTGGTATGAAGATGAACCTGTAACTCAAGGGTGAATTTGAGGATACAAGGGAAAGTAAGATGATGTTAAGTGGATTTTGCCCATGAATAATCCTGTGCCCCAGGGTTGGCAGGAACCTGACGCCGGGATGCATCTCCCTTATCGCCTGGATTACCCAAATAGTTTCACCCTGCCATAATTTGTGGGTTACGCTTACAGGTAACAAGGTAGCACCAGATATGATAAAGACTGACAAAAGACCAGCTATGTTTTTTATAACCTTCATCATAATATGAAATCAAACCCCAGGGTCTAACTACGGGCTTTACATGTTCGTTAGATGAGTGTCAAGCTCGATAATTTTGTAACAACCCAGCTTTCTGAATGTTCACATAAGGCATTTGGATGCAACAGAGCGTGAACCACAATTTAATGCTTCTTTGAGTTGACTTGTGAAAGATCAGGAAATAGTATGAACTTTAATAGGTTTCATTAAACCAATGGAGTTTAACATGGCTTCGATAGAAGAAATATTGAAAAACAAGGGTATCTCAAAGCCAAGTGTTAGCCTAAGGAGTGATGGTAGGAAGCATGATGAGCTAAGGGATATACGCATAATCAGAGGATATTTGAAGTACGCACCAGGTTCCTGCCTTATAGAGGTTGGGGACACAAGGGTTATATGTGCAGCCAACATAGAAGATCATGTCCCGCCACACGTGAGGAATACGGGCTCTGGGTGGATCACCGCTGAGTACGGGATGTTGCCAGGTTCTACATCTCCTCGTTCAACCAGGGACGCGTCAAGGGGTAGGGTGGGTGGCAGAACACACGAGATTCAACGACTTATAGGAAGGTCATTGAGAGCTGCGGTGAAGCTCGAACTATTGGGCGAGAGAACAATCTGGCTTGACTGCGATGTACTACAGGCAGACGGTGGAACAAGAACCGCTTCGATTACAGGAGCCTACGTTGCTCTAAGGGATGCCGCATCATGGATGATACGACATCGTATGATAGGCACGAACCCCGTCAAATCACAGATTGCTGCTGTATCCGTGGGTATTGTAGGGGATAAGGCGTTGTTAGACCTTAACTATGAAGAGGATTCTCAGGCGGACGTGGATATGAATGTAGTCATGACAGACGAAGGGCGTATAATTGAAATTCAGGGTACTGCGGAGGGCGATCCCTTTTCGCAAGACCAGATGGAAGAGCTTATGGGACTTGCCAGGAAAGGCATTGGGATCCTTATCGAAAAGCAGAGGGAGGCCTTAAAAGATTGAACCGTATTCTTGTAGCCACCCAGAACAAGGGCAAGATAAGAGAGATAAAGGATATACTCAAGGACACTGACTTGGAGATACTTACACCTGATGATCTGGGGATGTCTATAAACGTGGAGGAAGATGGCAAGACTTTTCTTGAAAACGCAGTAAAGAAAGCGATGGCCTGGAGGGAAGCAACGGGTATAGACGCGTTGGCAGATGACTCAGGGCTTGAAGTGTTATCCCTAGGTGGTAGGCCTGGCGTTCGTTCTTCGCGTTTTGCAGGTGATAATGCCACAGACAGTGAGAATGTAGACCTACTTCTTAAGACTATGGAGGGAATCAATGACAGAAGGGCCCGTTTTGTATGCGAAGTTGCACTTGCACTGGTAAATGGGGGTATTATATCTGCCAGGGGGGAGTACGAGGGTACAATACTTAGGAAACCTGTGGGTGAGAACGGTTTTGGCTATGACCCTGTGTTTCTTGATCCGGGTACAGGCAAGACCTTTGCCCAGCTTTCCAGAGAGGAAAAGAACGCGTTCAGTCATAGAAGAAAAGCCCTTACCTTAATCAAGGATAAGCTTATTGCTGAGGGTATAATAAGATCTGGCACAAAGGTTGATTCTATCCCCTGAAGGTTTCTAGAAACTCCTTTATTTCTTCATCTGTCAGGTTAGAGGCTTCTATGCCGAGTTCCTTCCTTATGCTGGCGGTATCAAAGTCGGTTGGCTTGGATGTGGATAAACTTGCATCCATTTCTTCAGCAAAAATCTCGGGAGAGGTCTCGCTGCCAAAGAGCGTAAACCTAAAAACGTACACGGGTAAACTGAATAACTCCTTTAACGCACTATATATTCCCTGGGGCGGAGATGGAGAGAAAACTACTAGGCTGGGCTCTAGGGCACGTAGGTTGTCCGTGCCTGACAGACTTGTAGAGAGCTTTTCTATCAGGCCCCTATTTTCTTTGTACCATCTGTATGCCAGTATAGAACGGAACAAGGCGTCACTGAAGTCTGATGTGTCGACCGTTGTGATGTAGAGTTTATCTTTATCTATGGCAAGGATGTCTATTACACCTGTTTCCCTAGATCCCAAGCCCTGGCCTATAACCTTAAGGTCCATTGCATCTACCAGGAAATCGGAGCATATTTCTATTAGGCGACGACCTTTGCTTAAGGTTAATGGTTTCAGTATCTTTGTCACCTCGCAGATGCCTCATTAGTAGTTGGTGTCTTGATCTCACCAAGGATCCTGTCTAACATGAAAATCAGTTTTCCCTTTGCCATGGATGCATCACTGGATGTGACAATGGGCATTCTGTTTTCAATACATTGCATCATGTATTCATCTCTTGTAAGGCACCCAAGGTATATCAAGGGGTAAGAAAGTTTTTTATACAGGAAGTAGGATAATTCTACGGAGATTTTATGTGCCAGTCCCTCTTCCCTTGCGTCAAAGATTATAAAGATCTTAGCCCTGCTATCTGTTCTTAGCAACATTGACTTGACTTGTACGTAGCACCTCAAGAGTGACATTCTGTCTGTTTGCGTGATCAGGACGTAATACATGGATGCATCAATACCATGAATGAACTCGGCGCCTTTGTTGTCATTTACAAGAACAAAGCATTCCTTGTGTAAGGTATTGCATGTCTTTTCGAGGGCTTTTATGAGCATCTTGTGCTCGTGCCGGGGTGTATATATACGTATATCAGGTAGACCATATAACTGAACCCTGTACTCTGCATTACCCTCACTTTTTACCGAAAGGCCACTCATCATGTGCCTTGCACCCATATCCACTTGGTCCTGACAATCCCAGATATAAGTATTGAACCTTCGTCTCGATAGTTCAATGGCCATGTTTGCAACGAGGAATGCCTGGGTACTGATGGAGTTAAGGTGAATAATACTTAATGTATGTACATTGCCTTCAGAAGAGGCTTGTATCAGATTGCCCTCTTTTCTTGCACCTGTGAGAAAATACCTGGATACCTCTTCTATACCCCTTGATGCATCTGGTTTCTTAATCATTTGTCAGCGCACTTCTAGGTATGAGTTTTCTCCGAAGTCGGTTTCTACAACCTGCGGGTTTGCAGGGTCTTTTGTCCATTGCCCGTCCACGATAAACTTGTACTCGTATTTACCTTTCTTAAGAGGCACTATCTTTTGCCACACTCCGTCTCCATCTATGTTAAACAGTTGCACCTGGTTTGGCTTCCAGTCATTGAAATCTGCTACAAGTGCTACCTTTTTGGCTTTAGGATTATAGTATCTGAACAAGACCCCCTCTTCCGTAACTTCTGGAGGCCTTATTTCTTTTATACCCTCTTTAAGGCTTGGCTTAATGGTAGACATTTGCAAGACCTCCGTAGAGAGGTCCATGTAGTCCTTGTAGCCTGGGCAGTCCTTGCAATAAGATGTTATGGGCTTTCCTTCCTTGGCAGCCTCTTTCAACCTGACGTTTAGCCTTATGACGGTCTTGAAAACATGGCCCAGGAGATTTCTCCTCATCTCTAGCAAGGACTCTCCAGCCATCCTTGTTCTTCTGTCATACATGGTTGCAAGTCCATTGACCTTTATCTTGTGCCCGTAGTTTACGTTCACCAGATTAATGGTCTCCATTAGCCTTGACAGCCCATACAGGGAAAACGATCCACTATCGATGGGTATTATTGCCCCATTGCATGCAACAAGGGCATTGAATGTAAGTATGCCAATATTGGGTGGACAGTCCAATATGATGAAATCGTACTTGTCTTGGAGAGGCTTTAGTACATCGGTAAGATAGTATTCCCTGTATTCTCTTTGAAGCAGTACTGGCTCTGCAGCGCTTAGCATTACATCGGATGGTATTATGTGAAGTTTGTCCGAGACATTAATCTTTACATCTTCCACGTGTATGTTGCCATTATCTTTACCTATCAGGAGATCATATATACTGATGGAATAATCACCAGGTCTCAGACCTAGCCCCAGCGTGGCATGAGCCTGTGGATCCATGTCCACCAAGAGGACATTTTTCTTTTTATTAGCTAGACATGCAGCTAGATTGATAGCCGTTGTTGTCTTGCCACATCCACCCTTTTGGTTAATAATTGCTATTATTTGCATCATAGCCTCCCTTTACCTTACTTTGTTCTAAAAATTTAGTATGAACCTAGGACCCTGTTCTAGGTGTAGTCGTGATGTGAATAGTATGGCTAGATCTTGTGCTGAATGTGTTTTGGGCTCTGGGATTCTATGATTATTGCCTCTAGCATGGCATTATAACGATGTCAATAATTGGCTTACTGAAACTAGCTCTGGTGCCTACCAGAAACATGTAGGGAACTATCAAACGGAGTATTATGCCTAGCCAAGTGAAGTGGTTTATGGTCTTAGTATCTGGCTCTTAAATATACCGATCTATACCCAGTACACGAGGCCCAGCTCCTGGTAATCAAGAAGGTCTGGATGACTTGGTAATACTCGTATGCCGTAGACAAATTTCCCTGGTTTTGATGCCCTGTATTTGCCCGTGTATAGTGTAAGGCCCTTATCAGTATCAAAACCTGCCTTTGCCATGGGTATTATTGTGGGATCCTTTATAGATTCCCTTTCTTCGGGTTCTCCTATGACAAGTTCTACCCTGAGTTCGTCTTCAGAGAGCTTACCTAGTTCCACACCCACGTCTATCCTGAATTCATCCCCGAGCTTTAGTGAGTCTCCCCGTATACCGTCTAGGCTGTACCACTTGACGTTGACAGTGGAAAACCTTGAACTTATCTCCCTCTTCCACTGTGCAAGGGCCCTTGCCTTCTTAAAATTATTCTTACTTAGTTCTCCTGCTCTTGTTGCCACAGGTGAATACATCTCTTTGTAGTACTTCTGAAGCATGGTGTGGGTGTTGAATATAGGGACTATGCTCCTAAGAGATTCTTTTATCATGTCTACCCACTGTTCAGGAGTGCCCTCATTGTTCTTTGTGTAATACATTGGAATAACATTATTCTCCAAGATGTCATATAGGTCCTGTGCATCTAATAGATTTTGCGTTTCCTGGTCTGGATATTCTTTGCCTTCACCTATAGCCCAACCGTTTTCCCCATTAA
This sequence comes from Deltaproteobacteria bacterium, assembly GCA_015486075.1. GTDB lineage: Bacteria > Desulfobacterota > Desulfomonilia > UBA1062 > UBA1062 > B14-G9. The sequence continues at coordinate 289,749 of WFSG01000005.1, forward strand.
AAGCCTCATCCCACCATCCATCCAATATACTCAGGTTTAGTACACCGTTGGCAGCGGCCTTCATTCCACTTGTTCCACTGGCCTCGTACGGTCTTAGCGGGTTGTTGAGCCATACGTCTGCTCCTTGAACAAGGTATCTTGACAATTCCATGTCATAGTTTTGTAGTAAGAAAACGCTGTTGATAAAGTTTGCATCCATGGAGTATGCGTAGATTTCCTTAAGTATCCTCTTGCCTTCGCCATCGTTCGGGTGGGCCTTGCCTGCAAATATGACCTGTACGGGACGATTTTCAGATCCAAGTATTTTCTGTATTCTCTCAAGGTCATTGAATATAAGCTGAGGCCTTTTGTAGGATGCAAAACGCCTTGCAAATACGATGGTAAGTGCGCTGGGATTCAGGTAACCTAATTTTTCCTGTATAATCTTTTCGGGCACCCCTTGTGCCTGCAGATCATCCACCAGCCTTTTCTTTAGATATTCGATCATCCTTGTTTTGAGCTCCATGTGCCTTTGCCACAGGATGTTAGCAGGTATATTCACCACATCATCCCATGCCTGGTCCTGGAATGTCTTGGAATAGAAATCAATCCCTGCATAGGTCTCAAGAAGCTGTCTAATCTCTGGTGCTGTCCAGGTCTGCATGTGAACACCGTTGGTTATGTATTTTATTGGTATCTCGCTTTCTTCAAACCCTGACCATACATTTTTCCAAAGCTTCCTTGAGACCTTGCCATGCAATCTACTCACACCATTCGATTCGCTGCAGAGCTTGAGCGCTAAGACAGATAATACAAAGGGCTTCTCCGCACCAGGTTCATCCCTGCCAAGCTCCCAGAAGGTGTCCCAATCTATAGGGATTTCCTTGAGATAGTCAGAAAAATAATACCTGATAAGCGGAAGTTCAAATGTCTCTTTGCCTGCTTCAACGGGTGTATGCACGGTAAAGACAGAGCTGGCCTTGACGACCTCCCTTGCCTCGTGGAAGCCAAGTCCTTGTTCCTGCATCAGCTTCCTTATCCTTTCTATAAGCAGGAAAGCACTGTGACCCTCGTTTAGGTGATATATGGAGGGTTGTACCCCTAGCTTGTCAAGTAGGCGTATCCCCCCTATACCTAGTATGATTTCCTGCTCAATCCTCAGTCTTTTTTCTGCGTCGTATAGCCTTGATGTAATCTCCATGTCCTGCTTGCTATTCTCTGGCACAGATGTATCCAGGAGGTAAAGCGTGGTCCTGCCCACGTCTATTTTCCATGCCCTTGCATAAACTGTTCTTCCTGGCAGGTTTACGTGAACCTTTACAGGTTCTCCTGCAGTGTCAGTGCATATACGTACTGGCATGCGTGAGAAATCGTTCTCTGGATACGTGTCGACCTGGTTACCTTCTTTGTCTAGTATTTGTTTGAAATAGCCGCACTTGTAGAGTAATCCAATCCCTACTATTGGTATGTTCAGATCGCTTGCCGACTTGAGATGATCACCAGAGAGTATGCCCAAACCTCCTGCATATATGGGTAAACATTCGTGCAAACCGTATTCCAGGGAAAAATAGGCTATTGGCTTATCTCTATCCAGGTTTTTGTTTGGTCTGAGGTAGCATGCATTATCCTTTAAAAAGTCATCGAATGCATCTACGACTCTGTCGTAGATGCGGAGATAGGACTCGTTCTCAGAAAGCTCTTCCATGCGCTCAGGTAGTATATGCTGTAGCAGCTCTATTGGGTTATGTGATACTTCATCCCATATCTTTGGGTTTATTCTCGAGAATACCTCCTGGTACTCGGGATTCCATGTCCACCAGAGATTATAGGCTATATCCCATAGATTCTTCAATCTATCGGGTAATTCTGTAAACACGCTAAGCCTCCTGAACTTGGGTTTCATAAAAACCCGTCCAGGATAGAATGCCTCTCTTTTGTAAGCACTCGTATCCATCATATATCGTCGTTCGGAGGCTGTCTTTGATGCCATTGAATACGCATTCAGGTAGATAGGATAAAATTCCTTCCAGCTCGCCTTGTTTGCAATGAATCTTGCTTTTGCCTTGTGTTCCTGGATATCCTCGGAAGTCCAATTCAGGTGATCGGTGATGGATTTGGCTAATTGCGATACTATCTCGTCCCTTGATTTCCTATTGTAATTAAGCAGTATAACGCCCTTATTCTCTTCCGGAAAATGGTTGTTCACCCATACTCCAAAACCGCTTATATCGGTCGTCACGGTGGGAACGCTATAGGCACAGCTTTCCAACGGTGTATACCCCCATGGTTCGTATAAAGAAGGAAATACGCCCATGTTACACCCGCTTAATACATCGTAATATTTCATGTTTAAAAGACCATCATACCCATCCAGGTAGACGGGCATGAAGATCACGTGCACCCTGTCTTGTTCTGTATTTAGCAAGTTTAAGTTCTGGCACGCATTCCAGATTGGGTCATGCTGGGGGTCCTGCAGCTGATGAGTGCATATCTTAGATATACCTGACCTCTGTGTCTGGTTACCCTTAATTACCTGTTGGGTCTCGTGCGATATGCCCATGTGACCTGCTATAACGCAGAAGAAGCATAATATGTGTTGCTCTCTTCCTTCCTTTTTTAGAGCATTATTAATCTTGCCCAGTGCCTCCAGGAAGATATCTATTCCCTTGTTATGGAATTCATATCTACCCGAGGTCATTAAGATGCGTGTATCCTTGTTTTCCAGGTCTGTCTCTAGGAACTTTGATGCAAAGGATAGGATCTTGGACCGGTGTTTCTTGGCGATGTCAGAGTCTGAACTCAGATCTGGTATATCATCTATATTTATTCCGTTCGGTAGAACTATATCCGGACTACGGCCCAAAAAGTGGGTTACTTCCTTGGCTGTTGGCTCACTTACTGTGGACAGGCAGTCACATTCCCTCGCACATGCACTTTCCATGGAATGTTTTGCCACTATGTTCATCCTTGCAGCCATTTCAGAAGGGGCTATGTGTGCCATGTCAGTGTAAATGCTTATTTTTTGAGACGAGAGTGTTCTCCCTAGCATCGTGGCATGGGTGGTAAATATGGTACCTATTTCCGGCACATGCAACTTGAGGTAAAGTAGCCCTGCCCCGGTCATCCATTCGTGGAACTGAGCAATCGACTTTCCTTCCTTGTCATTGAGTATCTCGTGCAGGATCTCTATGACCTCCCCTGCTGCTGTGCTGAAAATCACGGGTTCAATATAATCCCAGCCCCCTGTTATGGAATCCACGCCAAAGTCTTGCCACAGCCTGAATAGCAGTTTGCCTTGGTCATACTTGTTGTTATGATTTACCAGTATGGCTCTAGGTCTCCCGGGGATGTTCCAGCGGCCACACCTGCACATAAGACCCCGTTCCTTCAACCTGTCAATGATCGCCGCCCACGGCTCCTCTTTTGTTTCCTCGAACTCGGGGTTATTCCCAAGGTCAGGGCCTATGAGAAAGTAGCGATCTCCGAAGTGTTCGACTGCGTACTTGGCCTTTGTCGTTAGTACTGTATAGATACCGCCGACCTTGTTGCAGACCTCCCAGCTTACCTCAAATAGATATGCTACGGTATTGTTGTCTTTCATGGTTCTCCCTTCGTGCCGGTATGTTGGCATCAAGTACATCGGTGAAGTCAGAAAGCACATTCATGTAATTGATGTATGCATCGTAGGGGCTTGTGTATGGGTTGAAATACTTGTGTACATCGCCATCAGAAAACCACTTGGTACACATGTAATAGAAATGGTCACCTGTCTGCAGCTTTCTCCATGTATCAAGGAGTTCAGGTGATCTGGTCCTTTTTACCTTTCTTTCTAGGGAATATACCCTCTCGAGGGCCTCTAGTTGCATGTTGTTCCCCATCCAGGCGGTTAGATCCCTCTCAACGTCGGCCCATGATACGAATGAAGGTACATCCAGCTGGGCAACAGGATCATAAAGCTCTGCTTCCTCTGATGGGGTAACGAAGTTGAACTCCGGTATCTGGGTGAGCTTTTCAGGAAGGTTTTCCATGAAATTGAATATACCTGTGTCTTCCCACTGGTGTTCACCAAAGGTCTCGTAGTCCATGAAGAGATTGATTACCTCTCCTGAACCGTTTATCTGTTTTACCCATTGAACGAATTTGTCTGCTGAGAGGGGATACTTATCCCAGTGCCTGTTGGAGAACCGGAATGCTATATCATCAGAGAGCCTATAGTTACGCAAGAGTAATTTTGTCTTGTAGCATCCTGCAGGTTGGTACACGAAATTTGGACTTCTCCAGCCAAGTACATGATCTGCACCCTCTGCAAGCACGGCCTTGTACCCCATGCTTTCCGCCATTGCACCTAGTTCGTTGTTGTAGATGAGCTCGGTATTCCTGAATACCCTGGGTGTTTGCCCAAAGAGTTCTTTTATTCTTCTTTTATGCAGGTTTACTTGCTGAGTGAACTCAGGTTTAGAAAAGAGGAATGCAAGGCTGTGATAGTATGTCTCGTTCATGAACTCCACGCAACCTGTATCAGATAGCCTTTTGAAGGAATCGATTACCTCAGGTGCATATTCATTGAACTGGTCCAGGGCAGTACCGCTGATGGAATATGAGACCTTAAACCAGCCCTTGTACTTGTTGATGAGCTTTAGGATAAGGTTATTTGCCGGTAGGTAGCATTTTTGTGCAACTTTCCTCGTTATACTTTTATCCTTTTCCACGTCCTCGTAATCATGGCGTGATCCTATATCGAAAAACGTATACTTGCCCACGCGGTAAGGTTGATGAACCTGAAAATAGAAACATATTGAAGGCATGTTTTCCCCCTTTAATTAAATTAAGTTTGTATAGACATCTAGGATCTTACTACCTGCCATTTCCCAGGTGATGTTCCTGAGGTCTTTTTTTGCATTTGATGTTATCTCGTCGTGTATTCCACCGTAACTCAGCACACCCAGGATCTTGTTTGCAAGTTCCCTTATGTCCCAGAAATCCACCTTGAGCGAATGGTTTAACACCTCAGTTACGCCTGACTGCCTTGATACAATCACAGGCGTATCGTATACTGCTCCTTCCAGGGCCGATATGCCGAAAGGTTCAGATACACTGGGCATGACGTATACATCGCTCATGGCAAATGCCCTCTCAACGTCCTCTCCCCTGAGAAATCCCACGAAGTGGAAGTTGCTTCCCATCCTCAACTCCGAGACCCTCTCTATCAACCTAGGCATCATGTCTCCGGACCCGGCCATTATAAAATGGGTGTTTCTTGCCTTTTCGAGCACCAGTTTCGCTGCTTCGACAAAATAATCAGGTCCCTTCTGGAAGGTTATCCTTCCGAGGAACAAGACATATTTCCTTAAAGGGCTCTTCTTTACATGGTATTTATTAAACGATTCCTGACGAGAGACTGCGTTGTGTACCACGGATATCTTGCCCGCTGGTATGCCGTAATATTCTATTATCCGTGCTTTTGTGTAATGGCTGACAGTTATAACATGATCGGCACTTTCCATGCCGGCGCGTTCAATATCGTAGATCCTCTGGTTCACGTGCATGCCGCTTCTGTCGAACTCAAGGGCATGTACGTGAACCACCAGTGGTTTTCCTGATACGTATTTTGCCTCCATGCCCGCTGGTATGGTCATCCAGTCGTGAACGTGTATGACATCGAAAGATTCCTGGCTGGCTATAACACCCGCAATGCTTGCATACCTGGAGACTGATTCAAAGATGTTCGGACCGTAGTCGTTGGAGAGGTCAAAAACATCTGATTTCTCAGCTATCTTTGTTGTCTTCTTGCCTGTGCTGGATATCTTTTTTACCATCTCAAGGTAGGTCTCCTCTGTTACGTAAGGTGCCAGCAAGGACTCCACGGCCATGACCTTGAGTCTTTTCAGCCATTTTGTAGTTGTCCCTTGCACGGCGTACTCGCGCAATGCGTCGGTATAATCTATAAGCCTAACATGTGATCTTGTTGTTCTATCTGTCAGCCTTGGAATCACGAATGTTATATCCACGCCCTTCTTTGATAATCCCTGCGTAAGGCCATAACAAGCCGTTCCCAGTCCGCCACTTATGTGGGGTGGAAACTCCCATCCAAACATTAAAACCTTCATTACTGATTCTCCACCTCGGCAGAAAGCCGGATTATTTCTGCAACACTCCATGCCTGAGCAATGCAGCCTCCTGGTTCGTGAGGCGGATCCCCATCAAAGACCTCTGAGATGTATTGTAGGCCAGCATGTTTCAGGTGATTAGTAATATTGGCAAGTATTTCCCTAAGCTTCTCCCTTGCAGCTTGTCTGTGCCGGGATGTCCTCAAAAGGGCATCCCCGTAGTGGCCCAGTAGCCATGGCCAGACCGTGCCCTGGTGGTATGCCATGTCTCTTTTTTTAATATCTCCTTGGTACGTACCACGGTAACGTGGATCCAGGGGCGATAGAGTCCTGAGTCCATATGGCGTGAGTAGCTCCCCTGTTACCTTGTTTACCACCCGTACCATCATTTGTTCCTTGAGGGGGCTGTTAGGAAGGGATACCGCGAATATCTGGTTGGGTCTAACTGATTCATCCCTCAGCTGCTTATCTGGTATCCATAGGTCAGCGAGATAACCCTTTTCATCAATCCAGAATTTTTCAAATGATTTTTTTGTACACATCATAACGTCTTCAACATCGAATTCAATCTTTGTACCAAACTTCTTGGAAAGCTCATTGACGAAGCACAATGCGTTGTACCAGAGCGCGTTAATCTCTACAGGACAACCATTTCTGGGCGTTACAGGCCTATTGTCCACCTTTGCATCCATCCATGTAAGCTGGGTCTGCACATTGCCCACGTTTAAGAGGCCATCGTTCATAAGCTCTATAAATGGCGGTTTCCCGTTATAATATTGACGCAATATGTCAATGAGCACCGGCCAGAAGTAATTCTTGACTGTCTCAAAATCACCGGTTATCTTCAGAAATTCCTGTATGCACCAGAAAAACCATAAGGATGCGTCGGCTGAGTTATAGGATGCTTCATTGTTATCCTCTGATATGCAGTTGGGTATTAACCCGTGCTTTCTTCTCTTTACGATTTCTCCAAGTATATCCAGGCCATCTTTTATGCGCCCGGTATAAAAACAGAGTCCTGGCAGGCTGATAAGGGTATCCCTTCCCCACTCGTAGAACCAGTGGTATCCAGCTATAATGGAAGGCCTGCCCTTGCCATCCCTTATTATGAAAGAGCCTGATGGCTGGCATAACCGCCTGATAAGCGTGTCATTTTTGAAATTACCGAGGATCTTTCTTTGTTCTATCCTTCTTTTGTATTCCTTTTCCCAAGTATACTTGATTTTTACTTGGCTTTCCCTGGTAGAGAAGTAGAATATAATGTCAGAACCTTGGGATAGTCTCATTTCAAACATACCGGGTGCAAACAGATCCTCCTGGTAGGGATAACCCCTATCCTGTTCCATCGTGTATTCGAAGTTTTTATACCACTGCGGCGCAGGGAAGAACCGGCTTGGTCTATTTGTCTGTACGTAAAGATTGGGCATACCCTCGTAGGGCGATATGAAGAAGCCGTTCTTTATCCTGTAGGTCTTGGGTCTGATGAATATGTTTTCACGGGAAAGGTCGTGGATATTCCGGTAGGCAATAAAAGGTTTTAACCTTAGTATGACAGGGAAAGGGCTTCTATCTATGTGGTATCTAACGAGTAACGTATTTTCATTGTAAACAAGCATCATGTCCTTTTTAAGTACGATATCTCCTATATGGTAGGTAAGGCTAGGATACAGGTCGATATTAAATTCATGAACATACATGTCTCCCCTAGGATAGTAGACCATGGGGTACTTGTGTATAGATAGAAAGATCTCTTCTTTGTTTGAGGTTACAGACTCCTCAAGGGATGAAAGTAATACATACCTCCCCTGGGGGACGTCAAGGTTGGCTATCAAGAGCCCATGATACTTGCGGGTATTGCAGTTTAAGATTGTACTAGATGCATAGCCTCCAAGACCGTTTGTATCAAGCCACTCTTTCTCCAGTGAAGCCCTCAGGTTAGCACACTCGTCATGTCCTAACCGTATACCTATCATCTGTAAGACTTCATGTCCGTAGTGACTTCATGTAAAAACTGCCTGTGGAATTTATTTTATTCCATTAACATGGGAGAGTATTAGAACTAAAACTAAGAACAGTCAAGATTTTATTCCCATGCTTGGTCTTTGGTAAAAGCATGCCTAACTCCACTGCACAACAGGACGAGCCCTATTCTAATCCTTCATGTTCCAAGAGAAATCTTTCGAAGAACTCTACCATGAATGCGTGGCGCTTTTCTGCCATCTTCATACCTTCGGTTGTTAACATGCTGTCCTTGATCCTGGATAATTTAACTAGGAATTCCCTGTAGCCCGTATCTTCGGCAGTATATGGCTCGGTGTTCTCAATATCCGTAACACTGTTGTGAAGCCTTGCGCCTATCTCTCCGGCGAATAAAAATGCCCTTGCTACGCCGACAGCACCTATGGCGTCCAGCTTGTCCGCATCGAACAAAACCTTGGCCTCTAGTGTGACTGGCTTGTGCTTTCCCCTGAACCTGTGCGTCTTTATGCAGTGGATAATATTGGCCTTCTTATCTTCTGAAATAGGGTAGTTCTTCAATATGTCTTTGGCTATTTCTGCACCCCTTTCGGCATGGCAGACCTTGCCCCTCGACCTATCCTGGTGCGGGCGTGCTATGTCATGCATGTAGCAGGCAATCTTCAATACCTCCAGGTCTGCGCCTTCCTTTTTGCCTATTCGCAAGCATAGCCTCAATACCCTTAACGTGTGTTCCCAGTCGTGGCTGTCTCCTGCACTCATGAGACGTTTCATGGCATATGCCTTTATCTCTTCGATGGTAGTTATCATTGAAAGGTGTGTATAGCAGCTATTTGCTTTATGTATCCAC
>WFSG01000006.1 GCA_015486075.1 Deltaproteobacteria bacterium
AAGCTCTCAAGGGATGCTTTTGTGTCTTTCAAGGTGAGGAACATCTTTGATGATACACATACCGAATACAGGAATACTACACCATGGGGTAATTACTGGTTTCCTGTCCCCGGCAGGACATACAGGTTTTCCATGCATCTCAAGTTTTAACGTGAGATTGTATTGAAACCTACGGTTGCCGGGTAGTATGGGAATAGCCTTTCCTGATACGGGCTAGGCCTTAAGGATAGTTTGCCCTTGGCTTGTAGGTATGTCTCAGGGGATATGGGGCCTTTAGGATTTTTATAGGCGTTTTAAAAAAAGATACTTGACAATGAGTTAGTTATTCACTAAAAGTTAGATATGTCTAACAAATCAAAACCTCCTTTAACACTCTCTCAGAGCCAGGAAGATTATTTAAAGGCCATGTATCTCCTGGCTGGCTGTGGTGGAATTGTGCATGTGAGAGACGTTGCGGAGAAGCTTGATGTAAAAAAGCCGAGTGTTGTTGCAGCGGTAAAGAATCTGGCGGACAAGGGCTTGATAACACACGAGCGCTACGGCTCGCTTAGCCTTACTAATAAGGGAAAGATAATAGCAGCCGAGGTTTGCGAGCGTCACAGGGTATTATTCGAGTTTTTCAACAAGGTGCTAGGTGTTGATAAGGAAACAGCAGAAAAAGATGCCTGCCTGGTGGAGCACTATATAAGTCCCGATACAAAGAGGAGATTGTTCAAGTTTATCGAGTTTGTTCACAGGTTTCCCTCCGAGGAAAAGGATCCAAGGTGGCTGGACCACTTCAGGTCTTACATGGCTACAGGTAGAACAGACATATGTGCTGGTACAAAGGAGAAGACAGTATAATGGATAAAACTTTGGATGAGCTGGGAGTAGGAGAGGGCGCGGTTGTGAAGATGATAAAGGGAGAAATAGATATAAAGAGAAGGCTACTTGACATGGGACTTGTGCCTGGAACAGAGTTAAAGGTGGAAAAGGTTGCACCCTTGGGTGATCCCATTGACATAAGGCTTAAGGGTTATCACTTATCTTTACGGAAACACGAGGCTAGGGCAGTGAAGGTGGAGGTAAGGTGATGTGTCCACTTTCCATGTGCGCACCAGGGGAAAGAGTTGTCATACAGAGAATTGCAGGGGGATGGGGTGTCAGGAGGCGTATGGTTGATATGGGCTTTTATCCAGGAGAGAGGCTCGTGGTGGTAAATTCTAGCGGGGGGCCTGTAATAGTAGATGTCAAGGGCACAAGAGTCGGTATAGGAAGGAACATGGCGAGCAAGATATTTGTTACCATTGAAAGGTAGATAGATACTGAATGACTACAAACCGTATTATTGCACTTGCGGGGAATCCGAACTCCGGCAAAACCACTATATTCAATGCACTGACAGGGTCAAACCAGAGGGTCGGTAACTGGCCAGGTGTAACCGTTGAAAAGAAAGAAGGTGTTCTAAGGCTTGAAGGTATGGATTACACCGTAGTTGACCTGCCCGGCACCTACGGGCTCTCGGCTCGGTCCATTGATGAACGCGTTGCAAGGGATTTCCTCGTTAGGAATAGGCCATCTCTAGTGGCGGTTATCCTTGATGCGTCCAACCTTGAGCGAAATATGTATCTTGCCCTCCAGATAATGGAACTCGGTGTATCAAATGTGATACTCGTGTTTAACATGATGGATGTTGCACGCTCAAGGGGCCTAGATATTGATGTAAAGGCCATGGGTATCTTTTTGGGATTGCCCATTATTCCAACTATAGGCAACAGGCGGGAGGGTATCGAGGACCTGAAGAGGGTTATTAGCCTTTATATGCGTGGCCGAGGTGATGGCAATGACGATAAGCTCATAAGAAAAGCCCCATTTAAGTACAGGCAAGAGCTAGAGGACGCCATTAGGCAAGTTGGGGCCATGATTCCCAAGGACTTGGCCAAGAAGTACCCAGCTAGGTGGGTTGCAATAAGGTTGATGGAGGACGACGGCGAGTACAGGCATATAGTGGAAGGCCTGGCTTCAGGCAAGGAAATACTATCCAAGGTTGAATCTCTAAGACAGCATATAGAAGGGATACTGGGATACGACGTGGAAACAGCAATGGCCGAGATGCGTTACGGCTATATCAATGGTGTTGTAAGGGAGTTCGTAAAGAAGAAGCCTTCAGTAGCTGATAGGCTCAGCATGTCAGACAGGATAGACACGGTCGTGACAAACAAGTATCTGGGGCTCCCTATCTTTTTCCTTATAATGTGGATAGCCTTTATGCTGACCTTTGACCTAGGAGGCCTGTTCTCCACTTACATAGATTCATTCTTTACGTTCTTAGGTAATATCACGGCCGTCCACATGAGACCTGAATGGCTAGCATCTTTTGTGACAGACGGTGTTATAGGCGGAGTTGGTGCTGTACTCGTATTCTTGCCGAACATATTCATGCTTTTCCTAATGCTGAGCATACTGGAGGAAAGCGGGTACATGGCAAGGGGTGCCTTTGTAATGGACAGGCTTATGCATGCCATGGGCCTACACGGCAAGTCTTTCATTCCTTTGGTGCTTGGTTTTGGGTGTAACGTACCTGCCATTATGGCAACGAGGACACTTGAAAACAGAAAGGACAGGATAATAACCATACTGGTGAATCCACTTATGTCGTGTTCTGCTAGGCTTCCCGTGTATGTTCTTTTTGCAGGCGCCCTTTTCAGGGCTCACCAGGGTACTGTGATATTCTCCATATATCTACTAGGCGTTATCCTGGCTATCTTGCTTGCCCGCATATTCAAGTCCATGTTCTTCAAGGGCGAGACAACTCCTCTTGTAATGGAATTGCCCCCGTACCACATACCTGAAGCAAAAGGTGTGTTTCTCAGTGCATGGCAGAGGAGTGGCCTATTTGTTAGAAAGGCAGGCACAATAATATTTGCAGCCGTTATCCTTGTATGGCTTATGGCAAGCCTTCCTGCTGGAGTAGGATATGGGAGTGAACATAGCCTTATCGGCAGGCTTGGGTCTATTATGGCACCCGTGTTATCACCTGCAGGTTTTGGTTACTGGCAGGCAGCGGTTGCTCTGTTTTTCGGTATACTTGCAAAGGAGGTGGTAGTTGGTACCCTTGGTACGCTCTATCATACAACAGGTAGTGGTCTTTCTGCAGTTATAGCAACCCATTTCACGCCACTTAGCGGTTATGCCTTCATGGTGATGACACTGGTTTACATACCCTGCATTGCAACTATCGCGGTTATAAAAAGGGAGACTAATTCCTGGGCCTGGGCCGGTTTCGCTGTTGCGTATAGCCTTGTCCTAGGCTGGAGCCTTGCGGTCATGATATTCCAGGTGGGGAGGATGTTTGTTTGATAATGTGCCTTGTGTTCCCTTGGGACCTTTCTTTTAGGTATATTTAGAAGCAAGGAGGCTTAAAGGAGTGATAATGAAGGCATTTGGACCGGTTCCATCTAGGAGGCTGGGTCGTAGTATAGGTATAAACAACATACCTGCCAAGATATGTAGCTACACGTGCGTTTACTGCCAGATAGGAAGGTCTCTAAAAATGATGGCAGGCAGAGATACTTTCTACGACCCGGAAGAGCTTTTCAGGGACGTGAGAGACAAGGTTATGGATGCAAGAAAGGCGGGAGAAGACATAGACTTTCTTACCTTTGTCCCTGATGGCGAGCCTACCTTGGATGTAAACCTAGGTAAGGAGATCGAGTTGTTGAGATCTATCGGGATAAAGATAGCAGTTATTACCAATGCCTCGCTCATATGGATGCAAGACGTAAGGAAGGATCTTGCTAATGCGGACTGGGTGTCCCTGAAGGTCGATGCCGTGGACGAAAAGGTATGGAGAAAGGTAGATCGTCCGCATAGAAGCTTGAAGCTGGACTTGATCCTGGAGGGCATGCTTGAGTTTTCCGTGCAGTTCAGTGGAGATCTCGTGACAGAAACAATGCTGGTAGCAGGTATCAACGATGGAGAGGAAAACCTGGACAATGTGGCTCGCTTTCTCGGCAGGCTGAATCCATCCAAGTCCTACATATCAATACCTACTAGGCCCCCTTCAGAGGCGTGGGTTGAGCCTCCGAGTGAAGATGTTATGGGTAGGGCATACCACATGTTCAAGACCGGGGTAAAAGACGTGGAATACCTGATCGGCTACGAGGGCAATGCCTTTGCTTTCACTGGTAACGTGGAACAGGATATACTGGGCATAACCTCGGTTCATCCCATGAGGGAAGATGCCGTGTTAGAGTTTTTAAACCGCGCCCATGTGGACTGGTCTGTGATAGACTCTCTCTTAGAGAGGGGGGAGATAAAAGAAACAATATATAATGGCAAGAAATTCTACCTCAGGAAATTCCGTAATTTTTAACAATCCTTCTCTTTACAATATCTTGACAAGGCCCCTTGAGAATAGGTGTTAGCATAACCTTAATTTAACCTTTATGGTTATCCTGACAACCTAGCTCTGTTGACAAAAGGCAAAATTAAAAGCATAATCCCTTATTATTTTCTGGGGGTATATACATGCTAGTTTTCTTTACAGCCGGTGAGTCACACGGAAGGGGGGTCTTCGCCTTCTTGGACGGTGTGCCAGCCGGCCTCAAGGTTGACAGGGACATGATAAACAACGACCTCAGAAGGAGGCAGGGAGGTTATGGAAGGGGTGGCAGGATGTCTATAGAGAAAGACAGGGTGGATGTACTTTCTGGGCTAAGAGGGGGTACTACACTTGGAAGTCCCATACTCCTTGCCGTGTGGAACAAGGATTTTGACAACTGGAAGGAATACATGGACCCGTGGGATACATGGGAAGGCATGGAACGTTACATTCCAAGGCCGGGCCACGCCGACCTCGCTGGTGCAGCCAGGTTTAGACACCTGGACCTGAGGAATGTCCTAGAGAGGTCAAGTGCCAGGGATACTGCGGCGAGAGTTGCTGCAGCTGGCCTTTTAAGATCCATGCTAAAGGCCCTTGGTATAGAGGTTTATTCCTGGGTCACACGGATAGGCGGTGTGGAATTCAGGGGTGACTTCAGCAGGCCATTGAGGGATAAATCCAGTGTATATTGTCCAGATGCCAAGGTCACCAGGGCAATGGAAAAGGAAGTAGACAGGGCCAAAAAGGATGGTGATACCATTGGCGGGGAGTTCAGGGTTAAGGCAGAAGGTGTTCCTGCAGGTATAGGTTCATATACCCAGTGGAGTCAGCGGCTGGATGCGCTTTTGGCTGAGTACCTTATGTCTATACCCGGAATAAAAGCCGTGCAGATTGGCAAGGGCATTGAGTGCGCCCTTATCCCGGGGTCTAAGCTCCACGACGTAATCGTCCCAGGGAAGCCCAAGAAAAGGATGACCAACAACGCAGGTGGACTTGAGGGTGGTGTGACAAACGGCGAGGCTATTGAGGTCACGTGCACAATGAAGCCTATACCTACACTCAAAAAGGGACTTGTCTCGGTTGACATGAGGGATGGCAAGGAGGTAAAGGCAGAGTACGAGAGGTCAGATTACTGTGCAGTACCTGCTGCCTCGGTAGTCGGAGAGGCCATGGTTATACTGGCAATCTGCCAAGCCTTACTGTGCAGCTTCCCCTTGCCCAACATGGACTTGCTCCTTGATGCATTTGGTAAGCACAGAAAATACTGGGAAGACCTATGATATTTCTTACCGGTTTTATGGGCTCGGGTAAAACCAGCATTGCCAAGGAGCTTGCTGGGCTTACGCATGTCCCTTTCGTTGACATGGACGAGGAGATAAAGACTCTTACTGGCTCAAGCATACCAGATATATTCAAGTATGCTACTGAAAAGGCCTTCAGGGCGCTCGAATCAGACGTCTTAATGGAGATCGTGCGATCCAAGGAGGACTGCATAGTGGCAACAGGTGGTGGGGTCCCATTGAACCCGGCCAACAGGGCACTTATGAAGTCTTCGGGTATTGTGGTCTATTTGGAGGCTGAACTAGATACCTTGAAAAAGAGGATTGGGAATGGCCAGGGTAGACCCCTATGGGGTCATGGTATAGAGAGGCTTTATGCTGAGAGATATCGTGCTTATGAGGATGCGGATATTGTAATTAAGACAGATGACTTGAACATAGCCCAGGTAGCTGCAAAGGTCCAGAAAGAGAGTGCATCAATGGTGTCACCAATCCCGTTTGCACTCTCAAGAGAGCCATACCCGGTCTACATAGGGAATGGGGTATTTAGAGATTTTAAGACATATCTATTGAGGCATGCAGATCCTGAAGGCATCTTTATGCTCATTGATGAAAACGTGTACAAGTTGCACCAGACCTATATCGAGGAGGGCCTGTCCGGGCTAAGATACCATGTCAAGCTGGTACCTCCTTCCGAGGAATCAAAGAGCATGGAATTTCTTATGCATGTTATTGATGCCATGGTGGACTGCCCTGTGAACAGGGGCTGGATAACACTTGCAATCGGGGGTGGAGTAGTGGGAGATCTGGCAGGCTTTGCATCAAGTATAATTTTGAGGGGCCTCCCGGTGATTCAGGTTCCAACCACGCTACTGGCTCAGGTGGATGCAGGCCTCGGTGGTAAGACCGCGATAAACCACAAAAAGGGAAAGAATCTGCTCGGCACCTTTCACCAGCCCATGTTCGTACTCTCGGACACGAGGTTCTTGGAGACTCTAGATGCGTTAGCTGCAAAGAGTGCAATGGCAGAGGTTATAAAGTATGGCATTATCATGGACAGGCACCTGTTCGAATATCTGGAAATGGGTAAGCCAGACCTTGAACAGGTGGTGAGAATGTGTACTAGGGACAAGGCACGGGTGGTGATGTACGATGAAAAAGAAGAGACCGGGCTCAGGAGTATACTAAACTTTGGCCATACCCTGGGCCACGCAGTGGAGAAATCAACAGATTTCAGGCTGACCCATGGCCAGTCAGTGGCAATAGGGATGCTGTTTGCAACTTGGCTTTCCCAGGACATGGGATTAATCAACAAACAGGATTTCCTCAGGATAAGGGACCTGATAACCAATTATAGTCTACCCGATGAAGATATTATTCTGCCAGGGTCTGAAAAAATAAAAGATGCGTTGGTGGTGGATAAGAAGGCGGCTACAGGCGGTATCCGGTTTATATTGACACCTGCAGTTGGGAGTGTTAAGACCAAAAAACTAAGTATTTCCGAGATACTAGATGCCTATGGAAGATTTCTAAATGGATATAAAGACTAGTTTCAGCGAGGGTAAGTACCAGGAAATAGTAGACGCAGCGTCCGGTATACGGGAGCCCGAGGACATGCTTGTCCTTGGAATATCCTATTACAGGCTTGGAAGGTTGGATGATGCACTTAGCGTTTTCCAAGATATATCAGGTAAGATAGAACGACTATCCAAGGCGCTCTTCTACATGGCAAGGATATATATGGACTTAAGGCACATGGATTCTGCAAGGTCCTATCTGGACAGGTACCTGAGCCTGAACCCGGACGATGACGAGGCAAGGAATATGCTAGAGCATGCCCCCTACGGGGAGGATATGGTAATGGAGCCTTCACTACAGCTTGCAAGGCTCTATGCAGATCAGGGACATCTTGAGAAGGCCTTGGAAATATACAGGGTAATTATTAAGGATGGTGCAGGTGAAGAAATAAGGGATGAGGCCCTGAAGACTCAGAACACCTATATAATAAAGGTTCTGCAAGGGTGGCTGGAGGCGTTAAAGTCATGAGAATACTAGTTATAAATGGTCCCAACCTTAACATGTTAGGCAAAAGGGAAGTAGCCGTATATGGTAGATCGAGTCTTGGTGATATAGAGTCCATGGTCATGGAAAAGGCAAGTGAGCTGGGTGTTGATGTACTGTTTTACCAGTCCAATCACGAGGGGGAGATCATAGACAGGATCCAGGTAGCTAAGGACGAGGGTGTGGATGCAATGGTGATGAACCCCGGGGGATACACGCACTCGTCCGTTGCAATACGTGATGCCATTCTTGCCGTGGACATACCTTTTGTCGAGGTTCACATAACAAACGTGGCCAGTAGGGAGGCATTCAGGAAGAATAGCATGTTTTCCGACATAGCCTTGGGTACCATATCAGGTCTTGGCCCGTTTGGCTATGTGCTGGCACTTGAGGCACTGGTAGACCGTTATGGCAGATAGAGTCGATCTTGCAAAGGCATACTTGGGTAATCTAGATTCCTTGCTCTTCGTGAGCAGGCATAACTTGGGGTATATATGCGGATTCACGGGGTCCGAGGGCGTGTTGCTTGTTGATAAAGACAAGGCAACACTATTCGTGGACTCCAGGTATGCAATACAGGCAGGTCAGGAAACCCGTGGTGTGGACATTGTGATTGTAAAAAAACTCTGGGACAATATATCTGGTTATATCTACGGGCATGGCATAAAGAGCATTGGCATTGAGTCCAATGCAATGGACGTTGATACATTCATGTTAATAAAGGAGAAGTTTAAGGATGTTGAAATTGTTCCCTGGGGTAAAAGGCTCAAGAACATGAGGGCCATAAAGGATAACTCAGAGATAGAATTGCTTCAAAAGGCAGCCATTATATCTGAGAATGCTTTAAATACCGTGCTTGATAAGGGAATACAGGGTCGAAAAGAGAAGGACGTTGCCCTGGACATGGAGTTAGAGATGAGGAAAATGGGTGCGAGCGCTGTTTCGTTCGAGCTCATAGTTGCATCTGGCAGCCGTTCTGCCATGCCCCATGGGGTTGCATCTGATAAGATGATAGGTGAGGGAGAGGTCGTTGTTATAGATTTCGGGTGCATCTATGGCGGATACTGCTCAGATCAGACAGTTACCGTTGCAACAGCTTGGCTAGGGGATCAGGTAAGGGAAGTATATGAGTGTGTGAGGCGTGCACAGGCTAGGGCCATGGAAGAGGCTAGACCTGGAATGAAGGCATCCGAGTTGGATAGGGTGGCAAGGGACGTGATTGAAACATGTGGCTATGGGGATTACTTTGGTCATGGCCTTGGCCACGGCGTGGGTATGGAGATACACGAAGTACCCGGAATATACCCGTCCTCAGAAGACGTGCTGAGGCAGGGCATGGTATTTACCATAGAACCGGGCATTTACCTTCCTGGTAAGTTCGGCGTAAGGCTGGAGGATACAGTGTATATGGGAGATAATGCTTGTCATATGATAACAAATATTGATAAGAGTAAGATAAAGATCGTATCCTAGGGGTATTTTATCGATGCAGTATTCTACAGCTGATTTCAGGAAAGGCCTAAAGATAGAGATATCCGGAGAGCCGTTTGTGATCGTGGATTTTCTTCATGTTAAGCCAGGTAAGGGAGGTGCTTTTGTTCGTACAAAGCTCAAGAGCCTTGTCTCGGGCAATGTCATTGACCGCACGTTTCGCTCGGGCGAGAAGGTAGATGTCCCTGACCTAGAGGAGAAAAGGATGGTCTACCTTTACAAGGATGATGAAAGCTATTATTTCATGGACAACGAGACATACGAACAGGTATCCATGGATGAGAACCACGTGGCAGATGCCTTGGGTTACCTGAAGGAAAACACCGAGGTAGAAGTACTTTTCCACAACAAGGTGCCCATAGGCATAGAACTGCCACTATTCATGGAGTTGAAGGTGACTGAAACAGTGCCAGGGGTAAAGGGTAATACAGCATCAGGGGGTACTAAGCCCGCTACTCTGGAGACTGGTGCCACTATACAAGTACCCTTGTTCATAAACGAAGGAGACGTGATCAAGGTTGACACGCGTAGCAATACATACATAGAGAGAGTGGGATAGATGGATTTAAAGACAGTAAAGGACCTCATAGAGTTCATGAAAGATACAGACATCGTGGAACTCGAATGGTCCAAGGACGGGATACGCATAGTAAGGGACATGTCAGGTAAAGGTAGCCGGGCAAATCGTCCAGAGAGCGGTGTGTCTGTTGCAGGAACTTCAGAGCAGAAGGAAAAGCCCACCGTTAAGATTACCTCGCCCCTAGTTGGTACGTTTTACAGATCAGCATCACCCGAGAGTCCACCCTTTGTACAGGTGGGGGACAGGGTGACAAAAGGCCAGTGCCTTTGCGTGATAGAGGCAATGAAACTTATGAACGAGATAGAATCTCATGTAGATGGGGTTGTGAGTGCCATATTAAAACAGGATGGAGAGAGGGTGGGCTACGGGGACCCACTATTCATCATAGAAGAACTATGAAAGACAAGTGGCTACTAGTGTTAGACAGCAACTATTCGTCCAGGCTCAATATGCAGAGAGACATGGACCTGTTCGGGGCAGTGAGAAAGGGTCAAGTCCCCGGTTTCCTTAGGATATACAACTGGGATGTACCCGCAGTAACAGTTGGCCATCACAGGAGAGATTTCAAGTGTTATGACCCAGTGCTTGATATCCCTGTCATAGAGAGACCTACTGGTGGAGGTGCTGTGCTTCACGTGGACGACATCACGTACTCCATATCCACGGCATCAAATAGTGCCTTTGGCGACAATATAATGGAAACCTATTCTACCATCTCTGGTGTCTTTGTGAATGCCTTTCACAAGCTGGGGATAGAAGCTAGGCAGGCTGCTGGAGATGCAAGGTTTTCCAAGATATGCTTTGCCAGGAGTGGACCCATGGAGATAACCCTTTACGGGAAGAAGATTATGGGTTCAGCTCAGCTCAGGAAGGATGGTTTTTTTTTGCAGCAGGGTGTCATACCGCTGAAAACGGACATGAACATAGCAGCAAGGGTGTTTGGACCAGGATATGTCCAGGGGGTGAGTTCGATCATGAACATGGTAAAGGATTTTGACGTAGCCGCCTTCATAGGCTATCTAATAAAGGGCTTCAGCGATATCCCAGGTGTATCCTTTACTGTTAGCCCTGGGTATAGGGCGTATTACAAAAGGGCTTATGCCTGATAGATGAGCTAACTAACCGGATGTATAGACCAGACCTAGCTTGTGAATCGGAAGATATCAAAACCAGACATGAACCTTGGTGAACTTAAGTTGGCTGTAATATTGTCATGTGTTCCGATACATTGACGTGAGGTCTATTTTTATTCATATATGTCCTGAGGCAGATGCTTGTCCCGGTGTATAAACAAACAATCCTCCTTGCCTGTTATACCTCATTAGTGGTATTTATAAGGAAGTAGTAACAAAGATAATTTCCCTTGGATGTGCCTTTTTGTTGTTATAATCCATTAATTATTTTGGGGATATATGACAGTGAATAGCGCAAAGACTAATTTTCAAAGATTGGCCGAGTTCGCAGGGATAACCATAAATGGTGACCGTCCCTTTGATATCCAGGTCCATAACGATGATGTGTACGAAAGGATTTTGCAAGGTGGGGCCCTTGCCCTAGGTGAATCGTACATGGACGGGTGGTGGGATTGCCAAGCACTGGATGAGTTGATTTACAGGATCTTGAAATCAAGGCTGGAGACCAAGGTTAAGAAGGACTGGAGGCTTATATGGCATATCCTACGATCGAGGATCTTTAATCTTCAGAAGGCCAGCCGTGCCTTCCAGATTGGAGAGAGACACTACGATATAGGCAACGATTTCTATAGGGAGATGCTGGGAAGGAGCATGTCGTATACGTGTGCTTACTGGAGAAATGCTAGAAACTTGGACGAGGCGCAAGAGGCAAAGCTGGATCTGGTGTGCCGTAAGATAGGACTTAAGGCTGGGATGAATGTGCTCGATTTAGGCTGTGGATGGGGTTCCTTTGCCAAGTACGCGGCTGAAAAGTACGGGGCCAAGGTGACAGGGGTGACGGTCTCCAAGGAACAGGTCGAACTTGGTAGAGAAATGTGCAAGGGCTTGCCTGTTGAGATAGAATTTAAAGATTATCGCAACGCGGGTGGGAAATATGACAGGGTTATATCCATAGGCATCATGGAACACGTGGGTTACAAGAACTACCGTACGTACATGGAAGTGGTAGACCGTAACCTTAAGGATGACGGCATTGCCTTTATCCATACCATCGGCAGCAATATAAGTGATACTACTTCAAACCCGTGGACAACAAAATATATCTTTCCAAACGGCATGCTGCCTTCTATTGCTCAGATTGGGAAGGCCATGGAAGGCCTGTTTGTTATGGAAGACTGGCATAACTTCGGCCCTGATTATGATAGGACTTTAATGGCGTGGTATAAAAATTTT
The DNA here is from genome assembly GCA_015486075.1 of Deltaproteobacteria bacterium. Classification (GTDB taxonomy): domain Bacteria; phylum Desulfobacterota; class Desulfomonilia; order UBA1062; family UBA1062; genus B14-G9. The sequence continues at coordinate 12,142 of WFSG01000006.1, forward strand.
GAAAATGCTTGGCCTGTATTTAAGGACAAGTACGGGGAGCGTTTTTACAGGATGTGGAGGTATTACCTGCTTAGCTGTGCAGGGGCATTCCGTTCCCGGCATATCCAACTTTGGCAGATAGTTATGACCAAGCCAGGTAGAGAACAACCATTTTGTCGTTTGTCTTAAGTTTAGTTAAGTGAAAACCTTTTCCGTTATAACAGCTAGACTTTATTCGGTCTTACGGCAAGGGGCAAGCCTATATGATTGATTCTGAGGTTATCATTGTTGGAGGAGGTCCGGCAGGCTCAAGTTGCGCATGGGTGCTTAAACAACACGGTATTCAGGCAATCATCCTCGACAAAAAGGTATTTCCCAGACATAAAACCTGTGCAGGGTGGATTACGCCAAGGGTGCTAAAAGATCTTGAGGTGGTACAAGATGAATATCCATATGGCCTGTTGACCTTTAAGCGGCTGAATTTTCATCTTTATGGCATGAATATTCCAGTGAAGACCATTCAATATTCGATAAGAAGATATGAATTCGATTACTGGCTGGTAAAGCGCGCAGGTGTGCCTATAAAAGAACATGTGGTAGGGGACATACAGAGGGTTAGGGACTACTATATCATTGATGATATGTTTCGCTGCAAATACCTTGTAGGTGCTGGTGGCACCAATTGCCCTGTCTACAGGACTTTTTTCAGGGGTTTCTATCCCAGGTCGAAAGGTAAGCTTATCATAGCAATGGAGGAAGAGTTCAAGTACGATTATAAAGATGCAGATTGCCACCTCTGGTTCTTCGAGAATAAACTGTCTGGTTACTCCTGGTATGTGCCAAAGGAGCACGGTTTCGTGAATGTTGGCATAGGTGGGAAGCTCCAGTCAATGAGCAGCAGAGGTAAGGCCATACAGACCCATTGGGATTATTTTGTGAGAAAATTAGAGGGGCTTTCCTTAGTAAAGAATCACCGGTTCAACCCGTATACTTATAGTTACTACCTCAGGCAAAACAGGGTTAAAGGGCGTGTGCATAATGCCTTTATTGTGGGTGACGCCGTAGGTCTTGCAACCCTTGACATGGGTGAAGGTATTGGGCCTTCCATCCAGAGTGGAATCCTGGCCGCTCGTTCAATAATAACCGGTGAGAGGTATTCCCTTAAATCCGTAGCCGAGTATAGCCTGCCTCGCATCCTTCTTAGGAAAGGATCACGCCCTAGGTATTGACTTCAGGTGGCCTGTTGTCATTACCTGTGTCTCGTTTTTTTACGGCCAGGAGTATAAGGCATGCTGCAAGCACGCTTATGCATGAGACATACATCTCTGGAGATACCGTTTTATACACCAAGCTATTGCCGAGGAAATTGAATATAAATACGGTGGGTAACACGCCTATGCAAGTGGCCTTTGAAAAGTCTTTCCAACTTACACCAGAACCAGCTGCTGCAGCGTTTACCATAACAAATGGTAAGATGGTTATAAGCTGTAATAAAAGCACAATGGGGTAGCCATGTCTTTTTATTTTGTCTTTGAACTCTGCTAGCCATCCAGAGTTTCCCCATGCCCTGTCCACGAGTAGCGCCTTTACCATGATGTAGGTTATGTTTGCATTTATAAAAAGGCCTAGATAGGAAAGTATCATGCCGTAGAAGGCACCGTAGACAACAGAGCCGGTTACTATAAGTATGCTAAGCGGCGAGAACAGTGGAAGTATGGACACCATGACCAGGTAGATGAATACGCCTACTAGGCCAAGGTCTTCTATAGATAGCCTTAAGTTTATCCATCTCCTGAGAGGGTATGGGTCAGCTATCTTTAGTGATACTAATATAGAAAAGAAGATGATGGAGAGCAAGATTACAAAGCTCAAGATCCTCCTGAGACGCGAAGGGTGGTTCAACTGGTAGACGTACAGGTCTACCAAAGAATGTATTTCCGTCATTATGCTAGATTCTCTTATGCCCTTTCTCAGAGCAGCTCCCCCCATTTACCCCTTTAAGCGATATTATTACTACAGGACATGCCCGTAGTTAAGCATGAAAATGGAGAACATCATGTACGTAGAAGACAAGATGTAGTTATCCTACCTTTACTAGCATTTGTTTGCTAGTATTCTCTGATGATAATTAGGCTATGGTATTATGAGACCTTTACATAACTTCATCTTAAGGTTTTATGATTTGAGTTATAAAACCAGCATTAAGTATCTGAGTTCATTTGATAATATTTTTAATAAATATGTTAGAGATCTTCTTAAATCTGATGGAATTCAAGAGATTACGATAGGAGAATGAGTTTCATGGACATGGGGTTAAGGAGGATTTTTGGTAAGTCTAGAACAAAGTGGTTGTTGGCTAACATAACAGTCATATTAACTGGGAATCCGTAGAGAGACTGCTAGCAGAGATGTCTACGTCTGAGTGAGAAAATCCTGGTGCCGAGAGACGGAATCGAACCGCCGACACGAGGATTTTCAGTCC
>WFSG01000007.1 GCA_015486075.1 Deltaproteobacteria bacterium
AACATACGGGCTATTGGGTATTCCTCCATGTAACCGTAACCACCGTGAAACTCCACGCACTTGCCAACAAGCCTGTTCAACATCTCGCAGATCCAGTACTTGGCCATACACGCTTTTTTTAATATTTCCTTTCCTTCCATGTGGTCGATTATGAGGCTCTCAAGGAAGGTCCTTCCCAGCTCCACCTCGGTCGCCATCTTGGCTAGCTCAAAGGAGATGTACTGGAACCTGCTTATAGGCCTGCCAAACGCCTCCCTCTGCCTTGTGTAGTCTATGGTAAGCCTCAACGCCTCCTCTGCTGCAACCTGGCAGATAATGGCACATACCAGCCTTTCCTGCTGCAGTTCCTGCATAAGATAATAAAAACCATGACCCTTTTCACCCAGGAGGTTCTCCCTGGGCACCCTGCAGTCCACAAACGCCATCTCCGCAGTATCCTGGGAATGAAGGCCTATCTTATCAAGGTTCCTACCCTTCTCAAACCCAGGCGTACCATCCTCAACAACAAAAAGAGATACACCCGTGTATGGAGGATCCGCATTGGGATCAGTCTTGGCAGCCACAATCACCAGATCACAGTTTATACCATTCGATATGAACGTCTTCTGCCCATTTATTACATAACCTTCACCATCCTTAACAGCCGTGGTCCTTATGGATGCAAGATCAGAACCTGCACCAGGCTCGGTCATGGCAACAGCCGTTATAATATCACCCGTCACACAACCAGGAAGCCAACGATCCTTCTGCTCATCATTACCAAAATTGTAAATATAAGGGACAACAATATCAGAATGAAGAGGAAAAGCAAAACCATTACAATACGTGGGCGCAGCTTCCTCGACTTCTATGAAAGAATAGAGAAAATCAGCACCAACACCACCGTATTTCTCAGGCAGCCATGGACATAGAAAACCCTGTGCACCAAACTTCTTCCACAAATCCTTGGGAATAATACCATCCTTCTCCCACTCATCAGCATACGGCGTTACCTCCTTCTCAAAGAAACGCCTCACTGATTCCCTGAATATATTATGCTCAGAAGTATAGTAGCTATCAAATAACGACATATGACCTCCCAATACATTCCACAGTATGAGAAATATAATAACTGGTATTTATTCTGGTGTCAATGGATAATAGGCCAAGGATGGGATAGCCATCAGCTCATGAGGCCGTTGTTTATCCGTGGTCAGTGGTCTACTGGCAGGTTTAACAGTTTTTTTATTATGACTTGAGCCCTGCACCTTGTTTTCAATATGGAAGCCCCTTTAGTACAACGCCTTACATCTTGCCTGTATGTCTCCATTGTTCCTTAGCATTTAACCTGGAATCTGGCAGCTCATAGCTGAAATCTGATGGATCCTTTGCCTGTGCCCTAGCTACCATTTCTGCATCTCTGGTCTGTATTGCAAGGCCTCTAGTACATGTTGTTTCTCTATATAGGTTGAATTCTCCAAGTCAGCGATGGTCCTTGCCACCTTTATCACCCTTTTGAAGCCTCTCATGCTTAGGCTGAAATGCCTTACCGCAGATATCAGTATTTCTTTACCTTCCTTCTTTATCTGGCTCAATTCCTTGAGGAGACCGTCTGGTATTCTTGCATTGAGGAAGCCCCTTTTTAATTGTATTTCCCTTGCCCTTATAACCCTTTGCCTCACCGCTGATGATGTCTCAGAGCCAAGAGGGGATACTATGCTGTCTATGTCAACCGGGTCTACCCATACGTGCAGGTCTATCCTGTCCATGAGCGGTCCTGAGACCCTTGCCCTGTACTTTGCTATCTGTGTTGGCGTGCATCTGCATTCCCTGTACGGATGTCCTAGGAACCCGCAGGGACATGGGTTCATAGCAGCAATTAGTTGAAATCTGGCTGGGAATGTTATGGCCGCGCTTGCCCGTGACACGGTTACCTCTCCATCTTCCAACGGTTGTCTCATGGCTTCCAGTACTCCCCTCCTGAACTCTGGGAGCTCGTCCAGGAACAGGACCCCGTTAGTCGCCATGGATGCCTCTCCGGGTATCGGTGTTGAGCCTCCCCCCACCAGACCTGCGTCAGATATGGTATGATGGGGTGCCCTGAAAGGTCTCTCGCTTACTATGCCGGCTCCTTTGAGGCGTCCTGCAGCGGAATATATCTTTGTGCATTCAATAATCTCATCTCTTGTCAGGGGTGGAAGAATGGACGGCAATCGTTTTGCCAACATGGACTTACCAGCCCCTGGAGGACCTATCATGAGCATGTTGTGTGACCCTGCAGCTGCTATCTCCATGGCCCTCTTTGGTGAGAACTGGCCTTGTATTTCTGCCAGGTCGAGCAAATGGCCTGACTCGCGTGTAAGCGTATCCCAGGGATTTAAACTTGTTGCCTCTCGGTCCTCAAGTAGTATTTCTACTGCATCCTTGAGGTCATCCGCGGGCCACACGTCGATATCGGCAAGGCCAGCTTCCATGGTGTTATGAGCTGGACATATAATCCCTTTTAAGCCTAGTTGTTTTGCGAGGAAGGCAGCAGCAACAACACCGTTCACGGATCTTAGGGATCCATTCAGGCCCAGTTCACCCACGAGCATGTACATGTTCACCCTATGCTGGGGTATGACCCCGAGGCATGTGAGTATTGCCACTGCTATGGGTAGATCAAACGTTGCACCCCCTTTTTTTACGTCGGCAGGGGCAAGGTTCAAGGTGATTCTCATGGCCGGGAACTCGTAGCCTGAATTCAGTATTGCCGAGCGTACCCTGTCCTTGCTCTCCCTTACAGAGCTGTCTGGTAGGCCTACTATAGAAAAAGATGGTATGCCGTAATTTAGATCTGCCTCTACAACAACCTTTAACGCATCTGTTCCAAGAGGTGAGGCAGAAATGACACTGGATATCATAATAAACCTCCTGTTTATTAATAAACAGGATAACAGGCGAACATTAACTCATCTCAATAAAAGCAGATATCCCCACTGACTCACACCCTTAAAACCTGTGTGGTATCCTGTACAAGTAATCTTGTATTACCAATACTAGCGCACAGGAGAGCTAAAATCAAAGGTCTTCTTTGATACTTGACAGGTAAAATTTTTGGTCTTAAGATTTTAATGAATACTAGCAGGTAGGGTTGATGGAAGAGGTAAAAGACGGATATACCATCAAGGATACCAGAGGGACCGAAAAGGATGATTCGTCTCCCAAGGTAGACGAGAAAGACGCAATCGGAGAGAAGTCTGGAAACCAGTCTCCTCAAGACACTTCATTTTCCAGTTATAATCCACCCAAACTTGATTTTTCCACCCTCGTGATGAGTTTCGCTACAACAGCCATGATGAGCCTTGGAAAGATTCCAGATCCCCAGACAGGTAAGACTATGAAAGACTTGGCCTTGGCCAAGCAGAATATAGATATAATCTCAATACTCGAGGAAAAGACCAAAGGGAATCTCTCGCAGGAAGAGCAATCCCTGGTAAAAAACGTTTTGTACGAGTTAAGGTTAGCATTCGTGGAGGCAAGTAAATGAATGAAAACAGGAAATCGGCGAGCAAGCTGTATCTAGGTGGCATAGTAATAGTTGGAGCATGTTGCCTTATAGTAGGCATGATAATATCCTCATCTTTCAAGTTGCCTGAAACAGGTCGGGCTGCGCCTTTCTGGGAGGAGGGTAATTCTCAGGCTGCTCCCGTGGTGGTACTTCCAAGCCTAAGGGATCTTGTCAAGAAGACAAAACCTGCAGTTGTGAATATAAGTACGAGTAAAACCGTGCATAGCATGGAAATGTTTAAGAAATTTTACGGTCCCGGTGGTAACATGGGTCCGTTTGGGGATTTTTTCAACAAGTTTTTTGAAAACTTTCCTGACCAGGTTATGAAGCAGAGAAGCCTTGGTTCAGGTTTCATAATCTCCAAGGACGGGTATATACTCACAAATTACCATGTTATCAAGGGTGCTGATGAGATTTCTGTATCCTTGGTAAATAAGGAGAAGTTTAATGCAAAGGTGGTGGGTAAGGACAAGACAACAGACATCGCCTTGATAAAGATAACTCCCAAGAAGGATGACCTTCCTACTCTTGTACTCGGTGACTCGGACAAGCTAGAGGTCGGAGACTGGGTTATTGCCATTGGCAACCCATTTGGGCTTGGGCACACGGTAACCCAGGGCATTGTAAGTGCAAAGGAGAGGATTATAGGTGCTGGCCCGTATGACAACTTCATACAGACCGATGCTGCCATAAACCCCGGCAACTCCGGTGGCCCGCTGATAAATCTGAAAGGGGAGGTTGTTGGAATAAACACTGCTATAGTTGCTACGGGCCAGGGGATCGGGTTTGCCATCCCTATCAACATGGCAAAGTCCATACTTCCGGACCTCAGGGAGAAGGGATCGGTTGCCAGAGGGTGGCTTGGCGTTGCCATACAGGATGTTACGCCAGAGATAGCTAGAGCAGTGGGTCTGGAGAAAGCACACGGTGCAATTGTATCCAAGGTCTATCCGGGTGATCCTGCTGACAGGGCAGGAATCAAGAACGGGGATGTGATAATAAGTGTTAACGGCCATGAAATAAAGGATACCCATGACCTGACACGCTTGATCGGTAGCCTTAAACCTGGATCTAGCGTAAAGATAGTGGTGTGGCGCAACAAGAAAGAGGTCAGTCTAAAGGCGCGTCTAAAGAAACGTAGCGAGGAACACCTAGCAGAATTGCAGGGAGAGCAGGGCAAGAACGAGTCCGTCGTTAAAAAGGATAAATTGGGTATAAAAGTAAGAAATATCACACCGGAACTTGCACAGCGATACAACCTCGAGAGTAAAGAAGGCGTTATTGTCATGGGTATTGACCCCAAAGGTGCTGCATTTTCCTCTGGACTAAGGCGTGGTGATATTATTAAAGAGGTGAATGGACACCCCATACACGGAGTTAAGGATTATCTGGATCAGATAAACAAGGCAAAAAAGGGGGATTCTGTACTCTTACTCGTAATGAGAGGGGGGAATCCTTTCTATATAGCTATTGATGTGAAGTGAGGGTGCTTACCCCTGCCAAGCTTAATGTTTATCTGAGGGTTCTTGGGGAAAGGCCGGATGGGTACCATGATGTTAATACATTGATGGTTCCCGTTACCCTGTACGATGAGCTACACATAGAGCCATACAGAGATGAGATAATAGTAGAGACCAAGGGCCTGGAGATTAATGAGGAGGAAAATCTTGCTTTCAAAGCAGCACAGAGGTTTATCAACTCAACGGGTGTTAGCTCGGGAGTTCATATACGTGTTGTCAAGCATATTCCTCACGGTGCAGGCCTTGGAGGTGGTAGCAGCGATGCAGCAGGGGTACTGCTAGCCATGAACCAGCTATTCAAGACAGGACTAAGCGAGCAGGATCTTCTGCGAATGGCAGCAGCCATAGGTTCAGACTGCCCTTTTTTCGTCATGAAAAGGCCATGCATAATGGTCGGACGTGGCGACGTGCCCAAGAAGGAAGTATCTGTTGAAGACAGGGTTTTCTTGGTGATTGTACCTCCCTTCACTGTGAGTACCGCGGAGGTTTACTCATCGCTGAAAAGTTTTTATGCATATGGATATGATTACACCGAATCTCATACAGTTGGAACGGATGGTATTGGGACCGTGGTACCCGAGGACTTGCTAGTAAATGATCTGGAAGAGGTGGTTTTCAAGAAGCACACAGAGCTCCGGGAAGTAAAGCAGGAATTACTTGAGGCCGGCGCCCTAGGCGCGCTAATGTCAGGTAGTGGTTCTGCTGTGTTCGGCGTGTTCAAGGATTATGATCACGTTGAAGATGCTATGAAATCTTTGAGGAAGCGTGAAGGCAGTAGGTATCTATGCACAACAATCTTTGGAGGAGGTTAGGGCATGGAGATTACAGAGGTAAAGGTTTTTCCGGTAAGAAACAACGAAAAGCTCAAGGCGTATGCATCTGTGGTGTTTGATGACTGCTTTGTTGTGCGCGATTTGAGGATTATAAATGGGAACTCTGGTCTATTTGTTGCTATGCCTTCCCGTAAAAGAAAAGATGGGTCATTCAGGGACACGGCCCATCCTCTCAATGTGGAGACAAGGGCAAAGATAGAAAAAACAATACTGGAATTGTACAGGCAAAAGGTAACGGCCGAGCCTGAACCTTGAAGTTTTCTTGATCTGCAACTATATTGGAACTGTTACACCAGGCATCATCATTGGGATGTCGTCTAAAGGCAGGACACGAGATTTTGGATCTCGTTATGGTGGTTCGAATCCACCCATCCCAGCCAAAATAGAGACAAGGGGTAATATTTAGCATGAAATCTGACGTGTGCATCTTCAGTGGTAATTCAAACATGGATCTTTGTTCGAGCATTTGTGAGATACTCGGCATCGGGATGGGTAAGGCCATTGTCCAGCATTTCTCAGATGGAGAGAGTTCAGTAGAGATTACGGAGAGTATCCGTGGTAAGGACGTATTCATAGTACAGTCAACATGTCCCCCTGTTAATGAGAACCTTATGGAGTTGCTGGTTTTGCTTGATGCTCTCAAGAGGGCCTCGGCCAGCAGGATAACAGCTGTAATACCTTACTTTGGATATGCTAGGCAGGACAGGAAGGCTGCTCCAAGGACGCCCATAACTGCAAAGCTCGTTGCAGATCTCCTTACCATTGCAGGTGCAAGCAGGGTTCTTACCATGGATCTACATGCCGGCCAGATTCAAGGTTTTTTTAACATCCCTGTTGACAACCTGTACTCGAAGCCGGTTATGCTAGAATATCTGAAAGGAAGGTTCAATAACGAGGACCTTGTCGCGGTGTCTCCTGATGCCGGGGGTGTAGAGAGGGCAAGGGCTTATGCAAAGAACCTCCAGGCAGACCTTGCAATAATAGATAAAAGACGAGCAAAGGCCAATGAGTCCAGCGTAATGAATATAATAGGCGATGTGAAGGACAAGGTGTGCCTCGTGGTAGACGACATGGTGGATACTGCTGGGACCTTGACCAATGGGGCAGTTGCGCTCATAGAGGCAGGTGCCAAGAAGGTGATTGCATCGTGCACACACCCTGTGCTTTCTGGACCTGCCATAGAGCGCATAAGGAAGTCTCCTCTGGAGGAATTGATTGTCACAGATACCATACCACTTAGGGACGAATGCCTTGCGTGTAAAAAAATATCTGTATTAAGTGTTGCACCCATACTGGCTGAGGCAATAAAGAGAACGCATGAGAATGGTTCAATAAGCTCGTTGTTTATATAGGCAAGGTATGCGAGTAGAAGAAAAGGTGCAGGGTGTTAGGTCAGGGGCGTGTGGTTAAAAACAAGGAAGAAGGCGCAAGCTTTCTTGTATCAAGGGACGTGGATAGCCCGTGGAACATGTGTGGAGAAACTTAGTGTTGCTGACCCTGAGTAGATAAATATCCCTCGGGCTAGGTAGGGCTATAGAAAGCCCTAAAGGGACCACAAGATTAGAGATAGCCTACAAATCAGGCATAGGAGCTTGGGCCTTTCATCTTTAATCACTCTTTGCCTGATGATTTCTAAAAACATGTTTGCGGGTTTTCGAGCAAAGAAGATCATTTTCGCCTGATAAAGGCTGGTAGGAGATGTAGGTTATGAGGATTGGGTTTATATCCAGCTATCCCCCAATAGAATGTGGTATAGCCTCCTACACGCAATATCTTACAGAGGCACTAAGAAGTAAGGGGGTAGACGTGTGTATCGTGTCCCATCTTGGGGGAGAAGGTAAAAAGGTATTCAATGCATTTGACTACGAGGATCCAGACCTGGCAGAAAGGGCCTTCTCCATGATGACGAGGCTCACTCCTGATCTCGTCCACGTCCAGCACGAATTTGGTCTGTACGGTAAGCACTACGGGGTGTCCATAATTCCACTCATCATAGAGTTCAGGCTTACCGGTATTCCTGTGGTGAGCACCCTTCACACAGTATATGACGAGATATCTAGTGAGCACCGCATCATACTGAACTCTGTAATTGATAATTCTGATGCTGTGATAGTGCACGAGACATACCAGGTTGATTCGCTCAGGAAGCACCTAAAGAGGAAGGACCTCCTGGACAAGATTCACGTCATACCTCACGGTGCAAGGGAGATTGAGCCCGTGGGCAGAGCAAAGCAGAGGCTCGGTATAAAGCAAAATACCAAGGTAGTACTGATGATCGGGTATTTCAGGCCAAGCAAGTGCTTTGAAAGGATAGTAAGGTTATGGCCCGAAATAGTCAGTAGATATGGTGGTAAAGACCTTCTCCTAATCGTTGCAGGTAAGGTGAGGGGTATAGAGTACAGGGATTACAGGAATATGCTCTTTAAGGAGATAAATTCCTCTCCTGCTAGGGATAGCATAGAGGTTATAAGGGGCCAGATATCCCAGGATTCCTTTGATACCATTATCTCTGCCTCGGACATGGTTGTTCTTCCATACTCAATAAGTTCACAGAGCGGTATAGTGGCTCATTCGTTAGCATTTGGTAAGCCTATCGTAACAAGCGACACATTCGCCATGAAATCACTGGTCAAAGATATCAAGGCAGGCTTGACAAGTAAAACAGATGAAGATTATATCACAAATATAGTGAAACTGCTGAAGGATGATAATCTGAGGAGGTCTTTTGGATCAAATGCACTTAGGTACGTTCGTGAAAGGATTTCATGGTCAAGGGTTGCAGGCAGTCACGTGGATATTTACAAGACCCTTGTTGAACCATCGGTCCTTACAGTGGATACCTTGTGGATGGACTAACTGGACCGGAGGATGTTGATAACACACAAGTTCCCACCTTTTGAAAGATACGAAAACAATCCCATTATATCCAGGGATGACATACCCTACCCTTGTAACACGGTCTTTAATGCTGCTGCCTGTAGGTGCATGGGTAAATATATCTTGCTCCTGAGGGTCGAGGACCTCGCGGGCAGGAGCCATCTTACGCTTGCCCGTTCTAATGATGGCATAAATTTCCAGGTTGATGATAGGCCATGGGTGATGCCCTCTGAGGACCCTCTTTATGAACCTTACGAGCGGTACGGGGTAGAAGATCCCAGGATAACAGCCATTGAAGGTGCATACTATATCACCTACACGGCATTCGGTCCATATGGGGTACGTGTAGGCATAGGTAAGACCAATGATTTCTCAACCTTTGAGAGGTTATGCCTGGCTACTGACGTGGACAATAAAGATGGAGTTTTGTTTCCCGAGAAGATAGGAGGAAAGTACGTTATGCTCACAAGGCCAGGCGGCTTTGCAGGCAAGAGGGGCGATATATGGATAAGCTTTTCGCCTGATCTTGAACACTGGGGTGGTTCCAGAGTATTAATGACCCCAAGTCCGGGTGGATGGGGGTCGCAAAAGCTCGGTGCCTGTACACCACCCATAAAGACAGAAGATGGCTGGCTTGTCTTCTATCATGGAGTAAAGCCAACGGGTTCAGGGAGAATATACAGGATAGGAGCCATGCTCCTTGATCTTGAGAAGCCATACACGATCAGGGGCTATACAAGCCATTTCATTTTTGCCCCAGAGATGGATTACGAAAGGATAGGGGACGTTCCAAACGTGGTTTTCCCCTGTGGTGCCATACTTGAAGAGGATGGAACCATAAAGATGTACTATGGTGTATCAGATACTGCGATTGCCCTTGCAACGGTAAACGTGCAGGATGTGCTATCTGCCTGCAGGTGAGAGCAGTAACATGGATATAAGTATATGCCCTCTTGTTCTTCGTTACAGGACTTAGCTATTGTTTACTATGTTATAGAAGCAGGTCTCCCTACGTTATTGCCCTAAATAAAATCCCTGAATAAGATTAAGATAAAAACCCGCTTGATCCAAGCACATTAAAAATCCTTGACATGGGTAATAAATTGACATATCAATCAACAATAATCCTAAATAATCATTTACCCAATAAGGAGGTTTGTTGTGAGTGAGAGAAGGGTTTTTGTGTTGGGTGGTGGTATCTCCAAGATGGCGGCAGAAAGACCTGATGGGACAATACGCGACTGGGTGGTCGAGGCTGTCATGGAGGCTATCAAGGATGCAGGTGTGGAGATAAGTGACATTGAACATGCCACTACAAGTTATTTTAGCGATCACTTCGATAAACAGCTCAAGCAAGGTGCTATTTTTCATGACTGCGTTGGTATGTGTCCAAAGCCTAATGTAAGGGTTGAAGGTGGTGGAGCAACTGGAGGCCTTGCTATAAGAAATGCATATGCCTACATAAAGGCAGGGCTGTGTGATTCCATGATCGTATATGGTGCAGAGAACATGGGTAAGCATGTGCCATCAGATACTGCCCAGGAGTTCATAGCATATGCATCTGATTTTGACTGGGAGTTCCAGATCGCCGGGTTCTACATAGCGTATTATGCCCTGATGATGCGTGCTCACATGGACATGTATGGTACAAAGGAGGAACAGTTTGCAAAGGTCTCTGTAAAGAACCACAGGAATGCCATTTACAACGAGTATGCACACCAACCAATGGACATAACAGTGGATGACGTAATGAACTCACCACTAATAACGTCACCTTACAAGAGACTCGACTGTTCTTTGCTTTCTGACGGGGCATCATGCCTGATATTTGCAACCTCCGAATGGGCAGAGAGATACTGCTCCACGTGGAAGAAAAAACCCACCATAGAGCTTGTCGGTACTGGCTGCGGTACGGACTTTATGCGGCTTGCTGACAGGCCATGGCCGTACCCAGGTATTGCCCACTTCAGGGCAAAGAGGGTTGCTTCCCAGATGGCCTACAAGATGGCTGGGATAAAAGACCCGGCAAAGGAACTGGATTGTGCCGAGATACACGATGCATACTCAGGTACAGAGCTGGTCAGCTACGAGGACCTTGGCTTCTGTGGCCTGGGACAAAGCGGGCCCCTTACCGATGAGGGATACTTTGATCTTGGAGGCGAGCTGCCCTGTAATACTTCGGGTGGGCTAATGGGAATGGGGCATCCAGTGGGAGCAACTGGTGTCAACCAAGGTATTGAGATATTAAGGCAGCTTAGAGAGGAGGCTCATCCCAAGAGGCAGGCGGTTATCAAGAATGGCCTCGGACTCACTGATAGTCACGGTGGCACGGGTACATTCGTGGCAGTAAACATATTCCGCAGGGTTGATTAATCAGAGGAGGACAGAATCATGGCAAAAACGAAAAAAGAGAAAAAGATGACATTCCCAAAGTTACCGGATATAAAGGATCTTGAGCCCAAAAAGAGGGGTCTTGTTACCACGAAGTTGCAGGTGTTTGAAGCGCTTGATCCCATGGGGCCAGAGATGCACTGGATGAAGGAGTTTGCCCACGAAGAGGACCCATGGAAGGATTTCAGGCTCGTAGAAAAGATACAGATAGATCAGCACATGACATACCGTCACTCGCTGGGTAAGTATTCCAGATTTTTCGTAGAGCTAGAAAACAAGAGGTTCTTCGCCACCAAGTGTCCAAAGTGTGGACAGGTATGGCCTATACCTAGACCAGTATGCCCCAATGATCTTAGTATATGTGAATGGGTGGAACTCCCGGGTACAGGAACCCTGGTAAGTCACTCCATATCAAGGTTTATTCCGTCCTTCATGAGGGATAGGGTGGAGATCCCGTATGTCTTGGCTATGGTAAGGATGGATGGCGCGCCAAAGACACTCTTTACGCATATGCTTAAGAATTACGGCAAAGAAGAGAATATTTACGACGGTATGAGGGTAAAGGTAGCATATTCAGACAAGCCTGTTCCTCATCCGCTGTTACTCATGTGGTTTGAGCCGGCTTAGGCCTGAGATCTACGCAGAATTACTGAATACTAAGCGAGGAAGGCCCCTAATGACAGAGCTAACAAAAGAAGAAAGCATGCTGGCAGAGACTGTTTACAAGTGGGCGGTTAATGAGCTCGGTCCAATACAGGAAGAGGTCGACGAGCAGGATAAATTGCCGGACGATTTCTTTCCCAAGCTTGGCGAACTGGGTATACTGGGCATAACCATTGACGAGGCGTATGGTGGTGCTGGCCAGGGTATCTTCATGCAGATGCTTGCCGTGGAGCAGGTCAGCAGGATATCTCCTGCACTGGGCATGAGCTACGCTGCCCATTCGAACCTGTGTGCGAACAACATACACAAGAACGGTAATGAGACACAGAAGAAGAAATATCTGCCCCCCATGTGTAGGGGCGAGCGCATAGGTGCCCTATGCCTTACTGAACCTAACGCAGGCTCCGATGCCTTAAGGGGCATGAGCATGAGGGCAGTTAAGGATGGAGACACCTATGTTCTGAATGGTTCAAAGACATTTATCACTAACGGTAGTGTTGCTCATACCCTTCTTGTATACGCTAAGACTGCACCCGACCTGGGGCCACATGGTATAAGTGCCTTCATAGTTGAATCATCCTGGCCTGGTGTCAATGTATCGAGAAAACTCAGGAAGTGTGGCATGAGAGGTTCTCCTACAGCGGAACTTTCCTTCGAGGAAGTGCGTGTTCCCCGTGAAAACCTGGTTCTGGAAGAAAATGCGGGTGTTGCAGTGGTTACCTCAGGCTTGGCATACGAGAGGATCGTGCTTGCAGGTGCTTCCCTGGGAATTGCAGAGCAGGCACTTGAATACTCCATAAAGTATGCAAAAGAGAGGGAGCAGTTTGGCAGGCCCATAAAGGATTTCCAGATGATACAGCAAAAGATAGCAGACATGTACTGTTTAGTAGAGGCGTCAAGGGGCCTGGTTTATAGGGCGGCCAGGTTTTCAGACACGCCAGCGGGTGCACGTGGGGGCAAGGGCACTGAGTTGGATAAACTGGCAGCATCTGCCATCCTGTTCACTGCAGAGAGTGCTACAAAGGTTGCCTGCGATGGTGTTCAGATACATGGTGGTTACGGCTACTGCTTGGAATACCCTATACAGAAGCTATGGAGAGATGCCAAGCTATACGAGATAGGGGCAGGTACATCTGAGGTAAGAAGGATAATAGTGGCGAGGGAACTCTTAAGGTAGTTTGGGGTAGGAACCTTCAGGGGTCTTCCTTGCTAGTCGATGAAGCCTTGTCTATATCGACAAGGGTGTGGCCACCAGGATATGACTTGATGACATACTCGTTTATGCTGTCTATCTTTCTGACTATGTCTTTTATCTTTCTTGCGTATTCTAGCACTTGGTCGGCCAATTCCTTTACCTCCGGGTTCTTTACATTGTCGCATATCTCCTTGGTTCTACCTATGACCAGGGTCAGCGGTTGAGCAATCTCGTGGGCAGTTGTCCGGGCAAGGAGACTGATGGCATCAAGATACTTTGCCTTTTCTCTGTTTTTCATGAGTTCTATGTAGTCAAAAGCCCTTTCCACCGTGAGCCTCAGGAGTTCAGCACTAAAAGGTTTTATTATGTAATCGTAAGCACCTGATCTCAATGCTCCTATCACGCTATCAATACTTACGTACCCTGTTATAACAATCACCAAACTTTCCATTCCCCGTTTTTTAACAAAGTCAATTACACCTAACCCATCTATGTCAGGCATCTTAAGATCTGTTACAATAACGGGGAAGAATTTCTTGGAGAGTATTCGTACGCCTGTCTCACCTCCAACCGCCTTCTCAACATCTATGCCATCGGAAGTGAGTATGTCTTCTACTAGGCAGCAATCTGCTTCATCGTCGTCTATTACGAGAACACGCCTTTCAGGGCGGGGTCCATGTTCTTCTGCCTCCATGTGAGGATGATAACCAAGTTCTTTATAGTAATCAAGCTGTGTTTTACGGATATTATGATTTTGCATAGTTATAGAAGCTGATGTACTAAATTGCCTCTCCTGTGGTACTCCTTAGGCGGATCCTGTTTTCGTACATACCGATGTCCACTGATAAAATAGAGACAATAAATATAAGATAGTGTTTCTGGAGCGTTCTTTTGAGCAAAAGCGTTCGTGGATTTGATAGAGCAATGAGCAAGAAAATCAATTGACAATGTATTATGTTTTGTTATATTAAAATATAACAATATGACATATCTAAAGAAACACGCGTGGATACGTCACAATAAAGGCTACAAATAGGCACCAAGTAAGATAAAGGAGGGATAAAGATGCATCTTTCAGAACTGATTGACATGAACGCAAGGAAGAATCCTGATAAGGATTACATAAGAACTAGAGGCAGGGGATATTCTTATAAGACGGTCAAAGACCTGTCAGACAAGGCTGCTGGCCTATTACAGAAGAAGGGTATTAACAGGGGAGATAAGGTGGCGATAATGAGCCAAAACACTCTGGGGTTTATCATCGCGTTTTTCGGCATCCAGAAGGTAGGGGCAGCGGTGGTTCCAATAAATCACAAGCTTATGCCACCTGAGGTGGACTATATACTTGACCACAGTGAGTCAAGGCTTTTTCTTTTTGATGGTTCCCTCGTGCAGATAGCTACTAAGCTTTCCACAAAGATCGAGATGATTTCCATGGACAGTTCTGCAGCAGGTTTTGAACAATTTGAGCAGCTTCTAGATTCAGCACCTTCCTTTTGCCCTGTAGAGACATCCGATGAGGATATTGCTGAAATACTTTACACATCTGGTACAACAGGAAAACCAAAGGGCTGCCTACATACCCATCGCAACGTTATCATGGCTGGTATTGCCTTAGACCTGGCAGTTGGACTAACAGAGAAGGATCGTATTCTACTAGCAATGCCCATCTGGCATTCTTCACCACTTAACAACTGGTTCATAGGTATTACGTATGTTGGTGGCACCATAGCCATGATAAGGGAATATCACCCTTTGCATTTTCTTCAGGCCATTCAGGAGGAAAGGTGCACTGCCTTTTTTGGAGCACCTATTGCCTTTATTATGCCTGTTCAAATGATACCAAACTTTGATGAATTTGATCTGTCTTCGATGCGTGCTTGGGTGTACGGAGGGGGGCCTATACCTGCTGAGACCGCTCTTTCGCTCATGAAAAAATACAAGAGTGAAAATTTCTATCAGGTATACGGCATGACCGAATCAGGCCCAACAGGAACGACCTTGTTTCCGTGGGATCAGGTCCGCAAGGCTGGCTCGGTCGGTAAAGGGGGACTCCCAGGATGTGATGTAAAGGTGATGAAAACTGATGTCTCTGAGGCAAGACCTGGAGAGATTGGAGAGATATGGCTTAAGGCCGATAGCCTTATGGAAGGATACTATAAAAATCCCGAGGCAACTGCTGAAGCATTCAATGGTGGCTGGTACAAGACAGGTGATATGGCCCGGGTAGACGATGAAGGATACCTGTTCATTGTGGACCGTAACAAGGATATGATCGTAACTGGGGGCGAGAATGTTTATTCAAAGGAGGTTGAAGATGCAATTGGTGCCCATCCTGATGTTGTAGAGGCAGCCGTTATTGCTATACCTCATCCCGAATGGGGAGAGACGGTTTGTGCAGTAATAGTCCCGGCAAAAGACAAAGGTTTGACACCTGAAGAATTGGATTCTTTCCTAAAAGACAAGCTGGCTAGATATAAGGTGCCTAAGGTCTATAAATTTGTCGAGGCGTTACCACACACGGCAAGCGGTAAGGTAATGAAGTATAAGCTGCGTGAAATCTACAAAGAGGAGTTTTAAATAAATACTTAGTTTCTTTGTGTCTAAACTTACAATATAATACTATGTATACTATGATATACTAACCTAATGCATTCCTAGGCATAGATCATGGATATGATTGTTATCTTGGGGGTATAATGAACACCATTGATCATCCTATTAGGATCTGGCATAAATTCCTATCTCCATTGCTCGGTGCACTTTAAGGCAGTGCTCTCACTGGGCTGCGCATTCCAGCTTTACTAATATATTTAAACGAAATCCTTGCAAAAACATGGAGAATCATTTAAATTCCATCGAAGTCCACTTTTCAAAGGAGAGATCTATACATGCTGAGGTACATGAGGAAACATTCCAAAAGCTGGCTTACAAAGTTTATATTCGGCATAATCATTCTTGTTTTCGTGTTCTGGGGTGGGAGTGCGTATTTTGCGAGGCAGGCCAACACGGTGGCAAAGGTGGACAACCATGTGATCTCTATTCAGGAATATTCCAAGGCATACAGGAATGAATTACGGTCGCTTCAAGAACGATACGGGAAAAGGCTTGATGAGAGAACCATACAGCAAATGCGCCTAAAGGAAAAGGTGCTAGATGACCTTGTCAATAACCTCATAATGGATATAGAGGCAAGAAGGCTTGGTATAGTGGTTTCAGACAAGGAGGTGGCTGCTTCCATCATGCATATGAAGGCCTTTCAGACCAAGAATGGCCAGTTTAGTGACTATGCCTACAAGAGGCTTCTCTCGTACTATAGGCTTAAACCGAGCGAGTTCGAAGAACAGCAAAGGAAACAGATCCTAAGAGATCGTCTGAGGGTCTTGGTGACATCCGGTGTAATCCTAAATGCCAAGGAGATAGAGACTGCTTTCCATGCCGTGAATGACTCCTTCAACCTGGCTTTTGTCAAGGTCAAGGCTGGAGACTTTAGCAAGGGCATAAGGATAACCCCGAAAGAGATACAGGATTACTACAATGCGCATAAGACTATCTACAAGATACCGCCAAAGTCTGAGATTGCATGCATAGTCTTTGATCCTAGGCATTACATGGGCAAGGTAAAGGTGGCTGATGAGGACGTGAGGGACTACTATGATTCACACAAGGAAGATTATTCCATCCCTCAGAGGGTGCGGGCAAGGGTAATCCTTGTAAAGCTGCCTATGGATGCCAGTAAGAAACTTTTGGCAATAAAGAGGAAACATGCAGAGGACATACTCAAGCTGGCAAAGTCAGGTAAAGATTTTGCAGCACTTGCAAGGAAATATTCGCAGGATCCAGGCAGTGCAAGGAAAGGAGGGGACCTAGGGTACCTTACTAAGGACAAGCTACCTGCTGGCCTAGATGTGTTATTTAAGATGAAACCAGGAGATATCAAGGGTCCCATAAGATCAATTAAGGGCTTTTATGTGGTAAAATTGGAGGATAAGAAGGAAGCAGAGGAAGTTCCCTTCAACTCGGTTAAGGATAAGATAAGGGAACATATCAGGCTTATGCGTGCCAGAGATATAGCCTACGATGCTGCTGACAAGGCCTTTGCAAAGATATACGAGGATCCAAGGTCAGATATCTTTGGGTATGCAAAGGCCAACGGCCTGAAGGTAAAGAAGATTGGCCCCTTTACAGAGAAAGATACAGGGATACTCGGTGGTGTTAAGGTGGCATCGGCTGCCTTCAAGTATCCCAAGGGAGAGATTAGCGATGTAATAGACCTTGGAGACAAGGGCTACATGGTATTCAAGGTAATGAACAGGATAGCTGCCAGGATACCACCCCTTAAGGATATTGAGAGAAGGGTAAGTACAGACCTTCTCAAGGAGAAGCAGGATAAAAGGGCATTGCAATATGCCAGGCACTTGGCCAGTCTGGGTGTCCCAGGGATAATAAAGACCATGGGTGGAAGAATAGAAACAACGGGCTTTTTTAAACGTTCCGCCTGGTTTGTACCCAAGCTCGGCATGCTAAGGGACATAAAGCAGGATTTGGACAAGCTCAATGCCCCAAGGGTCTATGCGGCAGGTGATAATGTATACGTGGTGTGGATAAAGAAAAGAAAACTGTCCGATCTAAAATCAGCGAAACAGGCGCAGATAAAAGAGATAGCCAAGGGTCTAATGCAGGAAAAGAAGGACATGGTATTCAATGCCTTTATGGACCAGGCCAGGGAAAATCACGAGATCTTCATTAATAAGGAGAAGATTTTGTAGGTTTTAAAAGGTCTAGATATCAGGCCGTAAAGAGATTTTTATGCATGCCTATCGACATCATGTGTTTAGGCCTTGCTGAAATGATTACAGCATTAACAAGATGTAATCCATAGAATTTTATGGCTTCTGCATTGCGTTAAAAATGACTGGTAAAATTTGGGCTCCATATGCCTGGCTGATCCAAGTCACTTATGCCTCAACAGGTTGTTCCTTATCAAGATATCCCTGTATCCAAGTATGTCTCGCGGTGTTCCCTGGGCAACAATGGCGTGGTTCTCTCCAAGTATGTATATTCTCTGTGCAATAGATTCTGCTATGTCCAGGTCATGTATGGCGATTATCATGGTCTTGCCTTTGTTTGCTAGCGTCAGGAGAAACTCGATTATCCAGTCCTGTGTTCGTGGGTCCAAGTTTGCTGTGGGTTCATCCAGGAGCCATACCTTGGGATCAAGTGAGAGAAGTGATGCCATTGCCACTTTTTTTTTCTCGCCCTCGCTAAGCTGATATGGTGCCCTGTCCTTTAAATCTTCTATTTTTAATGCAGTTAGGGCAGCGTTCACCCTAGTCATGACTTCTTCCCTGTTCAACCCCATGTTCAGGGGTGCAAACGCTACCTCGTCCAGCACCGTGGTTGAAAAGAGTTGCACATCAGGGTCTTGGAATAGCAGGCCGACCTTTTTCCTAAAGGTGTAGGCAAATGACTCTTCTTGGAGCTGCCTCTCTGATAGTTCTACGCCAAATGCCTTTATAACACCTCTCGACGGGAAATACAGTCCATCCATGAGCTTAAGCAGGGTTGACTTGCCTGAACCGTTTGTTCCCATTACGGCAATACTCTCCCCTGGCATAACAGTAAGGTCTATACCTTTAAGTGCAGGTATACCTCCTGGATAGCTGTACTCCACATTGTTAAGTTCGAATACTGGTGCACTTATCTCCATACAAGCTCCAGTAAAGTCACGAGGAGTATTACACCCGATATGAAGGAAATCCAGAGTGCATCGTTTAGTCCTAGCGAAAAGTCTTCTAGCATATGCACCTTGCCATTCCAGCCCCTTGAAAGCATGGCCAGGTAGACCTCGTTGCTTAGGTGGTACGATCTTCCCAGGAGAAAGCCGAGGCGGCCTGATATCCATCGGTGCTTTTCTTTTGTTCCTGTTCTGCCTACGGTACGGCTCTTTCTTGCAAGTAACATGTTCTCGACCAGTCTTAGGAAAAGGAAAATATATTTATACGTTATGCCAAGTATGAGTATAAAAACCCTGGGCACCCTGAATGCTGACAGTGCTTTTAATAGCCTTGTCCAACCAGTACCGAGTATCAGCAGTATTGCAAACGATGCCGAGGTGGCAACCCGGGAGACGAGCAAACTTGCACCGATCAGTCCCTGCTTGGTAATGGAGATCTCACTTGGCAGGTGCATGATTCCAATGCCATGTGGGTGCTTAAATGAGGCAATAACCAAGACTGTGTCTCCTGGAGTTATAATGTTAAATATGGCAGGTAAGGCAATGATACCAGCAAATATTGGGATGAATATCCACACCCTTTTTATAAAGAAGCCCAAGGGTATCCTGGATAGGGATGCAAGTGCAAGGCTTAGTAGGTAAAGGCCCAGAAGGATCTCAATATGATGCGTTAAAGATGTAGCCAAAATGAGAATAAAGAACGTGATGACCTTGGTGCGGGGATCAATTGACTGGAGTAGTCCAGGTCTCTCTGCGTAGAGGTCTGCAAACACCGTTCTCTCCAAGGCACTGGTGAGATTGGAGAGTGTCCCTGTAACAAAGTCTTTTCTCCTTCTGAACTTTGGATAATGCAGAGTTTCAAAGAGGTCCGTGCTTGTCTTGCTGTAATCATCCAGCATGTTTATTCCTTACTTCTCGAGCTTTTGTCCAAGGATCCGCCCAATACCCCACGTAATGATAATTATCAAAGCCATGCCTATGAATGCTGAAAGTACATAACCACTCACTTCACCTAGGCCAGGTACGCTATAGTCAGGGATAGGTGCTTTCCATAGGTCACTTAACCTTGCAAGTCCCTGAGGCACGTAGCCCAGCATCTTGGAAAACTCTTCTACGCCCCACTCACCCCAGGCAGTACCAGATGCCATGAGTCCCAGAGGGGAAAGTATTGCCAGTATACCAAGGCCTATGAACAACCTTGCGGTTCCTTTCATGTCCTAGCCTCCCTTCCAAGCCTCAGCGTCATGACCACGGGCATGGTTTTCTGCAAGAATGCTATCACGCCCCCGGTTACAGCCATCTCTGCAATGCCTGCCACGGTAAGGTGTGCTAGCATCATGGCAGGTATTGCCTGTGATAGACCGTATGGGCAATATAACGGCGTTCCATTTGACGTATGAAACAGTACTGGTTGAATGCCAAACTCAATGGCAGCGCACAGGCTTGCCGTGTTAATACCCACGTAGCTACCTATTGCACCACCAAGCCAGTGACGAGCAGACCCCGGAGGTGCATTAGCGCTTATGATCCTATACACTGCGTAGCCCACGAAGGGGAGCACTATCGCCATGTTAAAGCAGTTTGCACCAAAGGCCAGTATACCACCGTCACCAAAGAATATGGCCTGCACCATCAGAGCAATGGAGACACCAAGCGTGGCTGCCCAAGGTCCCAAGACAATTGCCATCAATGTACCGCCAACTGCGTGGGCTGTTGTGCCATCTGGTACAGGTATGTTGAACATCATTATCACGAAAGAGAAAGCAGCAAAGATGGACATAAGGGGTACCATCCTCGTTGAAAGTTCCTTCTTCATCTTCTTTGTTGCCACATACCAAAACGGTGCAGCTGCTGTATACATAACTGCACAGGTCGATGGGCTTAGGTAACCGTCAGGGATATGCATGTTTATTCCTCCTTTCTCAAGGGTCTTTAATGTTTACCCTTTGAATGCTCATTGATCATACCTTACCTCAATACGGGTGATCACGTATGCATACTGCATATTCCAGATCAACCTTGGCCTTTTCTTGAGCTGAGGTCTGATGCCTTTCTCAGAACTCGATCTGTGCTCTTGTTCCGAGTATGGAGATATCATCGGCTAGTGCTCTACCGCCTGCGTTTGCTATCCACTGGTAGTCCAGGGTTATGGCAAGCCTCTCGTGGAGTGCATACCTGTAGTACAACTCTGCGTATTCCTCGTCGTCCGTTTCTATATCTATATTTGCTCTCTCAAAATCGTCAGTAAGGAGTATCCTGCCATAGCCTATGCCAAGGGCATCCGCAGGCCTGTTCCATGACGAACCACCCAGCTCAAGGCCAGCCGTCCAGAGCCTGTTAAATGGTATCATCTCCCATGCAGTCCCATTCCAGGAAGAAAGATCATCGTCCGTCTGGCTGTACCTTAAAAAAGCCGTGATATTATCCGAGAGTCCCTGGTCTATGCTCACACCCCAGCCCCTCTGCTCATCATGCGCCAAGGGATCACTGTATCTCTCACTTGCAACGCCCAGGTAATGGTTCTTCAGGTGATTCCTGTTGTCAAGCCAACCATATAAGCGGTAATTACCCCTTCTGCCACCTATCTCTGGCCTGAAATCCACCTGGCACGCCATAAAACCATGATCAAATATGTCCTCCCAATTGTCATCCTCAACAGATGCACCTATAAACCTGAATTCAACAAGTTCAACCGGAGCAATCTTCAACATGAAAGCAGGACAGTAAAAGTTGTCAGGCTCTGGTATGGTAATACCCATGCTCTTTACAAATATATTGTTTAAAAACTGTGTTGTCTCGTCACCAGAAACCTCATTTTCGTCAAACAACACGCTTATGTCCATCTTGCCTATGTCAAACACAACCTTTTCATCTCTAAGGCCAAGCTCGTAAAATGCCTCTGATATGGTGAGATCCGTCTTGTTCTCGTGATTCCTGGTCGCATATGCATCATAGTTGGGTACACTGAAACTTGGCACATCATCGTTCAGCCCCTCACCATCACCACCCTCAAGATGGACATTAAAACTACCATAATTATCAAAATCCGTTGCAAGATTGAGATCAAAGGTAAATGACCCATCAGCAGACTCACCCTCATCAGGGTTATTCTCATGATTATTTATAGTACCCTGTATAATACCCGTAAGGTCAGCAGATATATTAATGTGACCAAGGGCTTGCTCTAACTTCTTGGAGGCGTTAGCCCCCTGCTCTTGCCTTCTCTCATACTTCTCTAGCTTCTTCTCTAAAACCTCAACTCTCTTCATAAGCTCCTTGTCCTGCTCCTTGACCT
>WFSG01000008.1 GCA_015486075.1 Deltaproteobacteria bacterium
AATCCTTTTTTCTATGGCTATTTCTCGTTCCTGACCAGATACAGCTTATTTACAAGATATCCAGGTCTTACCCCTACTCCAAGTCCCACTTAATCCCCATATGAACAAGTTACCCAAAACTTTCTTAAACCACTATTCGGGCAACAAGCCCCCGATACCTGATACCTGTATCTTTCTTTTGCCTTATGCCTTACGCCTTATGCCTTATACCCTTATTCACACAAACACCACGTACACCCTCTTTGGACCGTGCATGCCATAGGTAGGCTGGAGCGCGATGTCGGCCGTGAGGCTTGGGCCTGTAATAAGGCTTATGGCACTGGGCATGGTTTCTCCTTCCTTCATGATGTCTACCACCATGGTGTCGATATCAGGGAAAAGCCTATCCTTTCTTACCAGTGCTATGTGTGTCTCTGGTGCAAGGGATAGGAGCCTGGCATTGTTTTCCGAGTGGGTTATCACTATGGTGCCTGTATCTGCCAGTGCGTAGTCAGCACCTGTTATCCCTGCATGGGCCGTGAAGCAGGCATCCTTGTATTGCTCCCTGTCCTTTTTAAGCTCCAGTATCTCTATACCAGATGCCTTGACCAGGCTTTTCAGCCCCAGGTACCTTGTCCACCTGTCCTTTGACATGACAACGGTCTTGATTCCCAGTTCCTCGAGTATGGCTTTCAACCTCTTGAGTGCGTCTTCCTTGTTTTCCGCCATTATGGCTGTACCGCCTGCAGCAACGATGGCCTGGCTGAAGCTCTCAAAGAGTGCACCAAGATCGCGCTTACCTCTGGCTGGGACCCTGAGCCTTGACTTCATGCGGAACCTGGGTCTCTTTGCATAGGTTTTCAGGCTATCCAGTATGGTCTTCCTGTTCATATCGCTGTTCATGACGGCCTCCTTTCCTGGCCAGGTCCTGAATACAGCTCGTGGAAGGTCCTAGGTGCAGGCACAGGTGCATCCCTTGACGTGGTCCAGCCCGAGAGTCTTCCTGGCAGGCTCTTTATCTTTCCTTTCCTTGCTAAGAGTGAAGACGCCAGCCTCATGAGCCTTGATGCCACCTTGTACCTGGACACGTCCAGTAGTACCCACGTCCATAGCCTGTAGAGCCCCTTGAGACCCCTTGGTGGCTCGCTGGCGCCAAGGGACCTGTCGGCGTCCATCATCCTTGCCCTCAACTCAAGCATTATTCCTGGTATGTCCACGCCTGCAGGGCAGTAATCCCTGCACGCCCCGCACAGGGTTGTTGCATGGAAAAGGTCCCTTGCCTTGTCCAGGCCAAGGAGCAGGGGATTGAGCACGGCGCCTATTGGGCCGGAGTACACCCAGCCGTAGGCGTATCCGCCTATGTGCGTGTAGATGGGGCATACAGCTGCGCACAGGCCGCACCTTATGCACTTCAGCACTCCCCTTAAGACCCTGTCCTGGTATATCTTTGTCCTGCCGTTATCCAGTATCACAATGTAGAGCTCGTCAGGTCCATCTGTCTCGCCTTGCTTCCTTGGGCCGGTTATAATGGAGACATACTCTGATATCTTCTGGCCTGTGCAGCTACGCGTGAGGAGCTTCAACATGTGGGCCGCATCCTCCATGGTGGGCACGACCTTTTCTATGCTCATTAGTGCCACGTGTATCCTGGGAGTTGTCGTGGAATACCTGATGTTTCCCTCGTTCTCAACGAGTATTATGGAGCCTGTCTCGGCAACGGCCATGTTAGCGCCCGTTATTCCCATGCCTGCATTCTTAAACTTTTCGCGTAGAAAGCGCCTGGCATGCATTGCAAGCTCTTCAGGGCTATCTGTCTTCTGGATGCCCAAGAAATCGGTGAATACCCTTGATACCTCGTCAATGGTCATGTTGATCGCAGGCCCCACTATGTGAAACGGGGTTCTTCCTGCCTGCTGGATGATAAATTCCCCCAGGTCAGTCTCGTAGGTCTCTATACCTGCTGCCTTTAGCTCATCCCTGAGGTCAGTCTCTTCGGATATCATGGACTTGCCCTTTACGCACAGATTGACGCCCTTTTCCCTGGCAAGGGAGAGCACGAACTCGTTGAGCTCGGCAGCATCTTTTGCCCATACCACCTTTGCTCCTGCCTTGAGGGCATTTTTCTCGAACCTCTCGAGCAAATAGGGCAGGCTCTCAATAGTGCGTGCCCTGATCTCGCGGCCCTTTTCCATTGCAGCCTTTTCATCCGGGAGGCTTGCAAAACCCGCATCCCTGAGCGCCCTCAGTATCATGGCAAACTGGGAGAGCACCTTTCTCTGCTCTGTATTCAAGAGGTTCTCCCTTGCTAGCTCCTTGAACCTATGTGTTTCGGGTATCATCTCTACCTCCTTGCTAGTCCTGGGCAAGTATCTCTGCTATGTGCTTCACCTGGCCGGGTATGTTGTTGCGGCTCATGTAGCCCCTTATGTTTAAGAGGCACCCCGGCTCGGCAAGCACCAGCACGTCGGCACCAGAGTTCTTGAAGTTCTCGGCCTTGTCCTTGACTATGGACTCGGATATCATGGGAAAGTCCACTGAGAACTCGCCACCGAAGCCACAGCACACGTCTGCATCGTTCAAGGGGACAAGCTCCAGGCCGTCCACCTCCGCGAGGAGGGCCTTTGGCGCATCCTTTATGCCGAGACTCCTGAGCACTGCACATGCCTCGTGCAAACAGGCCTTTGCCTCGAACCTTGCATGCACGTCCCTTATCCCCAGGACTGAGACCAGGAACTGCGTGAACTCGAAGGCTCTTTCGGACAATTCCACTGCCCTTGCATGCCAGTCCGGCTCGTCCTCGAACAGCCTTGGGTAGTGATCCTTTACCGTGTGTATGCAGGACCCCGAGGGGGCCACAATGTAGTCCGAGGCCTCGAATACGGTTATGAAATGCCTGGCCACCTTTTTTGCCCCTTCAATGTAGCCCCCGTTTATGAGGGGCTGGCCGCAGCATGTCTGCCTCTGGTCATAGGTAAAGCTCACGCCGAGCCTTGAGAGTACCTTCACCACGCTCAGGCCTATCTCTGGAAGGAACTGGTCTACGAGACAGGGTATAAAAAGTGCAACTTTTTCCTTCATCTAGACCTCCTGATCCTGACAACAAATAATTATTATTTTAATATAATAAGATTTTAATACAATAAGAATACACAGGTTTTGGACTGTGTCAAGGAGGAAGGCATAGGGCATAAGGTGCCAGGTACCGGGTGCCGGGTGCCGGGTAAAAATAATAAAAGGTGTAAGGTATAAGGT
>WFSG01000009.1 GCA_015486075.1 Deltaproteobacteria bacterium
AGGTGTGTAACAACTCAAATGGTGTGGACGAAAAGGCCCTTTTCGAGGCAGTAGGACAGTTCAGGCTACTCGTGGAGAGCTCGGGAGATAATGAAACCGCTGTGAATATCTTGAAGAGGCTTGTGCCGTCGTATCACATGGAGGAGATGGGGACTACCAGCATTTCGTCAGCTATAGCAAATGTCTCCCAAAACGCGGCAGATATGGACCATGATGAGAGGGAGATGTAAAATAACACCAGGCTACTCGTACCCATGACTTAATCGCGAGATATTTCTTGGCCGATTCAAAAAAGATTCTTATCACCAACTTTGGTGCCTTAACAATAGTCCAGGCCCTTAACTATGCGCTTCCTCTTGTAATACTCCCGTATCTTGTGCGTGTTATAGGTCCGGCAAGGTTTGGTATACTTGCATTTGCCCAGGCAGTTGTTTTCTACTTCACGCTTATACCTGACCTGGGCACTAACCTATATGCGCCACGGGAGATTGCCCTTGTAAAGGATGATAGTAAAGCTCTAAGTTCCTTTGTATCAGGTATTCTCATCATCAAGGTCCTTTTTCTATGCGCATCCCTTGTCCTGTACCTTGGTGTAGTCTTGGTAGTTCCGCGCTTTAAGCAAGAGGCACTCGTGTTTATGTTTAGCTCTGGCTACATGATTGCAAATACACTGCTTCCTGTCTGGTTTTTCCAGGGTATTGAAAAGATGGTGAACATCACCATGGGATTCTTTGTGGCCCGTGTATTAAGCCTGGTCCTGATATTCTCGTTCGTAAGGGAAAAAGGAGATTATGTGATGGTACCGCTTATAAATTCGGGTGGACTAATGGCAGGAGCGTTCCTCATGTATGTCCTCATATACAAAGAGGGTATAAGGATTATAATGCCCGCAAGGCATATGATACGCAGGATCTTATCGGAATCTGTTCCACTCTTCGTATCCAACGTGGCAATAAGCGTATACACGGGTATAAACACGGTTGTGCTTGGCTTCCTTACAACCGACACGGTTGTTGGCTATTATTCAGCCGCAGAAAAACTTGTAAGGGCAGGCATGGGTCTACAGGGCCAGCTGGGAAATGTTTTTTATCCACACACATCGAGCATGCTGAGGATATCCAGGCAAAAAGGGATTGAGTCCATGAGGGTTGGCCTTGTTGCAACCATGTTACTGGCAGTTCCTGCCTGTATCTTTGTTGTAACATTCGCCAGTCAGATTGTTGAGTTTATGCTCGGCCAGAGATTTGGAGGAAGCGTGGTGCCGCTTAGGATCATGGGACTTCTCTTCCTCGTGATAGGCCTGAGCAATGTCTTCGGCATACAGGTGCTACTCCCTCTTGGTAAGAGAAAAGAGATTATGAAGCCAACTATTGGTGGCGGTATATTAAACATGGCTATTATTTTTTTTCTTGCCCCATGGCTCAAGCAGGTAGGCGCTGCCATGGCCTTGCTCCTTTCTGAAACACTTGTTACTGTATGGATGTTCTTGGAGGTAAAAGCCATACACCTTGACCTAGCTTCCCACAAGGTAATCATGAGGCTAGGTTTGCTTGCCGTAATACTATTTTTATTCAGCATGGTATCAAGGCTTATGTGTATTGGTGATATAATGGCGATTATATTTTTCCTCGCACTGTACATGGCTCTCATATTTTTGTTGAAACTGGTGGATCTAGATACTAGATCAATAGTGACTCAATAGACTCTTATAAGGACATGATGCATGAAGTGGGACGTGGTAGTTGTAGGTGCTGGTTTTGCTGGAATTGTTGCGGCAGAAAGATTTTCATCCCGGGGTAAGAAGGTCCTCCTGGTCGAGGAACGTCCCCACGTAGGTGGCAACTCGTATGACTATTATGACTCACAAGGCATACTTGTACATCTCTATGGCCCGCACATATTCCATACAAAAGATAAGGGCGTATGGGATTACCTTTCCAGGTTTACTAGCTGGAGGCTTTATTCACACAGGGTGCAGGCATACATAGAGGGCAAGAAGGTGCCGCTGCCTTTTAATCTCAATACCTTGGAGGCCTTGTTCCCGTCTTCCTTTGCAGCTACTCTTGGTAATAAGCTGGTCTCGGAGTTTGGCTACGGTGCTAGGGTCCCTGTGCTCGAGATGCTAGAAAACAAAGACAAAGACATAAGGTTTCTGGCAAACTATGTTTATGAAAACGTGTTTCTTAATTACAGCATAAAACAATGGGGGCTCAAACCCGAGGAGCTGGACCCTGCAGTAACAGCAAGGGTACCAGTGCTTGTGGGCAGGGACGACAGGTATTTCCAGGATCCCTATCAGGGAATTCCTGCATCAGGGTACACAAGAATGTTCGAGAACATGTTAAAAAATCCCAATATCAGCATCATGCTGAACACGGACTACAAGAATATGATAACCACGCTTGACTTTGAGAGGATGGTGTACACAGGGCCCATTGATTATTTCTTTGATTACAAGTTTGGAGTTCTACCCTACAGGTCCATGCGCTTTGACTTCGAGACACTTGGTACAGACAGGTTCCAGGATGTTGCCGTGGTGAATTACCCCAATGACTACGAGTTTACCCGTATAACTGAGTTCAAACACCTCACGGGTCAAAAGCATGAAGGTACTACGATACTAAAAGAATTTCCAGAAGACTATGAAATGCATAAAAATGTACCCTGCTATCCGGTTCATACGAGTAAGAATCTTAAGACATATGCAAAGTACAAGAAAGAGGCCGAGTCCCTGGATAATGTCATCTTCCTGGGCAGGCTGGCGGAATACAGGTATTACAACATGGACGAGGTGGTGGAAAAGGCGATGTTTAGCTGCGAGATTGACTAAAGACTTACAAGTATACTAGCTGATGCGCATTTCTTATCTTCTAAACACTTTGGGAAGTACAGGCGGTTTTGTTGTACTTTACAATTTCATGGACCAGCTTTCGAGCAGGGGTCATGAAGTGTTCGCAATCACTCCAAGGCGGGCCATCAGGTGGAAGCCAGGTATGGCCAAGAGCATGCTCTCGCCAAAGGGAAACAAGGAAGTGGAGATATTAAGGAGATATTTTAAGAAATCCGCACAATCCCTTTTTGGCAGAAGGGTGGTAGAAAAAGCCAAGGCTATTTATGAATTGAGAAAGATGACTCATGACCTAGTTAGACACTGGGTCCCATCAGACATTACCGTATCTACATATTGCATGACAGCCTACGCAGGATATATACTTGCAGAGAGAAGCGTTCCCCTGTATCACATGCAGCATTTTGAGGAGGTCTTCTTCTCTGATATGACTGCAAGGCTCCTCGCCCGCAACACTTACAACTTACCTCTCTTTAGTATAGCAAATTCAAGCTGGCTGCAGAATATCATCCAGGGTTTCTTCAACAAGCAGGCATACGTACTCAATCCTGGTATTGATACCGATGTGTTTAAAGTTTACGCGGATCCCGGCTCAAAGTATATAGATAAGAAAGAATGGACAATTGCTAGCTATGTGGATGAAACAAGAGAGTGGAAAGGTTTTGGCGATGCAGCGGCTACCATTAAGCAGGTAAGACAGTGTTTGCAGACTAAGGGGATAAGTGTCAGGTGGAAGCTCTTCGGCTTGAACCCGCCCGGGGATACTTATGGCACGGACTTCGAGTATTGTGGTAAGATATTCGGTGCAGATCTAGCCAGGTTTTATTCCAAGGCAGATATCGTCTTTTTGCCTTCTTGGTACGAGAGTTTTCCATTACCTCCAATTGAGGCAATGGCATCAGGTACGCTTGTTGTTACCACCCGCTATGGGACAGAGGACTATGCATTTGATGGCATAAACTCCCTTGTGTGTATTCCACGTGACATTGACCAGATGGCCCAAAAGATAATATACGCAATAAATAATCCAGATATATCACTTAGGATGGTAAAGAAAGCCCTTGATACGGTTTTGATGTATACGTGGGATAAGCGAACAGATGCTCTTGAAGATATTATGAACGAGGCGTCAAAGGAATATAATATAGATAGATATAGGTTTTTTAATGACCTCGCATCAGGTAGGTTCAGCGAATATATGCATGATATCTTTAATCTGGATGCCACTAGTACCATTGAGTAACGTATATGGATCAGGCTGATAGATCTAGATTGCATGGATTTAGCTTGAAAGAATTTATTTTCCCATTTCTCGTACTGGCCTCCTTTTTTGGCGATACCAATATCCTGGCAGGGAAGACTATACTGGGCGTTAAGACAAATTTAAGTATAGGTGATCTTAGTATCATATCCCTAGTTACTTGTTATTTGTATTTTTATTGGGACGAGGTCTTCAAAGATTTTCTAGAAGCCGGTTGGGTGGTCTTCATTGGTATGCTTTTTATGCTATGTGCACTCTTGAGTGGTATCATCGGGAATCCGCATTGGGTGATATCTACAAAGACGTGGATAAAGGTATATCTGTTATTTTTTATCTTGATACCCATTTTCAGGACGTCCAGCTTGTCAAGGCAAACCCTAACCTTCTTTGTAGTACTTGTGATCATGCTTAATGTTGTGGGTGTACTTGAATACATGTATTGCCAAAGGCCACTCATGAACAAGTTCCTCCTGATTTTCAGGATTAAAGAATCAGTGCATGACTCCAACCACCTAGTATCATCTCTATTCACGAACTCCAATCCATACGGTGTCTTCAATTCCTTGTTTTTCGTTACAATCTTATCCATATGGTTTGGGCATAGAGGTGTTATAAATGATTACATGGCAGCTTTAGGCCTAACCTTGAGCAGTATAGGGATATTCTTTTCCGGTAGCCGCAATGCAATAGTAAGCCTGATCACTGGTCTTGTAACGCTTGCTATCTATTTGACGAAGAAAGGGCGTGGATTGCGATTACTTGGCATATGTGTACTGGTCGTGTCTTTTATATTTTTTGCCTCAATAGAGTATAATGGATATGTTGCGTATAAATTGGGTCAGGTAATTCCTGCTGTTAAGGACCTTTACCTGGACAAGAGTCCAAGACCTGCTGACTTCAAGATAAATCTTGACTTCTCAGGTCTGAGGGACAGGCTACGCATCTGGCACAAGGGTATTAATAAGTTAAAAGAGAAACCCTTACTGGGCTGGGGTGCAAGTTCAACAAGGTTCTGGCTTGGTTTCTCAAAGCCATACAGCATGCATAACTTCTACCTCGAGATATTAGTTACAAACGGCATTCTGGGTTTTGCCTTTATAATGGCACTTATTGCAATGTGGCTGTCTAGGCTGAGGACAGGATGGTGCTGGGCGCCGGTTCTTGTTCTGCTGGTCTCAGGGTTGTTTGATGAGTTTTTTGACCTGTGCCCTGCCTGGCTTGTCTTTGTTGCATGGATTATTGCTTTAACAACCAAGGATATTACTACAGGGGAATATTCCAGGAATTCATCAAGTGAATACTCCTAAGGTCTACATAGTTGTGCTCAATTACAACGGCTGGCAGGATACCTTGGAGTGCCTTGAGAGCTTATTCAGGTTATCCTACCCTGAATACAGGATCGTGGTCGTGGATAACGGGTCCACGGATAACACTGTTGAATATATAAAAAAATGGGCAGATGGGGATAAAGGCCTTGATATGCATGGACATGATCTAACCCGATACAGCTCTGGGCCTGAATTGCAGAAGCCGATTCCTTACATACTTATTAATACACAGGATATTGAGCGTTCCGGGGATATACCCGATCAGGGGAAGGCATCCATTACCATCATCCCGGTGGGTAAGAACCTGGGTTTTGCAGGTGGGAACAACGTTGGCATAAGGTATGCCATCTCAAAGGGGGACTACGCCTACGTATGGCTCTTGAATAACGATACCGTGGTGGAAAAAAACTCTCTCGAAGCACTGGTGGAGTACAGCCAAAAGAATAAAGACGCAGGCATCGTGGGTTCTAAGCTATTGTATTACCACAGGCCAGGTATCATACAGAGTGCAGGGGGCAGGCTTAACAAGTGGTTTGGTAGTACCACTAGCATTGGTCAGGGCCAGTATGATTCGGGACAATGGGACACGGATTCTTTTGTTGAGACCATAATGGGAGCATCGTTCTTTATGTCCAGGGAATGCATAGAGAAAGTAGGACTTTTACCAGAGGAGTATTTTCTTTACATGGAGGAGACCGACTACTGTTACAAGGCTCAACTTCGCGGTTTTAAGGTAGGTTATGCGTATAAAAGCAGGGTCTATCACAAGGAGGGCTCTAGTACAGGCTGCATTTCACTCAAAGGTGCCGAGGGTAGAAGTTATAAGGCTGATACCCTGTCAATGAGAAACCGGGTGAAGTTTGCAAAGAAATACCTTAGGCCTTACATCCCCACGGTGTACCTTGGTCTTCTAGTATCTGCCTTAATACGTATTAAACGCAAGCAGTGGAGGAATGCCCTTTATGTGGTAAAGCTTCTCCTTGGTATCGAGAGTTAAAAGATGACGCCAAGGCTAACCATAGATGCCAGGGCAATAGGTAATTCAGGGATTGGGGTCTACATAAAGGCGCTCTTACCAAGGGTCCTGGCATCTAAAAGATTTGATGTGACCCTGCTGGGGCAAGGGGATGTATTGAATAGCTACGGGTTCAGCCATGTTGATAGAATAAACTGCGGGGTCAGGATATACTCCCTGAGGGAGCAGGTAGAGATACCCCTTAGGGTGCCTGGCTGTGATATCTTTTGGAGCCCGCATTATAATATACCAATCTTGCCTGTAAGGGCGAAGAAAAGGCTTGTGACCATACATGACGTGTATCACCTTGCACACAGCCATGAGCTGAAGCCTGTAAAGAGGCTATATGCATGGATTTTGCTGCCCCTTGCAGCCAGGCTCTCGGATAGAATAATCACGGTCTCTGATTTCTCAAGGCAGGAGATAGTGAAATACACGCATGTTAAGCCTGGAAAGATTGCTGTAATAAAAAACGGCGTGGACTTTGAGCGTTTTAGCAAGGCAAAGGTGGACCTGGCTTTCCTGGGCCGTTATGACTTGAAAAGGTACATGCTATACGTAGGCAACGTGAAGCCACACAAGAATATCACAGGCCTTATAGAGGCTTTCAGGATACTGCATAACAGGTTTCCTGGTATAAAGCTGGTTATTGCAGGGGAGAAGGAGCAATTTATAACCGGGGTAAAGGGACTTGACCATTTTATAAAGGCCAGGTCCCTTGAAGAGTATATAGTATTCACCGGCTTTGTTGATGACAGATACCTGCCGGGCCTGTACAAGGGGGCTGAGATTATGGTCTTTCCTTCCCTGTACGAGGGTTTTGGTCTTCCGCCCCTGGAGGCAATGGCGTCGGGTACACCCGTGGTGGCATCCATGGGCAGTTCAATACCAGAGATATGTGGTGATGCAGCTATCTACGCAGATCCCTACGATCCAGCTGACATGGCAGATGCTATTGCAAGGGTGCTGGAAGATGGGGATCTCCGAGATAATCTCATAAAAAAAGGACTTGAGAGGTCAAGGGGTTTCACATGGGTGAGCTCTGCCAGGGCACATATAAGGCTTCTTGAAGAGCTGGCTGGGGGGATTTTATCGTGATAGATAGGAACCTCAATTACGGCAGGCATATCATAAGGGAATTTCTAGAGGGTTCCATTCCATATACAAGGGTCCTGGATATAGGGGCAGGCAAGGGGGATGACCTTGAGATTGCAAGGGATGTAAACCCAGGGGCCGAGCTTTTGGCATTGGAGTGTTTTAAGCCCAACATCTGGCATCTCAAGCGCAAAGATATAAGGGTGTTCGAGGTTAACATTGAGAGGGAGAGGTTTCCTTTTGAGGATGAGAGCATTGATGTTATTATAGCAAACCAGATATTGGAGCATACAAAGGAGCTGTTCTGGATATTCCACGAGGTAAGTAGGACCCTGAAACAAAAGGGAAGGCTTATTATAGGCGTTCCCAACCTGGCATCTTTGCACAACAGGATACTGCTTTTACTTGGAATTCAGCCTTCTCCCATAAAATCAAATTCAGCACATGTAAGGGGTTTTACCAGGGGGGACCTACTCAGGTTTCTTGATACCTGGGGTGGGTATAGGCCTATTGATTTCAAGGGTTCAAACTTCTACCCATTCCCGCCTGTCCTTGCAAGGCCACTTGCCAGGTTGTTTCCATCCATGGCATGGGGTATATTTTTACTAGTGGAGAAGACAGTGCCATACAAGGATGGGTTCATCCGGTATCCCAGGGAGCAGGGGCTGGAAACGAATTTCTACCTGGGTGAAGATATGCCTTCCCATGAGGGGCGATCATGAAGATTGCAATAGTGCATGACTGGCTTACCGGCATGAGGGGGGGTGAGAAGTGCCTGGAATGTTTTTGCGAGCTTTTTCCCCATGCAGACCTTTACACGCTTATCCACACCAAAGGTAGCTGTTCAGAGACCATAGAGAACATGCATATCGTAACGTCTTTCGTGGATAGTATACCTGGTAAGGACAGGTATTATCGCCACATGCTGCCACTGTTCCCTTTTGCCATTGAGAGGTTTATCCTCAAGGATTATGACCTGGTGTTGAGCTCAAGCCACTGTGCTGCTAAGGGGATCATACCAGGTCCTTATACCTTACATGTCTCCTATATTCACTCACCCATGCGCTACGTATGGGATATGTACGATGATTACTTTGGCAAATCAAGGGTGAATAAGGCTGTAGGCATGATAATACCTTTTTTTGCAACATTTCTCAGGACCTGGGATGTGGCATCTTCTTCAAGGGTGGATCAGTTCATTGCAAACTCTTACCACGTGGCAAAGAGGATAAAAAAGTACTACCGCAGGGATGCAACAGTGATCCATCCGCCAGTTGACGTGGATAGGTTCAGGGTTTCAGATGCCCCGGGTGATTACTATCTTGTTGTATCTGCTTTTGCTCCGTATAAGCGGGTAGATCTTGCCATCCAGGCGTTCAATAAGCTTGGGTACAGGCTCAAGATAGTGGGTACAGGACAGGATGAAAAGAGGCTCAGGCGTCTTGCAGGACCTAAGATAGAGTTTTTGGGCTGGCAGTCTACCAGTAGCCTGGTTGATCTCTATTCAAGGTGCAAGGCGTTCATATTTCCTGGAGAGGAAGATTTTGGGATTACACCACTTGAGGCCATGGCATCGGGCAGACCTGTAATAGCCTATGCAAGGGGTGGTGTACTTGAGACAGTAAGAGGACTTGGGGAAGACAATCCAACCGGGGTTTTCTTTAAGGAGCAGGGCATTGAAGCAATTGTTAATGCAGTGAAAGAACTTGAGGCCAACCCTACCAGCTTTGATCCATTAAGGATAAGGGAACATGCAACTAGGTGGAGCAGGGATAGGTTCAAGCACGAGATAGTTAAGGCCATAGATGATTTCAAAAAAGTGGATGGCAAGGGGATCTCACGATAGTAGACAATAAGGATACAGTGATAAGAAGAGGATATTCACTACCAAAGGTAACTCTTGCGGTGGTCCTCCTGCTTTTGCTCGACGTGGCAGCGGTCTTCCTGTGTTTCTTGATCAGCTATTATATCAGGGCCTGGTTTTTTGTTAAGGTCTTTCACCTCTTGAGGCCCATGCTTCATTCCTTTGAAGTATACATGGACATGTGGCCCATAGTCTTTTTCTGGCCACTTATGTTTTTCTACGAGGGCCTTTACCCTTCCGTAGGCATAAGCTTCTGGGAGGAGATGAAGGGTCTTATAAAGGGCGATGCCATTGCTTTTATTGTGGTTATCATACTTACCTTTATAACCAGGACCTCCATACACTTTTCAAGGCCTGTGATTTCCATGGCATTTATCCTCTCTCTCATTATCATTCCCCTGTTGAGGAGGGTTGCAAGGTCTTTCTTGAGGAGTGTGGGGCTTTGGACAAAAGAAGTTGTGCTCGTGGGTACGAACCCTGCGATAGGCCAGGTTATGTGCAATCTGGAGAAACACCCTGACTGGGGACTGAGGACTGCTGGCGTGGTTATGCCCGAGGGCGAGCCTGCCCCTGAAAGGTTGAAGGTGCTGGGTGCTATAGAACGCATGGAAGATATAAAGCTCAAATCTGACGAGGTGATCGTTGCCATGCCTGAACTCTCAAGGCAAAGGCTTAGCGAGGTCGTGGAGAAATCGGCCAGGATAGCGCCTGTAGTAAAAGTGGTACCTGATCTCTATGGTCTTGCTTCAGCCGGGGTTCAGACACATGATCTTGATGGCATGCTCCTCCTGGAGATGGAGGACAGGCTTGCAAGGCCACGCAACAGGGCGATAAAACGTGCCTTTGATATTGCTGTATCGTCAATCTGTCTGATTCTGCTCTCACCTGTGTTCATGCTTGTGGCTCTCATCATAAAGCTCGATTCCAGTGGCCCTGTATTCTTTGGACATGAACGTATAGGTAAGGGTGGTAAGCCCTTCAGATGTTATAAATTCAGGACAATGGTCTCGAATGCAGCAGAGGTATTAGAACAACTCCTAGAGAACGATCCAGAGGCGAGGTCACAGTGGGAAAAGGATTTCAAGCTAAAACATGATCCACGGATAACCAGGATAGGAAGGTTTCTGAGGAAGACCAGCCTCGATGAGTTGCCCCAGCTATGGAACGTGCTAAAGGGAGAGATGAGCCTGGTAGGCCCCAGGCCCATTATCACTGAAGAGGTGGAGAAATACGGGGACAAGTCCAGGTACTTCTTCAAGGTGATCCCAGGCATAACAGGTCTCTGGCAGGTTTCAGGCAGGAATGACATTGACTACGACGAGAGGGTCATGCTTGATGAGTATTATGCAAAGAACTGGTCCTTGTGGCTGGACATAGAGATCCTCATAAGGACCTTTGGCGCAGTGCTTAAGAGGCAGGGGGCTTATTGAAGAAAGTCGCAAAGGCAAAAGGTGCAGGGTATAAGGTATAGGGTTTAAGGTGCAAGGTACAGGGTAGCAGTTGCAGGATATATAATGTGCAGGCTTAAGTCTGAAAGTCTGTAAGCATGGTATGGCCCGTTTTTTATGGCGGGCCTTTGATAACTATAGGAAGGGTATACTGTGGCAATAAGGAAAGTAACCTATGGTAAGTGGAATGAAGCCTGGGATGGATACCAGGCCTTTCTTGAAGGCCTTGCTTCAAGGCCGGGCGTGAAAAGGGTCTGTGATATAGGCGGTGGCGCTAACCCTGCCTTATCCCTCGGGTTTATACGTGACCATGACCTTGACTATGTTATCCTCGACATCTCCGCAGAAGAGCTCGGCAAGGCCCCTGGAGATTATAGAAAGGTGCAGGCAGATATTGCTTCACCAGACATGGATGTGGAAGGTGGCTACGACCTTGTCTTCAGTAAGATGCTGGCAGAGCATGTAAAGGATGCACGCCAGTTCCATGAAAACGTGTTTAAGTTGCTTGCAGAGGGCGGCATTGCATTCCACTTTTTCCCAACGCTCTATGCATTTCCTTTTCTTTTGAACCTATTAATACCAGAGAGACTCTCTACTGTAATGCTTCACATGTTTGCCCCCAGGGACAGCTACAGGTTTGCCAAGTTTCCTGCATACTACAGATGGTGCAGAGGGCCCACAGGCAGGCAGATCAGGAGGCTTGAAGCGCTTGGATACGAGATTGAGGAATACATAGGCTTTTTTGGCCATGGCTATTATGAAGGCATAAAGCCCTTGGATGTGCTTAACAAGTGGATAACAGATAT
Source organism: Deltaproteobacteria bacterium (assembly GCA_015486075.1). Lineage (GTDB taxonomy): Bacteria > Desulfobacterota > Desulfomonilia > UBA1062 > UBA1062 > B14-G9. The sequence goes on from WFSG01000009.1 coordinate 11,666, forward strand.
CCTGATAAAACACCCCGTACCATTATGGACATCCTATGCCTATACACTTTTGAGGAGGGTTACCTATTAAGAGGTCCTCTTGACAGGCAACCCTAAGAGAAGTCTGGAGGTGAGGGTGTGTCTTCTGATGATAAAGTATGATATGGGGATGGGGATGTAGACTGGTCCGAGGATAAGGACAAAAGAGAGCGTAATCAGGTCCAGTGGTAGGATGTTTATGAATAAAACTCTGAGCGCGATCTGTGTCAGGTGACCGTTCAGATACACATCGTAGGAATATTTACCAACAAGCCTGAACTGTGAGTATCCGAAGGTTTTCTTCTCAGCTATGGTTGCACATATCTCAAACATTGAAAAGATGCTTACTATGATAACAATCAGTCTTACGGCAATTTCCATGTTCGACCTGTACAGGTCTTTGAACCAGATGAAGTACACGGTGTTGAGCAGTATCATGGAAGAAAGCAAAAGATATCTTCTCGAATGCAGGATCTCCATATTTTTCTTCCTGCTGTATGCGAACAGATAGCCCAAGTAGAAATACACCATGTATGCAGTCATATTCTTTAGGTTCATTATGTCTGGTAGGGGTAAGAAAGCCGAACATATTACAATGGCGAGGGTTATTGGGTGACCTAGCTTTCTTGCCACCTTGAGTACGAGTGGAAACAGGATAAACACGATAAAGATCGTGTAGAGAAACCAGAGTACTATCATGGGGTTATCAAGCGGATATAGGAGTATGACCTTTATGCTCGATACCAGGTAGTCATGGAAATCGCCCGAAGGCCTTCTGAACGCGTAATCCTTAAGCATATACTTGAATGGCACCATGATAAATGAGTACGTAAAGTAGGGAATCATGATCCTGTTGATCTTTTTCCTGACAAAATTCAGGTAGGATTTAAGGTTGTCCAGCTTTGTCCCTTGGTGATGAACTATGAGACCTGCAATGAACATGAGAAACGGCATGTCACAAGTAAAGATGAATGAATACAGGAAGAGTTCCCCGTGGTAGAGGCCCTTTGGGTATATACTTACAAAGTCTCTTCCAATTATGGTTATGTAATGGGCAACTATGACGAATATAATGGCAATGCCCCTGCCTATGTTGACGTCTTCCAAGAATTCTTTTCTAGTATCCATAAGTTAGAGCACTATAGAATTATTGCAAGGCAAGTGCAATCATTATTGCACCATGAAAAGGTCTCATGTATCCTGAATCTTTTCCTTGTAGCGTTGGGATAGAATCTTCCACAGCCTGGTGACTTCAGGCGTACGCTTGCTTGTATTGCAATATTCCATGAGAAATCTCAGCTTGTCTGTTCTAGAGACACCAAACGTGTGGCGGTTCAAGGAATCAAGGTCTCGTACGCTGCAGGCCATCCGCGTCCACCTGATCTTGGCCTTCTCAAGGTCTATAAATGAAAACTCGGCCTTCTTAGGGTTCACGAATATATGCTTGGGATAGAGGGAATTGTGCACTATGTGGGCATCGTGCATCTTGCGCAACTCCCTTGCCAGGGCAAGGATTATCCTTCTCCTGTCCTCTGTCTTGAGATGATTAGACTCCCAGTCTTCAAGGAGCTCAGTAAGCGGCAGGTAGCCTTGAAGATGCTCTGTTACCAGTACGGCCTGTTCCTTTCTCCTCTCCCGGCGTATACCCCAGAAGACAACATTTGGGATCTTTATGCCCATGGTCTTGAGATAGTAAATGCTACGGGCCTCGTTTTCAATGGTTGTTATTCCCTTTAGCAGGTGGAACAAGGTACGCCTGTAATAGTTTTCCTGCTTTTTGACATAGAGCAGGGAAGGCCTAATACTATCTGATTCAAGTATTTGCACATTGCTCCAACCGTTCCTCCTCGTGTTCGGTTCATCCATGGCTTTGGTATCCGTTTTCCAGTATCTCATGAAACTATCGTTATCTACCCTGGTCTTTTTGCCTGGCTGGTAGCGAAACTGCCAACCTATAACCTTTAACATCACCTTGAAGGCATTTGCTATCCCTGGCACTCTATTATTATCACCCATGCCTACGTGCTTTGGCACAGGACCTACCTCAGCTTGAGACTTCAAGGACATACATCCTCCACTTGGAGATAAACCTGAGCATGTCAAAGTGCCTTACCACTGAGAAACCCGCCTCTTTAAACTCCTCCTCTATAACGCTTGCTGGTAGAACTATTCTATGCCAGCCTTTGACTTTGCTGTCTTTATATTTGCGTGCTATCTTGTATGCCTGGATGTTGCCATTTACCCATAACGAGATTATAACATGTCCGGATGAAACCCTGGCAAATTCTCTTAACAGGTTCATACGGTCCTGCCTGTCATCGATGTGATGCAAAAGGCGCATGCAGAAGATGCAGTCCATTGATTTGTCCTCGAGGGGTAGTTCAAATGCAGATGCAGACAATGGCTTTACTCTATCCCTTGTCCTTGGGGGTGCATTGTTTTTGCCCGTCTTGACCATGGCCTTGTTATAGTCAGCAGCTAGTAACCTGGCCTGGGTGTTATCCAGAATCGTATTCCAGAAACGCCCAGCCCCGCAGGGAATGTCAATTATCTTTCTTGCCCTAGTAAGGCTCAACGCATATGCTGCCATCTGCTGTTCACGCCAGTTTGAAATGCGCCTCATGAAAGAGGCACTATGTCTGGTGTAGTACTCCAAGGCATAGTCACTATCATGTCTTCCCTCATTCTTCCGGTAGTATCTCTCGGTACCTTGGGTATTGAGTTTCTCTTTAGTACTAACTTTACTAGAATTCTGCATTTATACCCTATACCTGTTTTTTCTTTGTCCTTTTGTGCCTCTGTCTCTATCTTTTACCTGGAACCTGGTACCCGACACCTGGTACCCCGTCTTTTTTACCTATCTCCTGACCTATTCAGCCTTAAACCCTATACCTTGTACCTTATACCTTGTACCCTATACCTTGCACCTTTATTATCGCACCTTTATTATCACACATTGGTTATTATGCCAACAAGCTGGAGCAAGGAGGCCTTTTGGAGTGGTGAGGTGCGTTAGTGTTTTATGTTGACAGGGCATCTTGTGTGATTTTATAAGCCGGTCTAACTGTGTAGAATACAGGAGAAGCCCAAGGTAGACATATGAACTTTACGTCGATTATCTATTTGCCGTTTCTTGTAATCACCCTCATCCTGTTTTACGCACTTGAGGGCCATACAAGGGCACGCTACTGGTTATTGCTTATAGCAAGCTATATATTTTATGCCTGGTGGGACATAAAATTCTTGAGTCTTATAATTATCATATCCCTGACAAATTACCTTGCCGGAAAGTGGATTTACGACCTTGACGACAGGATCAAGCGAAGGTGGGTGCTCACCTTGAGCCTTATTGTAAGCCTGGGGATTCTCGCCTATTTCAAGTACTGCAAGTTTTTTGTTGACACGTTTATATCTTTCATGGCCCAGTTTGGTCTGCACATCAGTACGCCAGTACTCAACATAGTACTTCCCGTGGGTATCTCGTTCTACACGTTTCAGGCCATGAGCTATACAATAGATATCTACAGGGGGGTTATGAAACCCAGTGATTCCCCACTTAAATTCTTTACATACGTGGCCTTCTTCCCTCAACTTGTTGCAGGCCCCATTGTGCGTGCAAGGGATCTCCTGCCACAGATCGATTCTGTTGAGGGTAATACCCTGCACGAAGAGGGAGTGTTCCGCATAATGTACGGCCTATGCAAGAAGCTGCTTTTAGCAGATGTCCTTGCAAGGCTCATAGTAGACCCTGCGTTTGCTGATCCCATGAGATACAAGGGGCTGCCAATGCTTCTGGCGATATACGGTTACACGTTCCAAATATTCCTGGATTTCTCAGCATACACGGACATAGCCATAGGCTCTGCCCAGCTGTTCGGTTTCAGGCTGCCCGAGAATTTCAAATCACCCTACCTTGCAGCTGATCCCAGGGAATTCTGGTCAAGGTGGCATATCACGCTGTCCACTTGGCTGAGGGATTACCTCTATATCTCCTTGGGGGGCAACAGGAGGGGAAAGAGACGTACATACATAAATATATTGATAACTTTTTTCCTTGGTGGTCTCTGGCACGGGGCTGGCATGAACTTCATTGTGTGGGGCCTACTTCATGCCTTCTACGCAGTTGTTTATAGGCTTGAAACTGTATCAAGGTTCTTGAAGAAAATCCCCCGCAGGATAAGGGTGCTTGTTTTCTTCCATCTCTGCGCTTTTGCATGGATATTCTTCAGGTCTTCTTCCATGGAACAGGTGTCCCTGGTACTGTCTTCCCTGGCATCACCTGGATACTATTTCCCACTTGTCCACCAAGTTCTTGTTCTAAAGGTTCTAGCCATCTTGGGCATATCCCTCGCACTGCACAACTCGGCTGAACCCAGGATAGAAAGACTAGGTTTGGTTTATTCTGGCCTCCCCGCATTTGCCAGGGGGGCGGTACTTTACGGGTTTAGCCTACTCCTGTACTATGCATCTGAGCTAAGCTATTTACACAGTACCTTTATATATTTCCAGTTCTAGGTGATGGCATGATAAAGAAAACCCTGCATACAGTTATCTGGTTCGTGTTCTTTGTGATCCTTGCCCAAGTAATAGTACCTCTAAAGAGGCCTGATTACTATAACATGAATAACGACAAGGCCCTGTGGGTAAAGGAAAAGATATTTGGTAACCATGAAGACTACGACACCATCTTCTTAGGCACGTCCCATACATTGTCTGCGGTAAATCCCTGGATAATAAGGCCAGATGCGGCAAAGAAAGGAAAGGCGCTGAACCTTGCCATATGCTGGGGAGGTAGGGACCTTTACTACATTTTTGCAAGGGACCTCCTCAACAATCACAGGGTTAAGAACCTAGTGGTAGAGATATGTTCACTCAAGCCACACCATGTGTTCCATCCGGCATACCGTTTTTACTGCAGTACAAGGGATGTCTTTACTGGTCCTCCCTTGTCTGTCCAGGTTTTTGCACTTTTTCATGAAAAGATGCTTACAACAAGGCTTGCAGACATATGCGCAGCACTGTTAAAACCGCCTGTGATATACCTGAAGGCCAAGTTCAGGGCACTCAGGCCCTACAAGAATACGTATGACAGCAGGCTTTTGGGCTTTGGGCCCCAGGACCTGCCGCCAGAAAAGGCTAAAAGGCTAGAAGAGGCCTTTAAAAAGGATCCTGCAAGGGTGGGAAGGTCAACGTACAAGAGGCATTTCTATGATCCGTCCTATTCCGACTGGTTTTATTACCTGCGCAAGATATCCAGGCTTGCAAAGCTCCATCATACACATCTTTACATACTCTACCTGCCGAGCAGGAATGATCCCATTCCCCCTGAAGAACTCACAGGTGAGCTATCCAAGCTGGGTACACTTGTAATACCTGACTTGAAGAAAATATATAGGTATGATCTATGGCATGATGATGGCCACTTGAATTCAAAGGGGGCAATGGTGCTGTCCGAGGATCTCAAGGGGAAGATAGGTGGTTAGTGGCTGTCCACGGGTGAACATATATGGTTTGCGTTCCTAAGTTATACTGGGTAATCTCATGATTGTTGATGCAAAGAAGGCCATAGAAAACTGGCCTGAATGGCGCATTTCCTGTTTGGTGCTCATTGTGTCCACCGCAAGCCTTGTGCCAGTATGGTTGCACTACGACATCATATCGAGGGATGGTGCATTTCAGTATATACCGGTTGCAAGGTTGTACCTGGAGGGGGACTTTCTTGGTGCTCTATCAAAGCCGCAACTACCCCTGTACCCAATGCTTATGGCAGTATTCTCATGGTTAACAGGCATAAATATGGAGCTTTCTGGCAGACTTATATCTGCAATTAGCTTTATCCTTGCAGCACTGGGAGTATACAAGGTGGCAGGGCTTGTGTTCAAGAACAGGTGGATCTCGCTCCTTGCAGTTCTTTTCTTTGTCTCAAACAAGGAACTGCTCGCAAGGTCGGTGGATTGCCTCAAGGAGTCTCTACTCATACTTCTTGTTATCTGGGGGAACTATCTTATCCTGAAGGCCATTGACCGCAAAAGGCAAACGCTTAAGATACATCTTTTTTTAGGCGCATTTCTTCTATTGTTTGGCTCAATGGTGAGGATGACGTCCATGTTTTTTGTCATGGCCTGGCTTGCCATATGGGTATTCAGAAAGAGACAGGGGCAAGTATTGAGGATTACTGTTCTCTGCATACCTGTCTTAGCATTTTTGCTATTCTTGCTGTTAAGACCCGGAGCAAGTATCTTTACCAGGAAGGGATTTGCACTGCCTGCACTTATATCCTGCTGGTCAGGGGTCTGGCCAATGCTCGGCTCAAGTGTTAACGTAATCAGGGACTTCTTCGCAACTGGTAACTATCTTCCAGTGCTCTTTGGGTTTCTTGGCCTTTACTATCTTGGTAGAAATGTATACTACGTGCATTTAAGCCTTTCCCTTGCCATTTTTTTCATTGTGCTCTCCATTATGCCTTGGATATCTGACAGGTATTTTCTTGCCCCACTTGTCTGGATGTATCCGCTTAGTGCGTACGGCGTAGAAAGGGCGTTAACGCAAGTATCAAGGCCAATCAAGGTGCTGGCTATCCTTACCATAGTCCTATGTCCCTTGGTGTGGGCAAACAAGGCCATGAGGCCACCGGATGCAGACAGGCTTGCGAGGAAAGAGGCTGGCGTATGGATCCTAACACATACGAGTAAATGTAGCGCGCTTGTAACAAATCGGGACAGGCTTGCATTTTATGCCAAGGCAAGGTTCATACCGCTGGATAGGTCCACGGGTATAGAGAAAGACCTGGGCCTTTGCATTGCCATTGATACCATGCTGGGAGATGGCAGCGCGGTAAAGTCTGAGCTAGACGGGATGGGTATAAAGCCGGACATGAAGTTCAGGACAATATACGTATATCTACCCAGTCACAATGGCCGTGTACATCTCTTGAAAGATGGGTACTGAGTGATGGGAGTGGCTCAGGTTTAAGCAGTATGCTACCTAGCATGTCGGTTGCCGTACATGCTTGACTAGGCCATTGGTTGATGATACATGCGTAAAATCGACGATCGCTCTTTTATGAAAATGGCCTTGGAAGAGGCCTTAAAGGCAGCTAGGCAAGGGGAAGTGCCCGTTGGTGCCGTGCTTGTCACGCAGGGGCTTGTCGTAAGGGGTCATAACATGGTGATTCAGTCCCATGACCCAACGGCACATGCAGAGATAGTAGTGATAAGGGATGCTGCATCGAGGGTTGGCAATTACAGGCTGGTAGGCTCGTCTCTGTACGTGACAATTGAGCCATGCATCATGTGCGTTGGTGCCATTGTGCAGGCAAGGATAGACCGCGTTGTATACGGAGCACCTGACAAGAGGTACGGGGCGGTTGAGTCAATGGTCAGGTCCTTTGAGATGGGACTTAACCACAGGCCTGAGGTCATCTCCGGTGTAATGGAGGAAGAGGCAGGAGAGATCCTCAGGGATTTTTTCAGTAAGAGGCGGTAGGAGAGGTACCGAAGTGGTCATAACGGGGCCGACTCGAAATCGGCTGTCCCCTTAAAAGGGGGACCGTGGGTTCGAATCCCACCCTCTCCGCCAGGGATAAATGGAGAGATGCCCGAGAGGCCGAAGGGGCGCGACTGGAAATCGCGTGTACTGTTAAAAGCAGTACCGTGGGTTCGAATCCCACTCTCTCCGCCAGGGATAAAGCCCTCTAAAAGGTGCCGGGTCTCATGCAGCTTGGCCCTGTGAACCCCGTCAGGCCCGGGAGGGAGCAGCGGTAAGCAGTAAGCCGTGCGTGTGTGGCAAGGCCCGGCACCTTTTAGAGGGCTTTTAACTTGAATAGTATTTTGTTCAAGATTAGTATTATGTCATGTATCAGGTAATAGCCCTTAAATTCAGGCCTCAGCGTTTCGAGGATGTTGTTGGCCAAGACCATGTGACCCGGGTAATAAAAAACGGGATAGATTCGGGTCGCATGCCGCATGCCTTTATCTTCTCCGGTCCCAGGGGGGTTGGAAAGACATCTGTTGCAAGGATACTTGCAAAGTGCCTTAACTGTGAAAAAGGCCCTACGAGTACACCATGCAACGAGTGCAGGTTGTGTCGCGAGATCACTGCTTCAAGGGCAGTTGACGTATTCGAGGTAGATGCCGCATCCCATACAGGTGTCGATAACATAAGGGAACTCATAGAGAACGCTCGTTATGCACCTGCCATGTCCAGGTACAAGGTCTTTATCATCGATGAAGTTCACATGTTATCCAAGTCAGCGTTCAATGCCCTCCTCAAGACCCTTGAAGAACCCCCGAGTCACGTTGTTTTCATAATGGCCACCACCGAGGTCGAGAAGATACCACTTACCGTGCTGTCCAGATGCCAGAGATACGAGTTCAGGCGGATAGGAGTGGATGATATAGTTTCACAGCTCAGGCATATAAGCTCACTAGAAGGTCTCAAGGTCACCGATGATGCAATGATGACAATAGCACTCCAGGCTGATGGTAGCATGAGGGATGCACAAAGCATAATGGAACACCTGGCATCCTTTGGCAAAGAAGAAATAGACGTGGACTCGGTGGAAGAGATACTGGGTATAATAGACCATGCAACACTGAGGTCGCTGTTGAAGGCCATAGTAGACAGGGATGCAATCGAGGTAATAAAACTTATAGATAGGGTTTACAAGTATGGCAAGGACCTGACTCAGCTATATAAGACTCTACTTGAACAGTTCAGGAACATGATGCTTCTTAAACTCGGATATACAGAACTTGCCATACCCTTGGAAGACAAGTCCTTCCTCATGGACCTGGTTGAATCCATCCCTTTTGAAGAGATACACAGGCTCCTGAGCGTACTGATACACTCAGAGGATGATCTAAAGTATTCCATGCTACCAAGGATAACCGTAGAGACAATACTATTGAGGATTGTATCTGCACCAAGGCTTGCTGACCTGGCAAGGGTAATTGACGTCATATCTTCAGGCAAGGTGCCAACCCTTCCAGAGGTTACTATCAAGCCATCCCCAAAGGAACCCGGGCAATACAAGAAGCCAATAGATGGTCATCCAAGGCTATGGGAGGGTTTTATTTCTTATCTCAAGGACCATGACCATCCTCTTTATGCGGTTCTATCAGAGTCAAGGCTTGTATCTGAGAATGAGGGAGTAGTTGTACTGTCTGTATCCAGTTCGTTTCTTGCTAACCAGGTAAATAGGATGCTTCCTGATGTAACCAAGAGGGCGCAGGGCTTTTTCAACAGGGATATCAAGATAGAAATTAGGCTTGAGGATGGCGGCCAAGAGGGAGAAGACAAGCCAACACCATCGGAGATACGTACCAAGGCCATGAAGTCCCAGGTGGTAAGGGAAGTCCTCAGTCAGTTTAACGGCGTTATACGCGATGTTAAGCCCAAGAAATAAGACAATTACAGCCATAGATGGCATTCGTGTCGGTCACTACACTGACGTAGAAGGTGGTACAGGGCTAACAGTGGTACTTTTTGACGAGCCCTGCATAGGTGCAGCGGATATCTCCGGCATGGCAACGTCGACGCGCCAGGTAGATTCTCTTTCCATCATGCACCCCGGGAACATGGTGCACGCCGTATGTTTCACAGGGGGATCGGCCTTTGGACTGGGGGCTGCATCGGGAGTAAGCAAGTACCTGGAAGAAAAAGGCATGGGCCTTGACCTGTACGTGGCAAGGATCCCTGTTGTGCCAACTGCTGCCATATACGATCTTTCCTTCATGGATCCAGGGGCACGGCCAGTAGTGAAAAATGCCTATGAGGCCTGCGTTTTTGCCTCTAAAGGGCCGGTTGAACAGGGTTGTGTGGGTGCCGGGACCGGTGCAACAACGGGAAAATTGAGGGGTGTGCTTGGTGCGACCAAGACAGGACTTGGATCGGCCGTGGTTGAAGGAATGAATGGCGTAAAAGTAGGTGCCATAGTGGTGGCAAATCCATTTGGGGACATTCTGGATGACAAGGGCATGATTGTTGCCGGCGCAAGGGACGGGGACAAGTTCCTCGATACCGGGAATGCCATACTATCTGGGGAGGTCAGGAAGCATGTAGGAAGCCCAGGAGGAAATACAACACTTTGCCTGGTTGTAACAGATGCATACCTTGACAAGGTAGAATGCAAGAGGGTTGCACATATGGCAGGGGCTGGGCTTGCCAGGCATATATCACCTTACAATACACCGTTTGACGGGGATGCTGTATTCTGCTTGTCAAGAGGGGATATAAGGGTGGACATGGTTCACCTCGGGGTCCTAGCATCTCTGGCCGTTAAGAGGGCCCTTATGAATGCCGTGAGCATGGCAATATCCTTGGGTGGAATTCCATGCTCAAGGGATATTCTCAGCCTGGCTGCCCGGGATTATTAATTTCTTACTTGGATATATTTACGTGTTGGCTTGCATATGAACTGCATAAAAGGCCGGGACCTTTTCACCAAGGACCCGGCCTTTTATATAAATCTCAGGCCCCTTTCTGTTTTTCCAGTTCCTGTTTCCTAAGCTCTTTTCTAAGGACCTTTCCAACCGCGCTTTTGGGAAGGTCATCCCTGAATTCGACGAACCTCGGTACCTTGTATTTAGCTAGGTTCTCCCTGCAGTACTCAATAATTTCTTCCTCAGTTGCGGTCTCGCCATCTTTCAGCACAACAAAGACCTTGACGGTCTCACCCCTGTATTCATCGGGCACCCCTATGGTGCATGCCTCCTTTACCTTTGGATGCTTGTAAAGGACCTCGTCTATCTCCCTGGGGAATATGTTGTAACCACTTGCTATGATCATGTCCTTTTTCCTGTCAACTATGTAGAAATAACCGTTGTCATCCATAGTAGCTATGTCACCAGTGTAGAGCCAACCATCTCTCAGGGTATTCTTGGTCTCATCCTCCATGTTCCAGTAGCCTTTCATTATCTGTGGGCCCTTTATGATGAGCTCACCAGGTTCACCCACGGGCATCTCTTTTGTACCCTCTTCCTGGTCTACTATCTTGCTCTCTGTATCGGATACAGGTAGCCCAATGGACCCTGGTATCCTTGTGGCGCCCTCTCCAAATGGGTTTATGTGCGTCACGGGCGTGCTCTCGGTCAGGCCAAATCCCTCGCATATGGCAGCACCTGTTAATTGCTCGAACTTCTCGATCACCTCTACGGGTAGCGGGGCACTTCCTGAGAAGCAGCCCTTGATGGAACTGAGGTCATACTTGGGTAGATCCGGGTGGTTTATCATGCCCACGTACATGGTGGGTACAGAGGCAAAAAAGGTGACCTTGTAGTTCTTAACCGCTTCAAGCAGTGCCTTTGGCTCTGGCCTTGGGATGAGTACAATGGACGCGCCGCACCACACCGGGAAGTTCATGGCACACGTCATGCCAAATGAGTGGAAAAAGGGAAGCATACCCATGTGAACTTCCTCGGGTGCAGTTGGTTTGAACTCGGGAAACCACGCCTCGATCTGCTGCACGTTGCAGCTGAGATTCTTGTGAGTCAACATGACGCCTTTTGATACGCCGGTTGTGCCACCCGTGTATTGCAGACATGCAACGTCCTCCCATCCTATATCGAGTTCAGGTGGGTTGGGCGGGTATTTTGCGATTATCTCTTTGAATGTAAATACATCTTCTGCCTTTTTTACATCTGCCTTTAGGCCCTTTTTCTTGGCAACCAGTGGGAACAGTATGTTCTTCGGGAATGGGAGATAATCACCTATTCCGCACGTGATTATCTGCTTTACAGGAGTCTTGGGCCTTAGGTCGATCATCCTGTTTGCAAGTAAGTCAAGCGCTATCAAGACCTTTGAGCCCGAGTCGTTTAACTGGTGTTCTAGCTCTCTGTCCGAGTAAAGAGGATTATTCGAAACCACGATTGCATTGGCCCTGTGTATTGCGTAGTAGCCCACTACGCAGTGTATTGTATTCGGGAGGAGGAGTGCCACTCTGTCCCCCTTTTTGACACCCATGGATACCAAGGCTGTTGCAAGGCGCTCTACCATGTCCACGAGCTTGGCATAGGTAAGCCTGTATCCCTCAAATATAAGGGCCGTGTTTGCCGGATGATCTTTTGCCGACCTGTATAACGCCTGGATTACGGGCAATTCTTGGTAATCTATCTTGTCAGGTACATCGTGTCCGTAGTTTTTAAGCCATATTTTTTGAGCATACTTACTTTCTTCTGCCATAACCGCCTCCCTTCAATAATACATAATAATTCTGATAGATAAAGATAGCTTTAAACCAAGTAATGTCAAGGTTTAAATCGTTGCACCATGAGTAATGGTCTCTGGCATGAGGTGGAAAATAAAGGCAAGAGATTAAGTGTTGTAGGAGGATAAAGGCATATCATGTTAAACTGGAGACTTGCATGTTTATAAAATCCCTTGTTCATGGTAAACTAGACTGATTTTGTTAATCACTTTAACGTGGAGGTACACACATATACATGAAAAAGATCGCATGTATCATTTCTATAGTAAGTTGTTTCGTGGTCTACCTTCCAGGGTTTGCACTTGCGGGCGAGACCGGCCATTACATCAACGGGGTCGAGGGCATAAAGGCAGCGAGCGTGCCACCTCCAGGCCTTTATTACAGGATGTACAATGTGCTATACCATGCAGGCAGGTTAAAGGACAGGGTAGGAAACAAGCTGGACATCAAGTTTGACTTGAGCGTTTTTGCAGTTGCCAACAGAGTTGTATGGGTTACAGGTCACAAGGTGCTAGGCGCAGACTACTTCATGGATGCAACGGTCCCTGTTGTTAAGACCTACATAAACATAGGGGGCCTGAATGATGAGCGCACTGGATTTGGCGACATAAACATAGAACCTGTTGGCCTGTCCTGGCATGGAAAACGGCATGATGCATCTTTTGGAGTATCCATGTATTTACCTACAGGTGAATACAATGTGAGTAAGCCTGCATCGCCGGGAAAGGATTTTTACACCCTTATGTTCACTTTCGGATGGACAAGTTATCTTGATCCTTCCAGGACATGGTCGGCATCTATCCTGGGAAGGTACGAGATACACTCTGAGATGGACGATATACACATTCGTCCGGGTAATGATTTTCACTTTGAGTGGGGCATAGGCAAGACAATAGCAAGGATTTTTGATGTTGGTTTGAGCGGGTATTGCCAGTGGCAGGTAACAGATGACAGCGGATCTGACCTGCCATGGGATAAGGACATACATGACAGGGTCTTTGCGTTAGGTCCAGAGATGACTTCGTTTATTCCAAGTGCAAAACTTTTCTTATCAATGAGGGTACTCAAGGAATTCGGTGCAGTTGACCGCCCTCAGGGGAATGTTGCTACTTTAACTATCACCAAGATTTTCTGAAGAAGAAGTAGGGTATAAGGTTTAAGGTGCAAGGTATAAGGCATAAGGCAAAAGGCTGAATAGGTAAAGAAAAAGGAGGTGCCGTGTATCGGGTTTCAGGTACCAGGTAAAAGATAGGGACAGAGATGCAAGGTAGAAGACATAAGGAGAAAGAGGGGCTTGAGGGATTTCTTGCCTTGCGCCCTAGGCCATATGCCTTACGCTTTGTTTTTCGCTGAAAGCTGGTAACCAATTAACATATAGGTTGAATAAAGCTAAACCCAACAAAACCTCTGGGGAATAGGAGGAGCATATATGGCAGATAATGTTCCATATAACGGGCCTGCTTTTGTAAATGCCAACGGGATTGAGATTGTATACGATACCTTTGGCAGGTCTGATGACCCCCCTATTGTGCTCATCTCTGGCCTAAGCATGCAGATGATAGAGTGGGTCGAGAGGTTCTGCCAGATGCTCGCAGGTAAGGGGTATTGGGTGATACGCTATGATAACCGAGACGTAGGTTTATCTCAAAAGCTTGACGAGGCAGGTATCCCAAGGATCCAGGAACTATTGCAGAAGGTGTCTAAGGGCGAGGATATCAAGGTTCCTTACCTGCTCTCTGACATGGCAGATGATGCAGTGGGCTTGCTTGACTCCTTGGGTATAGATAGTGCAAATTTTGTTGGCGTGTCCATGGGCGGGATGATTGCTCAAGAGATAGCCATAAATCATCCAAGCAGGGTACGCACTTTAACTTCCATCATGTCAACAACAGGTGACCCGCATTTGCCGCAGGCCAAGCCTAGTGCAATGGCCGTTGTAATGACACCCATGCCGCGGGAGAAGGATCGCTATGTGAATGCCTTTGTAAAGGCTTACCGTTATCTTAAAGGGCCTTTGACCCCTCTTGATGAGCCAGCCATAAGGCGCCTTGGCATAAGGTGCTTTGAGAGGGGCATTCACCCGGCTGGCGTTGTTAGGCAGCTTGCAGCCATTATTGCCTCTGAAAGCAGGAAGGAGGCCCTTAAAAAGGTAAGGATACCCACAGTGGTTATACATGGTGATTCAGATCCACTCCTGCCTGTTGAATGTGGTATTGACACAGTTAACGCCATCCCTGGTGCAAGGATAAAGATATTAAAGGGCGTGGGCCATGAATTACCACCAGTTGTCTGGGAGGAAGTCGTCGATGCTATTGCTGGTATTGCCCGCTAATTGAGGCTCAAAAGCACTAAACCATCATCATTTTGCTTGATTACTGCAAAGCTTTAATGTAATTTGCGTACTACCGTGTATATTGACTGTTTTGCAATGTTGTACAGGGCCACATGTTTTGTTCTTTTCCCATGGTGGCTGTGCCAATAGTAAATAGCTAAAGGTGAGGCTGCGTATGTTTAAAAAAGTTGCAGATGTAGTCGTTCGTTTTCCATGGTTTTTTATCATTTTTTTCTTGGCAATAACCGTGGCCTTTGCCTACTTCATACCAGGGGCAAAGATAGATCCTGATGTTATACACGAGATCCCACCTGATTTCCCTGCCAAGGTGAACATGGACAGGATAGAAGATACCTTTGGCGGTACAGAAATGATAATGGTGGTCATCAAGACTGACGATGTTCTCAGGCCTTCCACATTGGAGCGTGTGAAGAAGATATCAGAGAAGATGAACGATCTTAAAGAGGTCGACCAGGTACTCAGCATATTTGATGTCAAGGATATAGAGGAAAAGGATGGCATGATGAAGGTCGAACCGGCAGTGAACATGATTCCTGAGACGCCGGCCGGTGAACAGAAGCTGAAGCAAAGGCTCAAGAATAACGAGTTCGTGTATGGTAATGTTATATCCCGTGACTTCAAGGCAACAGCTGTAATCGGCATGCTCAAGATCGGGGTGTCCGACTTCAAGATACTTGACGAGGTAAGAAAAATAATCTCAGATGTCCCTGGGCCAGAGACCGTGGAGATCGCGGGTATGCCCTACGTGCGTGCTATTGTGGGGAACGACATGAGGCATGACCTAAAACTTTTTACCTCGATTGGCCTACTCATAATGCTGATTTTCCTTTACCTGTGTTTCAGGCAGATGAGAGGCGTAATACTGCCATTTATCGTAGTTGTTGCATCCATCATATTGGCCTTTGGTATCATTGCGCTCATGGGTTGGAAGATACATATAAGTACCATACTGCTACCCGTTATGCTGATAGCCATAGCCAATGACTACGGAATTCATCTTATTGCAAAATACCAGTATGATAACTATCCTGGCAACAATCTTTCGCCAAAGGACCTGTCAAAGGGTACGATTGAGAGCCTAGGTCTGCCCATTTTGTTTGCAGCCATAACAACCATGGCAGGTATGCTATGCATCATGGTAAACATCGTTGTACCAATAAAGCACCTGGGCCTACTCGCAGCCATTGGCATTGCATTTGCCTTCTTTGGTAGCATCACCTTTATCCCTGCCGTGATGGCAGTTATCCCCAATGCAAAGCCAATAGTTGGCCTGAAGAACGGCTCTGGAGAACACCATCCCCTTGACAGGCTCATGTTCATTATATCGGACTTTGTTACAAGGATGCCCAAGGTAATCATATTTTCAGCAGTTATTATCGCTATTACAGTATCTATGGGGGTCTTCCTCATAAAGGTCGATACAAACCCGGTAAACTTTTACAGCTCGAAGGCACCTGTAGCAAAATCCGTGGGCCTTGTTAACCGGTATTTTGGTGGTAATACTACCATATCCGTAGTTGCACAGGGAGATATCAAGGACCCTTCAATATTGCGTCAGATAGATAACCTTGAACTTGTGTTGAGGAAACAGCCGGATGTCGGGACAACGGTCTCCATTGCAAGGGTCATAAAGAAGATGAACAAGGTTATGCATGACGGTGAACAGGCATACTACAGGATACCTAGTACAAGGAACGCAGTGGCTCAGTACCTTTTGCTTTACTCCATGAGCGGTGATCCCGATGATTTTGACCGCATGGTGGACTATCCTTACAGGCATGCCCAGCTAATAGCTAGGATAAATACGCTCAGCACGAGCAAGATTGCGGATGTTGTGGAATTCACAAGGGACTATATAAAGGAACACAAAGGTTCACCCTTCACAATTGTAGGCGGTTTCGCAACTCTCTACGACGACATGATGAATGTAATCATTAAGGGGCAGATACAGAGTCTATCATTATCCCTGGTAGTAATAGCCCTGCTCGTGACATTGCTCTTTCGCTCATTCGTGGCAGGGATGCTGGCATCCCTTACCCTAGGACTTGCTATATCTTTCTTGTTTGGGCTAATGGGTTTCCTAGGTATCAACCTTGACCTTGCAACAGCCGTACTCTCTTCGTTGATGATAGGTGTTGGAGTTGACTATACCATACACTACATGTGGCACTACAGGGAGGAGAGGCTGGCGGGCAAGTCGCCCGTGGATGCGACCAAGGCAACCTTTACAAGCGTGGGAAGGGGAATAGTGTTTAATGCGCTGAGTGTAATCATAGGTTTTGTCGTGCTCTTGATATCTGCTTTCCTGCCTGTAAGATTCTTTGGGTTCTTAGTTGTTGTTACTATATCTGCTTGTCTGGTGGGGGCACTAGTTGTTTTGCCTTCCTTACTTATCGTATTCAGGCCTAGATTTCTGGAACCCGAGGTAGAAAACAAGAATGGTGTGCAGCCTTATGCCGAACTTGCGGACTGAAAGAAAAGCATGAGGCAAAAAAATAAGGTGTAAGGTACAAGGTGAAAAACTTGAATAGGTCAGGGCATGGGTAAAGAGAGGCGAGGTGCCGGGCATCGGGTTCCTGGTATCAGGTAAAAGACAGGGACAAGGCAAAAGGCTTAAGGAAAAAGAGATGCTTGTTGAGGGATTTTTTGCCTTGGGGCCCTACGCCTTGTTTTTCAGCTGAAGGCTGAGAGCCCTTACAACAGATAAGCCGGTCTGTTTGATTGAGTAAAGCGAAACCCTCCAAAGGCATCTGGGGACTTGAGAGTCTTTTTAGTTATAGTGGGATAGGCCTGTTGTTATTGACAATTCTGACAGATTAAAGTAGACAAGTCTCGGTATGGCGGTGTAGCTCAGTTGGTTAGAGCATGCGGCTCATATCCGCAGTGTCGGGGGTTCGACTCCCTCCACCGCTACCACCCAGCCATTCAATAAAGCCCCATATAACACAGAAACCTTCGGTATAATCTTAAGTTCAGAGTTTCTTTACGTCCTTTACTGTCCGGCAATTTTCATTAAAATCTGGGGGTATTCAGGGGTATAATTAAAGGCACATTTGAAAATCTGGTATTTTTAGTCTAAAAATACCCCCAAAGAGCTGCTGAAGGAGGTGTGGAGTGGCTTTAACTGATCTGAAGATACGCAGTCTCAAACCCAGGGACAAGTCCTACAATGAAGCGATCTCATCTTGTCCCGTTGTCCAGGCAGGCGGTCGAGATACTGAGGGAGATCGAGCCTTTGACCGGGGACGGCAGGTATGTTTTCCCAAGCGTCCGTACAAAGGCCAGGCCCATGAGTAATAGCACGCTTAACGTGGCTCTGAGGCGGCTGGGATATTCAAG
>WFSG01000010.1 GCA_015486075.1 Deltaproteobacteria bacterium
AATGGTTATTGCATTGCTATTGACTCTAGGGCCGAATTAGCCTTATACAGGCTTTTTATTGTACATGTAAGGAGTGTTATTTATGGCTGAAACACTTTTTCAGAAGATCATTAATGTACATAAGGTAGGCGAGACAAGGGATGAGATAGCGCTTAAGGTAGACCAGACACTAACACAGGATGCCACAGGGACCATGGCTTACCTGGAATTCGAGGCCATTGGTCTTGACAGGGTCAGGACCGAGCTATCCGTGAGCTATGTAGACCATAATACTTTGCAAACAGGCTTTGAAAATGCCGATGACCACAGGTTTTTGCAAGACATGGCATTTAAGTACGGCGTTTATTTTTCAAGGCCTGGTAACGGTATATGCCATCAGGTGCACCTGGAACGGTTCGGCATTCCAGGAAAGGTCCTTTTAGGTTCGGATAGTCATACCCCAACGGCAGGGGGCATGGGCATGCTTGCAATTGGTGTAGGGGGTCTTGATGTTGCCTCTGCAATGGCAGGTATGCCTTTTTACATGCCTAGGCCAAAGGTTGTGAATGTTATCCTTAAGGGCAGACTCAGTCCATGGGTAAGTGCAAAAGACATAATACTGGAGCTCCTCAGGCGGTTAACAGTTAAAGGAGGTGTGGGCAAGGTCTTCGAGTATACAGGGGATGGCCTTGAACACCTGAGCGTACCAGAGAGGGCGACCATATGCAACATGGGTGCAGAACTTGGGCTTACAACCTCGATTTTCCCTAGCGATGATGTGACGAGGGATTTCTTAAAGGCCCAGGGAAGAGATGACAAGTGGCGAGAGTTGGCCCCTGATCCAGGCGCAGCCTATGATCACACCATAGAAGTAGACCTGGAAGAGCTTGAACCACTCGTGGCATGTCCTCACAGCCCGGACAACGTTGTACCAATAAGGGAGCTCGAAGGTAGGCCGGTGGACCAGGTCATCATTGGTTCCTGTACAAACTCTTCTCTCAAGGATCTGCTCACGGTGGCATCTGTTCTGAAAAACAAAAAAATACATCCTGATGTAAGCCTTGCAATAGCCCCAGGTTCGCGCCAAGTACTCCTGATGCTTGCTTTATCTGGTGGGCTTGCCGATATCATATCGTCCGGGGCCAGGTTGCTGGAGACCGCGTGTGGGCCTTGTATAGGCATGGGCCAGGCCCCGAAGACAGGGGGGGTCTCTGTGCGTACCTTCAACAGAAATTTCAAGGGGAGGTCTGGTACACCGTCTGCAGAGGTATACCTGGCATCCCCAGAGGTTGCTGCTGCGTGTGCTATACAAGGTGTTTTTGCTGATCCAAGGGATATGGGAGAATATCCATCTGTCCAGCTGCCTGGCAAATTCACGATAGATGATAGTATGATAATACCACCTGCAACAAGTGGAGACAGCGTCGAGGTGACAAGGGGGCCAAACATAAAGCCTATCCCCACTGGAAAGCCTGTTGAGGATGCCATAGAGGTGGAAGCGCTTATCAAGCTAGGGGACAACATTACAACTGATGATATCATGCCTGCAGGAGCAAAGATTCTATCTCTACGTTCCAATATTCCGGAGATATCCAAGTACGTATTCGGCGGCCTTGATCATGCTTTTCACGAGCGCGCCACCGTGGCGAGGTCAGGTTGTGTGGTTGCGGGCAATAATTACGGCCAAGGTTCTTCAAGGGAGCATGCAGCTTTGGCACCCATGTACCTTGGTATAAAGGCTGTCCTAGCGCTGTCATTTGCCCGCATACACCGTTCAAACCTGATAAATTTTGGCATAATACCCGTGCTAATTGACAGGGAAACCTATGACCATCTAAATCAGGGTATGCGTTTGAGGATGGAAAATATAATATCAGGGATGAGGCATGGCTTATTTAGACTGGTAGACATAGATACAGGTAAAGAACTAAAGGCGTGGATCCAACTCTCTGAAAGGGAAGCTAATATCTTGGCCAGTGGTGGTCTTCTTAACTTTGTAAGGTCCAAGGTAAAGGTGCAGTAATGGCGTCAGAGGGTACTGTAAAGACTAGGTTTGCACCGTCACCCACCGGATACCTGCATATTGGTGGGGCAAGGACTGCCCTTTTTTCCTGGTTATATGCAAGGCATACGGGTGGGAAGTTCGTGCTAAGGATAGAGGACACGGATTCCAAGAGGTCAGGGCGAGAATACACGGCCCAGATACTGGATGCCATGAAATGGCTGGGGCTAGACTGGAATGAAGGGCCATTTTATCAGTCAGATCGCATTGATCTGTATCGCTCATACGTGGAAAGGCTCCTTGAAGAAGGGAAGGCGTACTGGTGCGAATGTACCCCTGAACTACTAGAGGTCAAGAGAAAACAGGCCATTAAGGAGGGTAGGAAGCCGAAGTACGACGGTACGTGCAGGAACAAGGGCCTTGGCCCAGGACCGGGTAGGGTTGTGCGCTTTGCCTCACCCCTTACGGGTATTACCAGCTTTGATGATGCCATAAAGGGGCGTATATCTGTGAACAACGACGAACTAGATGATCTGGTGATACTTAGGTCAGACGGTATGCCTACTTATAATTTCACAGTTGTGATAGATGATGCGACTATGGGGATAACCCACGTTATAAGGGGGGATGACCATGTGAACAATACACCAAGACAGATTGTTCTTTACAAGGCACTTGGGTTCAAGCCCCCTGTCTTTGCACACGTTCCGATGATACTTGGTCCTGACAAGACCAGGCTTTCCAAGAGGCATGGTGCTACGTCGGTCATGGCATACAAGGAAATGGGCTATCTTCCTGAAGCCCTAGTGAATTATCTTGCAAGGCTTTCATGGTCTTACGGGGACCAGGAGATATTTTCGCTCGAAGAACTAATCAGGTATTTTGACATACGGGACGTGGGCAAGAGTGCTGCGGTTTTTAACCCGGACAAGCTTTTGTGGCTCAACCATCATTACATAAAACAGGCTGACCCCAGGAGACTTGCCAGGTTGCTGGTGCCATTCGTAAAGAGGATGGGCCTTGGCGTATCTGACATGGGATACGTGGAGAGGGTCGTTGTGGACTTGAGAGAACGTTCAAAGACACTCAAGGACATGGCAGACTTAGGTGACTTCTATTTCAAGGATATTAACATAGAGGATATCCCGGAAGAATTAAGACTTAAATTCTTCCGGCCCGAGCTAGGGCAGATGTTTAAGAGCCTTATCCAGGAGCTTGATGTCGTTGATGTGTCTAACCAGGAGCAGGTGGAGGCTGCATTCATGAATGTACTAGATAAGTACAGTATCAAGCTTAAGCTGCTTGCACAGCCTGTAAGGGTGGCCCTTACGGGTAGAAAAGTCTCGCCCGGTCTGTTCGAGATTATATCAACCCTGGGTAAGGAGAGGGTGATAGCAAGGCTGAATAATGCACTCTCATACATGGAGAAACTAGGCAGGAAATAATTGCAATTTAGGGGGGCTTTTCCCTGGTTTACTAATGGCGTAATCCTAGTACAGTGAGTATGGAAGGAGGGTATACACATGTCCAGGAAAAGCTTAGGTGAACTTCTCGCTGACCAGGCAAGATACAATCCTCGCGGCATTTCCATCACGTACGGACAAAGAAAGATCTCCTGGGGGGAACTGAACATGCGAGTAAACCGTCTCGCAACTGGTCTAAAAGGCCTTGGCATAAGAAAAGGAGATCATGTAACCATAATGTTTCACGACTGCCCCGAGTTCATAGAATCCAATTATGCTCTTCAGAAGATAGGCGCAGTGCCCGTACCCATGAACTTCAGGTTTGTTGCAAGGGAGATCGAGTACCAGGCCAACCAGTCAGACTCAGTCATGTTCATCTTCGAAGACATGTTCTTGGATGAAGTGTTGAAAGCAAGGCCAGCCCTTAAGAAGGTAAAATATTTCGTGTGCCTAAGCCGCGATAATGCAGTCTCTGCAGATGGCATGGTGGACTACGAGGGGTTGGTGGCAGATAATACAGGCAAAGAACCTGAACCATGCACCATGGAAAGCGACGTGTGCATTATCTGCTATACAGGGGGTACCACTGGAATGCCCAAAGGAGTGGTGTTGACATATGCCAACTTCTGGAACATGGCCGAGGCCGTTTTTGGCGATCTTCTGGCAAGATTAGCCATGGATAGCAATTCAAATCTGGGCAAGATAATCTCGAGACTGATTCCCATGCCAGGTGTTGAAGGGTTTATAAATAGGATAGTAAGATATGACAGGGCCCGTACATTAGTTGCAGGCCTTCTTAAGTTATCCCTATCTAGGATAATCGGAAGCCCAGTTGGACCCATTTTGAACAGATTAAACGGGGGTATCTCCATGTTTCTGAATATGCCACTATTTCACATGGCGAATTACCAGGTTCTAATAACAGGACCCATGCTAGGACTGGCGAGCTTCATACTGAGACCAGGCATAAGATTTGACCCTTCAGAGGTGCTTGAGATAATTGAGAGGGAAAGGCCTATCATGCTGATGCTGGTGCCCACCCAGTGGAAAAGGATCTTGGATTACCCAGGGCTCAGTAAGTACGACACGAGTTCGGTACTACTTGCAATGACAGGTGCAGGTCTCAACCCTGCAGAGAGGAAGAGGAGGATACTCGAGGAATTCCCCAACGCCGTCGTGGTGGATGTCTTCGGCCAGACCGAAATGACCCCTAATACAACGGTAAGGATAGATTCCACCCCAACTAGTATCAAGGACAGGTCAGTGGGTAAGCCTCTTAGTAGCATAGGGATGCGCATAGTGGGTCCTGATGGAAAGGATGTCCCAAGGGGCGAGATAGGGGAGGTCCTTTATAAGAGTGCCACGGTTATGAAGGAGTACTACAAGGACTTACAGAAGACAGGTGAGGTTATGAAAGGTGGATGGTTCCACTCGGGAGACCTCGGCTATCTGGATGAAGATGGAGAACTCATAGTGGTGGACAGGAAAGAGGAGACCATATCAACAGGTGGAGAAAAGGTTTACCCGCACGAGGTGGAGGAGATCCTGGAGGCACATCCCAAGATAAGGTATGCTTGCGTTATCGGTGTTCCAGACGAGGAATGGGGGCAGGCGGTACGTGCCGTTATTGAACTTGAGGATGGTGAGAATGCAACTGGGGAGGAGATTAAAGAGTGGTTGGATGATAAGCTGACCGGATTCAAGAGGCCTAAATCCATTGTGTTCGCGGACAAGCTACCTCTGAGTCCCGTGGGCAAGATCTTGAGAAAAAAGGTAAAGGAGATGTTTGAATAGGGTTAAAATCATTATTTACTGAATTACGTTCTGAGGAATTAGACAATTTTGTATAGTCTTCATGGGGTAACCTAGAGCCATGTAACAATAATGTCCGTAGAAAATCGTTTAAACTTGGTAAGGAAAACAGAAAAGCTTTATAAAATATAGATGATTATTCCAGTAGCGTGGATCATGGTATCTATCTTGCCTCTTAGCAAAGCAAGATTAATTGATAGGAGGATAGGTTATGCATGTACAACCAGCGGATACTGCTTTCGTACTGATATCTGCGGCCCTGGTCTTGCTCATGACACCAGGGCTTGCCCTTTTTTATGGTGGCATGGTCAGGGCCAAGAACGTGCTTGGTACGATTATGCAGAGCTTTATAATGATATCTGTGATATCCTTGGAATGGGTATACATAGGTTACAGCATGTCATTTGGGCCTGATGTAGGTGGATTTATAGGTAGCCTTGCCATGTTTGGCCTCAAGGGAGTTGGTGCGAGTCCGAACCCGTCTTATGCATCCACCATACCTCAGGTGGTATTCATGATCTACCAGTGCATGTTCGCCGTGATTACACCTGCATTGATAACAGGTGCCTTTGCAGAGCGCATGAGGTTTTGGCCCTTTATGATATTCAGTCTCCTGTGGACCATACTCGTGTACAACCCTATTTGCCACTGGGTATGGGGTGCTGGTGGCTGGCTCAAGGCAATGGGTGTGCTTGATTTTGCAGGTGGTCTGGTTGTTCACCTATCTTCGGGAGCGGCGGCATTGGCAGCTGCCATTGTACTGGGCAAGAGAAAGGGATACGGCAGGGAGACGTTCATGCCCCACAACCTGCCGCTCACGCTGTTGGGTGCCGGTCTGTTATGGTTTGGCTGGTTCGGGTTTAATGCAGGGAGTGCGCTTGCAGCGAACTCGGTTGCAGGGAGTGCGTTTGTAGCAACACACCTGGCCGCGATGTCTGGCATGGCCATGTGGATTTTGGTTGAGTGGATTCATAGGGGAAAGCCTACCACCTTGGGTGCTGCATCAGGCGCTGTTGCCGGTCTTGCAACGGTTACACCGGCAGCAGGCTTTGTGGGACCAAATTCTGCCGTGGTTATAGGGCTTGTTGCTGGTGCCCTCTGCTATATGGGAGTTGCTGCAAAGTCAAGGCTGGGTTATGATGATAGCCTTGACGTTGTTGGCATACATGGGCTGGGCGGATTCACGGGTATACTTCTGCTCGGGCTCTTTGCTTCCAAGGTGGTAAATCCTGGTGGTGTGAATGGCCTCTTGAACGGAAATCCCAGCTTCTTTGTAACCCAACTTGTAGCTGATGTCGTGGTGGGTGTGTATGCCTTTGTTGTAAGCTGGATTCTGCTTAAGGTCGTTGACACCTTGATCGGGCTGAGGGTAACAGAAGAGGCAGAGTTGGAAGGTCTTGACCTGAGTGAGCACGGCGAGACAGCATATACTATGTAAAAGGCATGTAGTATTAAACAGACGGAGGTACAGATGAAAAAGATCGAAGCCATAGTAAAGCCGTTTAAGCTGGATGATGTGAAGGATGCCCTCAACGCCCTCGGCATCAAGGGCATGACAATATCCGAGGTAAAGGGCTATGGCCGGCAGAGGGGGCACAAGGAGATTTACAGGGGTGCAGAGTATAAGGTGGATTTCCTCCCAAAGATAAAGATAGAGGTTGTCGTTGATTCCAGTATGGCCCAGCAGGTGATAGATACCATAATGAAGGCCGCCAAGACAGGAAAGATAGGTGATGGCAAGATATTCGTTGTGTCCCTTGAGGAGGTAATCCGCATCAGGACAGGTGAGACAGGTACAGATGCCATATGAGTTCTAGGGGCCATGCATGGTACTTGTAAACCCTATGTATTGCCAAGGCCTTGGGACTAGCTATGAACACGTCTCCCTTCCCTGAATCATCCGGTTATGGACTTGCAGACAGGCTGTCTAAGGATGTTGATTCCAGGGTACTGGGGCTGGTAGCTAAGATACCTGGTATCTCTGGCAACAATTGGACGCTAGTTGCACTGGGTGGCTATGGCAGGATGGAACTGTGCCCTTTTTCGGACCTTGATATTCTTCTCATCATGCGTAAAAGAATGCCTCGCAGGGATATAGAGGGAATTCTCGCTACCATAGTTTACCCCCTGTGGAATGATGGTTTTGACGTTAGTTATAGCGTGAGAACCTTGAGAGAGACACTTCGGGATGCAAGGAACGATTTTTTCTTTATGACCTCACTTCTTGATGCACGTCTCCTTTGGGGGTCATCCAGCATATTTGATGATCTTGTACGCGGATTAACAGTGAGTAGAGGCAGCAGGTTGAAGAAGTGCTTCTTAGAGGACCTTGCATATCATAACAAAATAAGGCATGAGAAATTCGGTGATGCATCCTATGCACTGGAACCCAATCTCAAGGATGGGATAGGTGGCCTTAGGGATTATCACAGCATAATTTGGCTAGCCAAGGCACTGTATGGTTTGACCTCAATCAAAGATGTACTATCAAGAGACCTGGCCAATGACATTGATGTAGAAGAACTCTTTAAGGCAGTAGATAACATGCTTTTGGTCAGGTCTTTACTCCACAAGGTATCTTCCCGGAAGAACGATAAACTATATTTTGAATACCAGGATCAGCTCACATCTATGCTAGGTATAAAAGGTGATGATAAAGCCCTGGCAGAAGAGATCCTCATGAGGCATGTCCATCAGGATGCCCGGATTATAAAGATGATGTGCGAAACGGTTTTTGCGACATTTAGACGCAGACTTTTCCCTTACCGTGAAGGAGAGAGCAAGGCCATTGATGATGACTTTGAGGTAGTCTCTACAGAGATAAGGTTCTCAAATGATCCAGACCTAGCCCAGAGACCTATGCTTATTATAAAGGCCTTCGAACACGTGGCAAGGCTTGGGTTCGGACTAAGTCCTGTGTCTAGGGCCAAACTGAGGAGGGGTCTAAATAAGATAGGTAGATTGGGAAAAGATAGGGAAATAAGAGAACCATTCATGAATATACTTATGGGTCAGCACGCAAAGGATGCACTTATACAGATGCTGGAAACAGGTGTACTGGAACGTATATTACCCGAATTTGAGACAATAAAGGGAAGGGTGCAGTCGGGCATTTACCATAAATTCACCGTTGATCTTCACTCCATACTCACACTTAGTGAGGTCAAGAGGCTGGAACAGCTGATCCCGGATGTATTCAGCAGGGTAAAACGAAAGCAAGCCCTGTATCTAGGGGCATTGCTGCATGATATAGGAAAGGGCTATGGGGAAGACCACACTGAGAAGGGGTCAAATATAGCATACCGTATTGCAAGGAGAATGGGTTTCATCGAGGCCGATGCAGACTGTGTGAGGTTTTTGGTGCGTAACCATCTTCTGCTTTCCGAGGTGGCACTGAGACGCGACCTGTCTGAGGAAAGGGTGGCCGTGCAGTTGGCCAAGGCTACCGGTGATATACAAAGGCTTTCAATGCTCTACATACTTACCATGGCCGATACCCTAGCGTCAGGTCCCCTTGAGAGTAGTGAATGGAAGACAGCCCTTATTGATGATCTGTATCTTAAGTCACTTCACATACTTGAAAGGGGTGTCTTCAGGGAGCAGGCCAACATGAAAGAGCTAGACATGAAATGGCAGAAGCTCATCCAGGAGGTTCCCAAAAGGCTTGGGCTGAGGCAGGCTGGATGTCTGTGGGCACTTCCCCAGGTATACGTTTTGAATTTTGATGTACACGAAATTCTGGAACACATAAAGTTGAGCAAAGCCATAAGCAAGACAAGGCCCATTGCCCTTGATGTGTCGCAGAAAGGGGAACATTTTGCCCTCACGTTGATAACGAGAGACAGGCCTGGTCTTTTTGCTATCCTGACTGGTATACTGGCTTTAAACCATATCGAGATATTACAAGCCAGGGTATTCACCTGGCTCGATGGTCTTGCAGTGGACGTCTTCGAGGTGCTTACCCCTTGGCCTGATTATAGAGAGTGGGATAAGATTTTCCAGCACTTCAAGCTCGTATCATCGGGCGAAATGGACCTAGCATCCGCGCTAGTAGACAAGCAACCCTTGTTTAATACAGGCGGCAAGATTCGCAAGAAAAAGGTGGTAACGGTCAACGTAGACAATGAATCGTCTGATTTTTTTACCATAATAGAGGTTGATGGCCCAAGGACCCTGGGCATGACATATAATATCTCTAGTGTGCTGAGCGAGGCTGGTCTGAACATTCACCGGGCATTCATATCAACGCAAGACAACATGTATACCAACGTGTTCTACGTGGTGGACTCCTTTGGCGAGAAGCTCTACGAGATTGGCCAGGAGGAGAATATACTCAACACCATAAAGGAGAGATGCAGCTAGGCATGCTTGTTCCAAGAGATATGCAGTGTTTGGGATATCCAAAACGCAGTTTGTTTCGAGGTCTTGGCAAGACATCTCAATATGCTTAAGGACCACTATTTAGGTTATATCAGTAGTACTTGTCATACTTGTATTTCTTGTACTTATATTTTACAGCTGGTATCTCGTCCACGGCGTTCAGAACGGTGCCAATTATCTTATCCCGGGGCAGGTTGTCCAGGGCTGCTTCAAAGTCTCCCCTCTTTATGTACCTATACCTTGCAACAACGATGATTGCATCTGCCTGGCCTGAGATTATCTTCGGGTCTACGGTTGCCTGTATGGGTGGTGTGTCCAGTATTATGAAACGGTCACTGTACCTTGTTGCAACCTCCTCTATAATGGATGCCATCCTGCGCGATTCGAGCAGTTCGGAAGGGTTAGAAGGAGGATTCTCGGCTGCGGGAAGGATGGTGAATTTTTCTATGGGTGTCTTAACCAGGCAGTCTTCTATTGTTGCCTTACCCTGGATTATCTCGCTCAGACCCGGCGACTTGGGGAACTTAAATACCCTGTAGAGTGTTGGCTTTCGCATGTCGCACTCGATCAGGAGTACATGCTTTTCCTCGCTTTTGGCAATGGATATGGCTAGGTTTGATGCCACTATTGTCTTGCCTTCAGAGGGCACAGAGCTGGTTACCATGATTACCCTTGGTATGGCTCTGTTAGTCATGTGAAATATCTGGGTCCTGATTTTCCGTATCTGCTCAGCAGTGTATGAGTATGGCATGTGGTACATGTAAAGATGGTCGTCTAATTCGCCTTCCATGCCTGCTACAGGGTGTTCCTTGTTCTGTTTCTCCAGTGCCTTTGAGATCTTCATTGTCTTGCTAGTCCTCCATGGTAATCTTAACTGGCTTGGCATAAAGAAAGCCTTTGTTTTTAAGCTTGCTCGCGAATACTATTGCCTCTCCCTCTGTCTCGAATGTACCTATGGTTATCCTGTACCATGGTTTACCATCAGTCGATATGTAGGGGTAAAGCGTTGCGTCGAATCCTGCAGAGGCAAGGTCTTGGAACACGGCCCTTGCCTCCTGCATGCTGTGGTAGGATGCTATGCTGACACTGTATATAACTGTTTTTGATGGTACTATGTCTGGTAAAAATATCTTACTGTCCTGGTATATGAGGTTTATGTCTTTTATTTGCGGGTTTGCTGTCTGTATCTTCTTTAGTATGGCCATGTTTACCATGCCGTAGTAGTTGGCAGCGATAGAGGCAATGGTATCCCCTGCCCTTACTGTGATCCATGTCCCTTTGGGCCTTTGGGATTCGGGTATGGGTGGAGGAACAGGTGGTGAGGGTTTGTCCTGGATCATCGCTACCCTTTTGTTCTTAGTTTGGCGCTGCTCTTTAACACCTTCAGCCCCTTGTATGCCGCCTGGAGTAGGCTTTTTATTGTTTGCCTTTGAAGATAGAATACCTAATGATGGAAAGCGGCGCTCGATCCTGGCGTAGGCATGTTTAAACAAGGCAGGCTTCAAGGTTGTATACCACGCAAGGCCTGCACCTGCGGTGAGGGAGAGTAATATGACCATGATCATCTTCCACATGCGAAGGCCATTACTGCCTCTTTCTGCCCGGTTTTTATCTGCATAGGGTCCACTCGTGGTACTCGTGTACGTGCTATCCATGTCGAGTACTACCTTATTTATCTGTTTTGGACCTATCTGGGTGATATCCTCAGTATAGGCGTCAAGCATGGCGTTATCGCAGACTATGTTGATGAGCCTCGGGAAGCCCCCTGTCTTTGTGTAGATCTCGGTGATTGCCTTGGGTGTAAAGATGGGCCTTTCGCGTGGTTCGTACCCGGCAACCTTAAGCCTGTGTTCTATGTAATCGGCGGTTTCCTTGCTATCAAGCGGAGGTATTTGGAACTTGATGCCTATACGCTGTTTTAGCTGTCTCAGTTTTGGGTTGAGAAGCAGGTTGTTCAGTTCTTGTTGTCCCAGTAGTATTATCTGGATCAGTTTTTTTTGAGATGTCTCAAGATTGGACAACAGGCGTATCTCTTCCATGAGGTCTATTGAGAGTCCTTGTGCCTCGTCAACCACTATTAGTGCACCACCCACCTCTTTAAGCCTTTTCTCGTATATCTGGATATGGTCACTCGATCTCATTTCTTCGGGTATACCTATTGCTTCACCCAGGAGCTTGTATATGGTACCAGCGGATATCCTGGGATTCTTTATCACGACCCTTGGCATTGTATCGGGCAGCTTGAGTAATAGTGCATTAAGCAGCGTGGTCTTACCTGTCCCTACCTCACCGGTTATGACTACGAAACCCGTGTTTTCCCGTATGCCGTAAAGCAGGTGGGCAAGGGCCTCCCTGTGGTAGGGGCTCATGTAAAGGAACTTAGGATCAGGGGTAATGCTGAAAGGTTTTGCCTTTAGCCCGAAGAAATCCGTGTACATCTTACAAGAACCTGCTTATGGGGATATCGACCACGATATGGTGCATTGAAGAATATACTATTCCCCATGTACCTAGTGCAACAATGGATATTATGACCCCGATGTAGAGAATGCTCTTGAGCTTTTGTCTCCTTATATCGTTGGTGGTGGGTGCAAAGGGTATTGCCGTGATACAGGGTATGCCGCCGGTCCACTGCTCAAGTTGGGTTACACTTCTTACCGTGGTGTCCATGTATTCCAGGAGGAGTACCAGTCCTGCCCCTGATAATATGCCAAGTATTATAGATATAAGGGCCAGCCTTCTCATATCAGGGCTCACTGGTGCCTGCGGTGGGAGCGCTAGGTCGACCACTCTGAATTGCTCTCCCTGCTGCCGTCTTTCCAGGCTTTCCGCCATCTTGGCCTCGAAGACCCTGTCGAGTAGGCTCTGGTAGTTTCTCTGGGTAATATCGTAGTCCCGGGTAAGCCCTGCCAGTTCCTGTTCCCTCTTGGGCGTGTTCTCAACCCTCTTTTGGTAGTACTTTATCTTGCTTTTTATATTATCAATGTCTTTTTGCAGGCTTTTTACCTCTATTGTAGCGGCTGCCAGCTGGTTCTTGAGCTCGACAACGTGTGGTGAAAGCATGGTTTCTTCCTTCTTCTCGGGCATGGACTCGAGTCCCTTTATCTGTTCCTCTAACATCTTTATCTCGGGATGCTCTGGCGTGTAGCGGGTTCTCATGTCCTCTAGTCTGGCCTTTAACTCGGCAATTTTTTGCTGCCTTTGAGAGAGTGTTGCCACTGGTGTTGCCCCGCCTTCCTGTCCCAGCTGCTGCTGTATGAGTAGCTTTCTGTCCATAGCGTCGGACAGGCTTGACTGCAAAGATTCAAGCCGTGTCTGCAGGCTTGTTATCATGGAGAGGTTTGTCTGGAGCTGTTCCGGTAGTTCCCCCATGTACTTGTTTTTGTAATCCTTTATCTTTTGCTCCTGTACCTCGAGGAGTTTCTTGAGATTGGCGAGCTGGTTCTCGAGAAAGTGCGTAGTCTCGGTTGCCTCCCTTGCCCTGAGCCTTAAGTTACTATCTATGAATAGAGATGCAATCCTGTTTGTTACATCCGCTACCTTCTGGGGGTCTCTTCCCCTGAAGGTGATGGAAAACGAGCTTACTTGGTTTCTTGCCCCCCTTGCCCCCCCTATGTCCACCTTGATGTTCTTCCTCATGCTTTCCACGAGTATATCCATGGGCGTGCCTTTTTGCCTCGCATCACTGTAGAGGTTCATCTCCATTATGATTCTTTCGAGGTGTGACCTTGACATCACCTCCTGGGATAACGTCCTTACACGTTCTTCTATTGGTATGCTTACAGTTGATTCAACGTACGAGGATGGTATCTCCTGGGGCTGCACAATAATAAGGGTTGTCGCCTCGTAGTATCTGGGAAGCACGAAATAAAGCCATGCGCCTAGCATTATAAAAAATACCAGGGGTATCAGTACAAGGTACTTCCTCCTTATCATACCTTCAAGTATGTCTTGTAGACCTATTTGTTTTTCTGTTTGCTCCATTTTTAATATAATACCTCGAGGCTAAGCCTATATCTGTTTTCTCTTTCAGCATCCAAGAACTGGTAGTGATGCTCAAGATGCTCATACGTGGTATTTACTGTCACGTACCTGTTTATATGCCAAACTATTGACCCATTTGCTGTAATATCTTTTTCCCTTCCCTCGAACACAGTTGGTATTACCTCGGTAGGCTTCCGTTTTAATACCTCGCCCGATACTCTAGTGCTCAAGTCTCTTGAGAACCTGTGCTCCCAGCTTATAGTGGCCGATTTTGTCCTGTACGTACCATAACGATCGCTCTCATTATATTCTATTGTAAAGCTCCTTGATAACCCCACAGATATGGTATCCCTTGGTAGCTCCTGACTGAGGCTGATATTTGCATCTGTCTCGCTGTGATTTGACTCGTTTTGCATATCAAGCCAGCTCCTTCCTATAGAGGTGGTTAAGGTCGTGGTAGGCCTAAGTGCGTATATCCAGTAGAAAAGCATGGTGTAGACGTCCTCGTCGTTTAGCTTATCCCTTGCGTGGTGGGCGTACTCGAAGGTGGGACCTATTGTACTCTTAGGTGTCAAGTCTGTTCTCAAGTCTATCTCAGAAGAAAAGATAGACACGTCATTTCTGATTTCGAACGAATAGTCATCGTAGCCAGCCATGAACGTACCTGTGGTGGAATGTGTGAAGGCGTGGTTTACGCTTAGGGATAAGGCATTGTCAGTTATGTCCTCGTCCGGTGCATTTTCGTGGTATCTGGTATAGCCCGTGGATATGCTCGTCTCGGCCGATAGATCTCTGTGAAGGGTTATATTCCCGGTATACCTTCTGTAGAAACCTGGCGCCTGGTCCAGGTATTCCCTTTCCCTGGTCTTTGTATATTCTATCCGTGCGTCCACAAGGCCAGTTATCGATGCGTTGCCCGAGATCATAGCCTCTGTGGTGTTGTCCTGGTCATTGTGCCTGTGGTCACTCCTGGTAATATGCCCTGATACGCCGTAGTTTAGTGTTCTAGAAACGGATTTGATCTCAAGGCTTGGACCTGCCTCGTAAGTGACATCGCTACGTTCATCGTGTGGAGTGCCATTGTAGTTGTCTGAATATTCCATAGAACCATATGCACCAAGGTGTATCTCCAGCTTTGCAAGGGCACAACGGGGCATTGTTACTATAAAGATGAAGATTATGATAGGGGTATACTTTGTATACATCATGGCACTATCACTGTATCACCTGGTAATACGAGTGGATCAGGAGACTTTCCCTTTATTATCCTCTTGTAGTCGAATTCCAGGCGTTTTTGTTTGCCGCTTTGGCCATACCGTATGATGACAATGCCACCCTTGTCAGCCCACTGGGTAAATCCACCGGCAAGTGCAAGGGCCTGGGTAAGGTGTAGCTCTGAATCGACAAGGAACATGCCAGGGTGATTGACCTCTCCTGTTATGTAGAATCGTTTGCTTTTTGGCTCCACCACTATCACGGCGCAGTGGGGTTCTTTTATATACTTCCTTAATAAGCTTTCCAGTTCCTTCTCCAGATTGCCCGGGGTTTTACCTGCTGCCTTTACCTCGCCAATTAAAGGTAGTGATATGAATCCGTCTGTTCTCACGTTGACCTGCCTGGATAGGTCAGCCTCACCCCACACCGAGATCTCAAGCACATCAGACGGTCCAATTATGTAATTTTCCCCCTGTGCATAAAGAACCGATGGGACAATTAGCAGCAGTAAAACGAACATGTATTTTCTCATATAAACCCCCAACGCTTACTTTTCTCTTCGCACGGGCAAGGATATTATACCCGTTTTCTTATTACCCCTGGATAGTATCCTGTGTTTTTGCAATCCCATGTATGTACCCTACACGATATAGTCGTAATATCCAATCCTTGTCTTTAGGCCTTAAATAAGTAAATCGTAGTTAGCTTATGGCTTTTTAAGGTGCTATCGGCCTGCTAGCGGTCAATACCGCATTCTTTTATCTTGTACAAAAGGGCCTTGTAGCTTATCTCCAGGAGTTGTGCTGCCTTTTTCTTGTTCCAGTTGGTCTTCTGTAATGCCTTGAGTATGGCCTGGCTCTCGGCCTTTAGGGTGGCCTCTTTCGCTATCTTCTTGAGAGGGCCGACCTCCACTTCATCCACGTCCACATGATCCGGATGCTCTTCCACTGCCTTTTCTACTTGCCTTTTCTTGTTTTCCTCTTTCTTTGGCTTGGCTTTATGCAGGGCAAAGCCCAGGTAATTATGGAGGTCATCTATGTTTCCGAGTATGACTGCACGCTTAACCATGTTCTTGAGCTCCCTTACATTACCTGGCCAATGGTAATTCATTATCAGTGGATATATCTTGTCTTTCTTGACCTTTATCTGTTTACCATACTTGGCGTTGTAGATCTCCAGGAAGTATTCGAACAGGTACGGTATATCCTCTGGTCGTTCCCTTAAGGGTGGTATATGTATATTGACAACGTTCAGCCTATAATAGATGTCACCCCTGAATCTTCCGGCCTCCACCTCTTCCCTTAAGTTCCTGTTGGTTGCCGCTATTATCCTTACGTTGACCCTTATATCCTGCTTGCCACCTAGTCTGGAGAAGGATCCCTCCTGTAGCACCTGGAGGAGCTTTGCCTGTATGGAAGGATCTATCTCGGATATCTCGTCTAGGAACATGGTTCCGTTATTCGCCAGCTCAAACTTTCCAGCCTTTGCCTTGTATGCACCGGTAAATGCCCCTCTTTCATAGCCAAATAGCTCGGACTCTAGTAATTCCCTTGGTAGAGCGGCGCAGTTGACCTTGACAAAAGGTTTCTCTGATAGGGATGAACGATAGTGTAACGCCCTGGCAACCAGTTCTTTACCCGTACCACTTTCTCCCTCTATGAGCACGCTTGCATCTGTATCTGCAACCTGTTCAATAACGTCTTTTATCTTCTGCATCTTTGAACTGGAATATATAAATTCTCCCTTTTGCTCGTTCGCCTCCAGTTTGCGTTTGAGGGTTGATATCTCGGCCAGCAGCTCACTTTTCTCAAGTGCCTTTTTTATGGCAAGTTCAAGCTCTTCCTCTTCAAAGGGTTTTACTAGGTAATCAGTTGCACCTGCCTTCATTGCCTTTACAATGATGTTCGTATGCCCGAGTGCGCTTAGCATTACAACGGGCATATCCTTGTACATCCTTTTTATCTCGCTAAGCGTGTCCAGCCCATCCATCTCCGGCATCAATATATCCAATAGTGCAAGTGAAACATCATCGTTACCCGAACGTAGCCTCTCTATTGCCTCTGCACCATTGGCACATGGAACTACGACGTATCCTTTCTGAGTCAGGAGGTTAGAGATGTATCCCCTTATGCCACTGTCGTCATCGATGACCATTATGGTTATCTTGTCACTAGCCATACCTGTTCCTTCCAGCGTACATTAAGTCGCCTGAGTATTCAAGGGTATTGTCATTACGAACTGGCCGCCCTTGCCAGAGGGCTCAGCCCAAACCTTACCACCATGTGCATGTATTATCTCTTTTGTTATGGCCAGGCCTAGGCCTATACCCTGCTTGTTACTGCCCCTCTCGCCCACATAGAATTCACTGAATATCTCTTTGGCCTCTTCGGGCTTTATACCCGGACCTTGGTCAACCACCCTTATACTGATGCTGTCCTGTCCGAGAAGCCTGTGTATATAATCGGTGTTTGTTGTCTCTATTTTGTTAAGGTAAATTCGGACAGTGCTGTTTTCAGGGGAATGCTTTATCGCGTTTTCAACCAGGTTCGTAATGGCCTCTTCTATCTTCAAAGGATCCACGTTTATCTCGGGCAGGTCGGTATCTGCTTCGAGCACAAGGGATATACCCTTTTCATTTGCATGTATCTGCAAGCTCCTTGTCATGTGCTGAAGCAGTTCAAGTATATTGGTTGGCTGCCTGCGGATATTTAGTTTGCCAGCGTTTATCCTGGCAAAGTCAAGCAGGGTGTTTGTGAACAAAAGTAGCTTGTCACTGTGTTCCTTTATTTCCCTTACCCATTCCTTTTGCTCGTCGGTCAGCCTTGCGGATTCCTGCTTCATGAGCATCTTGGCATATCCCCGTATGACCGTAAGGGGAGTTCTTATTTCGTGAGATGCCACGTGTAGGAATCTGGTTTTTATGTTTAGCAATTGTTTTTTTATGGTGATATCCCTTACCATGCCTACGAATGCAGGCTTTCCTTCCACCATCAAGCTTCCTATGCTCACTTCCACGTATATGGTATCTTTATTTTTCTTTATTGCCTCTATCTCGAGGTTGGACACAAAAAAGTTACTATCCTTAGATTTTTTCAGACCTTTACTTATTTCCCTCAAGGAGCTTGTGGTTATTAGGTGGCGGAAATGCAAGCCGAAAAGCTCTTCTGAGGTGTAACCAAACATATCTTGGAACCTTTTGTTTGTGAGGATGAAACGTCCATCCCTTATTATGTACACGGCATCTATGGCATTTTCCACTAGGTCCTTGTACTGGTCACGTATTCTCAGTAGCTTTTCTTCCTTGAATCTCTCCGCGGTTATGTCCCTTACAGAGATAAGCGTGTGCCATGACGGCCTGAAAGGTATGGGTGTGCATTCTATGTTCAGAACCCGGCCGTGCAGTGAGATATCAGCAGAATGATTTGACTCATCAAGGACGAGTCTCTTTATAGTCTCCTCGGTCAATATGGGATATATGCTTTGGCCGGCCTTTAGTCCAACCAGGTCGATCGCCTTTTTATTTATTCCGGTTATTACGCCATCTGAATCCACGGCCAGTATGCCTATCGAGAGGTAGTTAAAAAGTTTAAGTGCGTTCTTTCTCAATTCCTCCATGGCCTTGTCCGTCATTGAAAGGTCTTCCCTGAGTATCCTGTTTATGCTCTCTATGTCGTTCATCATCCTGGCATTTCTAAGGGCAAGGACAGCAGGCGCTGCAAAGAACTTGATTAGGGAGAGGTCCTTTTCTGAGAACATGTTTGGCCTTGAGTGGCTCAGGTTAAGAATGCCCACTAGTTCATTCTTTCCGTATATAAGTGGTACAGCGAGGAGGGATCCTATCTTAACCTTTACATCCCTTGGCTGGAAATGGGGGTCATTCCTTGCATCTTCTATAATGATGGGCTCTTTGCTTAAGCCCACCATTCCGGCAATGCCCTCTCCTATACTAAATACCTGGCCTATGGTGTTCTCCGAATATCTGGAATAGTCGTCAAGCTTACCCTTTGCGGCCCGGATCTCAAGACGAGACATGTCCTGCGTCGGCATCATCAATGATGCATTCTCGGCCTTTGTCTCGTCGATAATGATATCAAGTATTGAGCTTGCAACAGCCTCTACATCGGGTGCAAGAGAGATAGCCTCGTTTACTCTCTTTACGACCCTTAATTCCTGTTCTATGCTTGGGTGATCATCCATGAACACCTCGTAATAGGGTATGCTTTACACCCTTATCGGTTTTTCTTTCTTGCCTTTTTAGCCATTTTTCTCTTTGTTTTCTTTTTCTTGAGGTCTACCAGGGAGGTTTTTTTCTGCTTTGGGATGGCACCGCCCAGTAGGCCAGCAACATCCATGTCACCCATGCCTATCTTGGCAAGTGCTTTCTTCTTCCCCCCCAGGCCCTTGCCAAGTCCCTTCATTATGCTTCTCATGGTGGAGAATCTTTGTATGAGTTCCATGACCTTTGACCTGGATTGGCCGCTGCCTTTAGCTATCCTGTCTATCCTGCTATCATCCAGGCAGTCTGGGTGATCCCTCTCGTATGGGGTCATGGACATAATTATGGCCTCGACCCATGTCAACTCCCTGTCATCCACCTTTACATCCTGTTGCATGCCGCCTGCGCCCAGCGGGAGTTTTTCAAGTATATCAGCCAGTGGCCCCATTCTCTTTATGATTTTAAGTTGTTTCACGAAATCATTAAACGTGAAATCTCCCTTTAGGATCTTTTCTGCCTCTTCTTCGGCCTTTTTCTCGTCCACTACATTCTCGAAGTCCTTTACAAGTCCCACTATGTCCCCGTAGCCCAGTATGCGCGATGCAAGTCCGTCAGGCCTGAATTCCTCGAGGCGATCCAGTGCTTCACCCATGCCTACAAACTTTATTGGCTTTTTCGTGACCTCTTTTATTGAAAGCGCAGCACCACCCCTTGCATCGCCATCAAGCTTGGTCAGTATGAAACCTGTCATGTCAAGCCTGCGATCGAACTCCCTTGCTATGTTTACCGATTCCTGGCCTATCATGGCGTCCACTACCAGCAATATGTTCTCAGGTCTGGCAGCAGTCTTTATGTCTTCCAACTCCCGCATGAGTGCCTCGTCCACTATAGTGCGGCCAGCAGTATCAAATATAACCACGTCGCAGCCCTTGAACTGTGCCGCCTCCAGGGAATCTCTGCAGATCTCAGGTGGTGTCTTTGCAGGCGCAGAGAAAACGGGTATGTCAAGCTTCTTGCCAAGTACCTTCAGCTGTTCTATTGCGGCTGGCCTGTATACATCGGCAGCCACCATCATGGGCTTCTTCCCCTTTTCTTTAAGGTGCCTGGCCAGCTTTGCCGTGGTCGTGGTCTTTCCACTTCCCTGTAACCCCACCATCATCACTGCATTTACCTCTCTGTTACCGAGATCAAGTGACGTGTCCACTGGACCCATGAGAGAGACCAGCTCGTCGTAACATATCTTGATGAAGTGTTCCTGGGGTCCTACCTTGAGTTTTTTCCCAGCGTGGCTTACCCTGGTCTGCACTATCTCGCCCAGTGCCTTTGCCTTGACCCTCTCTGTAAAACCCTTTACAACGTGGAATTCTACATCTGCCTCAAGAAGCGAGACGCGTATGTCTCTTATGGCCTCTTCTATGTGCCTTTCCTGTATTATGGTCTTCCCTGTAAGCCTTAACTGAGCCTTCTTGAACCCTTCTGTTATCATTTCAAGCATGAGATCTTCCTTTAAATAGAAACTAGGAGCTTTAAAGATATCTGATACCGGGGTGAAATGTCAATATCCACCGCCATGATAGCTGCAAAGGCCGGGCAGTACTATCACGTAGACTCAACGAGCAGGCCATTCATCTACAGGCATAGGCTCAAGATGCTAGATATTACCTCTTTTGTATATCCCTTTAATCTCCATACCCTTGCCAAGTCATAGGCGTTGGAGGCTATCCTGTTTATGTCACTAGCTTGTATACCCACATGTCCTAGCCTGGTGGGTGCCTTTATCACCTTAAACCAGTCTTCAAGAGATTGTATTGCCTTTGCTGCAGCCTTTTTGTCATCCTTGTCCTTTACACCGAAAAACTCCCTAGCAAACGTTGCAAGCCGGGCTGGATTCTCTTCCATGGAATATTTCATCCAGCCAGGCACTACGATTGCAAGGCCGGCACCATGGGCTATGTCATAGTATGCGCTTAGGGAATGTTCTATCATGTGGCAGGGGAAACCTATTTTGCCTAGCCCCAATGGGATAAAACCATTGAACGCAAGCGTTGCTGACCACATCATGTTTGCCCTTGCATTGTAGTCAGTGGGATTTTCAAGTATGGTCTCGGTGCTTTCCATGATGGTCTTCATCACCGCGTAAATGAGCCTGTCCTGTAAAGGACTATAAGGCTCTGTGTTGTTGAAATACGCCTCCAGCATATGCGTTATGGAATCCACTGCGGCATAAGCGCTCTGGTCTGCCGGGAGTG
>WFSG01000011.1 GCA_015486075.1 Deltaproteobacteria bacterium
CAGAGGCGTTTGCGTCCAAGAACAATGTGTGGTTATCCATTGCCGATGCCCTTGGCATAGGGCTCGGGTTCACCCTGGCCCTCGTGGTCCTGGGCAGCATCAGGGAGATACTGGGCAGCGGCAGCATACTCGGCTATACCATAGCATGGAAGAGCTTCAAACCAGTCCTGGTCATGATACTACCACCAGGCGCATTCCTCACCCTAGGCCTACTATCAAGCATATTCACAAAAATAAACGATACCAGGTCCTAGGAGGGACACGCATGGCTTCTAAGTTGATAGAAAAGAGGCAACTTTCAGAAAATGTATTCCAGATGGTATTCGAGGCGGCCAAGATAGCAAGAAAGAGAAGAGCAGGCCAATTCGTTGTAATACGCATACACGAGCAGGGTGAGCGGATACCCCTTACCATTGCGGATGCAGACCCAATGAGAGGGACTATTACCATCGTGTTCCAGAGGGTTGGGAAGACAACGTATCACCTGAGCATGCTGGAAGTGGGTGACGAGGTAATGGACATTGTCGGACCCATGGGCAAGCCAACGAACATAGAGAAGGTGGGCACTGTTGCTTGTATCGGGGGTGGTGTTGGGGTTGCTCCGGTGTATCCAATAACCGAGGCCATGAAGGCTGCGGGTAATTACGTGATATCCATAATTGGTGCCCGGGATAAGGGCCTTGTAATAATGGAAGACGAGATGCGCTCGGTATCTGACGAGCTTATAGTGGCCACGGATGATGGGTCCTATGGATTCCACGGGTTCGTATCCCAGGCCCTTGAGGAAGAGGTGATAAAGAAGGGGAAACATGTAGACCAGGCGGTTGCAATTGGGCCTGTTCCAATGATGAAGGCAGTGTGCGACACCACTAGGAAGTACGATATACCCACCATTGTTTCCCTTAACTCCATCATGGTGGATGCAACAGGCATGTGCGGTGCATGCAGGGTGAGCGTAGGTGGCAAGACCCGCTTTGTATGCGTTGACGGTCCAGAGTTCGACGGCCACCAGGTGGATTTCAAGCAACTCATAGACAGGCAAAGGATATACCTTGAACAGGAGAGGCTCTCCCTGGAACGCTACCTTGAAACTCTCAGGAAGGAGGGGAGGGGGTCATGAACGCAAAGGAAAGGATGAAGATACCCCGCCAGGCTATGCCTGAACAGGATCCAAAGGTACGCTCAAGGAATTTTGATGAGGTGCCATACGGGTACACGGCAGAACTGGCAAAGAAGGAGGCCCTTAGATGTCTTAACTGCCCAAGGCCTTTCTGTGTTGAGGGCTGCCCAGTGGAGATAGACATACCGGCTTTTATAAACCTTATAGCAGACGGCGACTTCGTGGGGGCAGCGAAGAAGATAAAGGAGAAGAATGCTCTTCCTGCCATATGCGGAAGGGTTTGTCCACAGGAAATACAGTGCGAGCAGCGCTGCGTACGTGGAAAGAAGGGCGAACCGGTTGCCATAGGTAGGCTGGAGCGCTTTGCCGCAGACTACGAGAGGTCCCAGGGCGAGGTCGAGATACCAGAGATAGCCGGGCCCACAGGGAAAAAGGTGGCCATAGTAGGTTCGGGACCGGCCGGGCTGACAGTGGCAGGCGACCTTGTCAAGCTGGGTCACGATGTGACCATATTCGAGGCACTCCACAAGCCCGGTGGCGTCCTTGTATATGGCATTCCCGAGTTTCGTCTGCCAAAGGACATAGTGGCTTCTGAGATAGATTACCTCAAGAGGATGGGCGTAAAGATAGAGACTTCATATGTTATAGGCAAGACATCCACCATTGACGAACTGTTTCAAGAGGGTTACGACGCTATCTTTTTGGGTGTGGGTGCAGGTCTGCCCGTGTTCATGGGTATACCCGGGGAGAACCTGAACGGCGTATACTCTGCAAACGAGTACCTTACAAGGGCAAACCTCATGAAGGCATACCTGTTCCCCGAGTACGACACACCCATAGTCAAGGGCAGGAACGTCGCAGTAATCGGAGGTGGGAACGTTGCCATGGATTCTGCACGTACCGCTCTCAGACTCGGGGCAGACAATGTCTACCTGGTCTACAGGAGGTCCGAGAAGGAAATGCCTGCAAGGCTGGAGGAGATTCACCACGCAAAGGAGGAAGGGATAAACTTTCAGCTTCTAACAAACCCAAAGAGGTATATAGGTGATGATAAGGGCTGGGTAGTGGGCATAGAGTGCCTTAGGATGGAGCTGGGCGAACCTGATGAATCCGGAAGGAGAAGGCCCGTGCCTATTGAGGGGAGCGAGTTCGTCCTGGATGTTGACACCGTTGTTGTTGCCATTGGCACAAGGGCAAATCCACTTGTACAGGCTACTACCCCGGGGCTTGAGCTGAACAAGTGGGGGTACATAGTGGCAGACGAGGAGACTGGAAAGACCTCGCGGGAAGGCGTGTTTGCAGGTGGTGACATAGTAACGGGTTCTGCAACGGTTATCCTTGCCATGGGTGCAGGGAGAAAGGCTGCGAGGGCGATTCACGAGTACCTTATGGACAAGAAATAAATGCATGCCCTTTGTGAAGGATTTATATGAGATTAGGGGAGATCGTAGAGCTGCTCGAGGCCGATTTAATCGTTGGTGAAGATAAATTGGACATGGATATAAAGAGTGCCTTTGCAGCTGATCTCATGAGCGACGTATTTGCCTTTGCCAAGAAGGGCTCTGTTCTGCTGACCGGCCTTACCGACCAGATAGTTGTACGCACCGCGGATGCCATGGGCCTGTCTGCCGTTGTCTTTGTAAGGGGAAAAAGGCCTGTGGAGGAAGCAGTAGAACTTGCCACTAAAAAAGGCATACCACTTGTATCCACGCGATACATCATGTTTGAGACCAGTGGCAGGCTCTTTGCCAAGGGCATCAGGGGGGCCATAACCAAGGTGGAACAGGACTAGGACACGGCCCCACATTATTTCTCAATACAGCTAAGGCTTATCTTTTTGTTCTATAGGTCGTTTTGCTTGATCTTTTTCAACAACTTGTTTATGTCCTGAGACCTTCCACGTGGACACACGAGTATTGCATCCTCCCCGTCAACAACGACCATGTTGTTCACACCCATGAGCACTATCTTCTTCTCTGTGGTCCATGCAACGTTGTTCCATGCATCGTCCAGTACCACGTCCCCGTGGATAGTGTTACCTTTTCCATCCGCGGGTAGCAACCTCCCCAGTGCATCCCAGGAACCCACGTCGTTCCAACCAAACTCCACCGGTATAACTGCCACCTCCTTTGCCTTCTCCATTATTCCGTAATCTATGGACATGGCATCAACGCTGTTGTAGAACTTCTCTAGATCATCCTTTCCCTCTTTTCCCCTCTGGAGTGTTTCCTTCAGTCCCTCGTAAGTGTCAGGGAGGTGCTTTTCAAATGCCTTTAGTATCGTGTCCACGCGCCACATGAACATGCCTGAATTCCAAAGGTATCCTTTCCTTATGTAGCTAGCTGCAAGCCTCCTGTCCGGTTTCTCGTGGAAGGCCTCCACCCTGTGGAGTACGAAGCTGTCTTTCTTGTATATGCGCTTGGACAAGGCTATGTAGCCGTATCCGGTCTCTGGATAGTTGGGTATCATGCCCAGAGTAATAAGCAGTTCGGGATGTTTGTCCAGCGCACCTATACCAAAACTGAGCGCGTCCCTGAACCTTTGTTCGTCTGCTATTACATGGTCCGACGGTAAAACAACCATTACTCCCTGGGGATCATTCTTTGATATCACCAGGGCTGCATAGCCTATGCATGGTGCGGTGTTTTTTGCAACGGGTTCTGCAAGGATGTTCTTTTTAGGTACCTCTGGTAGTTCTTTTATCACGGTATCAAGTATGTCCCTGTTTGTGACGACATAGGTCTGTGTCGGCGACACGATTGGAGATATCCTCTCAAAGGTTTTCCTCAGCATGCTTGATTTTCCATCCAATGAGATGAGCTGCTTTGGCCTTTTCTCCCTTGACAGGGGCCATAGCCTTTCACCCTTGCCTCCAGCCATTATGACCACGTGTAGTGCCATTACCACCCTCCTCGTGTATTATAAGATCTTGGTTAAAACATTAAATAAATATACGAAGGATTTAAAAGAGTCAAATGTTCATGATGAAAGACAGGTAGGAGGCGAAAAACTGGTCAGCTTAGAGCTGGCAGGTAATAGCTGGGTTTTTCATTTATGGCTTTCCTCGGGGCGAGGCGTAAGGTATAATCAAGACTTAAAGGACAAGAGATCCTGGTTAATTTAACCCTGGGTATTATCAAGATGTAAGGAGGTTTGACATGTTTTATCCTGAAAGATGTACTGTTTGTGGTGAGTGCCTTATGCGTTGTCCTTATCTCAACTACCCTGAGGACAAGGCAAAGGAAGAGTTTGCCAAGCTTATGAAGGGCGAGCCCACTCCTGTTACCCAGGAGTGCATTACCTGTGCAGCGTGCAACATGTTCTGCCCAGAGGGTGCCAACCCTTTTGACCTGATCAATGAGAGGCAAGAGATAGAAGATGCCTTTAAACCCACTGATCAGGCGCTCTCGATGATGAAAATAGCCTCAGAGCTTCCTTCAGAGATAATCAAGGGGGATCCTGGCAAGCCCTTTATGAACCTGTGCTCGGTGGGTGACCTGCTACCTGGTGTCATAGAGGGCAGGCTCTTCGACGGGCTTAATTTTACAAAGGGGGGAGACTACTTCTGTTACATAGGCTGGCTTCACATAGGTAAGCCTAGCATGGTAAGGGACAATGCACAGAGGTTCGTGGATAACCTGGCAAAGACAGGTGCCAAGGAAATCATATGCTACCATGATGACTGCTACACCATGCTCACGTCTAAGGTAAAGGAATTTGGAATAGAGCTACCTTTCAAGCCCGTGCATATAGTAGAGTACCTGCGTGACTATGTCAGGGACCATATATCAGAGGTAACAAGGCTTGACATGAAGATAGGATACCAACAGCCATGCGCCTCCAGGTATACGTTTGAAAAGGATGGTATCATAGACGAACTTTTTGAACTTATAGGAGTTACCAGGGTGGATAGGAAGTACGACAGGGT
This sequence comes from Deltaproteobacteria bacterium, assembly GCA_015486075.1. Classification (GTDB taxonomy): domain Bacteria; phylum Desulfobacterota; class Desulfomonilia; order UBA1062; family UBA1062; genus B14-G9. The sequence goes on from WFSG01000011.1 coordinate 5,049, forward strand.
CAATGCACTCTGTTGCTCAGGTGCAATGGCAGGCAAGTCTGGCGTGCCTAAGGATACAATAAACGAGTGGAGGATGAAAAACATCCTCGATGCAAAGGAAGCAGGGGCAGAGGCCATGGTCTTCCTGTGTCCTTTATGCGCGCTGTCCCTCCGTAACAGGGCAAAATCCCAGGGACTTGAGCCCTACATGATAAGCAACCTAGTACGCCTTGCTCTTGGCGAGGAGCTTAGTAACGGGGGTGCTGGCAAGATTTACGGGTAAAAGGAGGTAATACATGGGAAGAGGTGCACTGGCTGTTGGGCAGCGCGAGGAGCAAGCAAGGAGGTCCGGGCGTTTTGCAAGGATAAAGAGGGAACTTCTTTCACACAAGGTTCACCTATGCCCAGAGAGGGCATTACTGGTAACCGAGTATTTCAAGCACCACGACGACCCTAGGCAACCCATGATAGTCCGCAAGGCAAGGGCACTTAGGTACGTGCTGGAAAACAAGTCGATCAACATATATCCAGACGAGCTCATAGTTGGAAACCCTGGATCGCACAGGATATCGGCCCTTATGCAGCCCGAGCTTGCAGGGGTCTTCATGTCAGAGGATATACTATGGATAGACAGGAGAAAGACCAACCCGCTCGTGATATCATGGCCCGATCGCCTGAAACTTATGTTCAAGGTGTTTCCCTTCTGGCTGTTCAGGAACATGCCTTTTAGGGCATTCTACCCTCATTTTGGGCACCTGCTGAGATACGTGATGGAGCAGCTCAATGCCACGTACTACCTTATAAACGAGGCAGGTGGCATTGGTCATTTCCTTCCCAACTACGAAAAGATGCTTAAGCTTGGCGTGGAGGGCTACCTAGAACTCATGGAAGGAAAGGACTCAGTTTTCCGAAGGGCAGCGAGGATAGCTTCAGAAGGCCTGGTAAACTATGCGAAGCGTACCTCTAGGGCTGCCCTTGAGATGGCGGCCAGGGAAAAGGACCCTTCAAGGGCAATGGAATTGAAGGACATAGCACGTGTATGCAACAATGTCCCGTTAAAGCCAGCCCGCACCTTCCATGAGGCCTTGCAGTCACTGTGGTTCACGCACATGGCACTTGAACTGGAGGGCCTTAACTCTGCAATATCCTTTGGCAGGATAGACCAGTACCTTTACCCGTACTACAAGGCAGACCTTGAGGCTGGCAGGATCACGCCCGATGATGCAAGGGAATTACTGCTCAGCTTCTCCGCCAAGACAACTGAACACGTGTTCCTGCTTTCCGAGAGGACCAGCCAGTACCACGGCGGGTACCTGGTTGTGCAGGCAGCCATTGTGGGCGGGATGGACAAGCAAGGTAGCGATGCCGTCAACGATCTCACTTACTTGTTTCTCGATGTAATGGAGGAAGCAGGGCTCAGGGACCCCAATTACCAGGCACGCATACATGAAGGATCTCCTGACGAGTACCTGTCAAGGGTAGTAGAGGTGGCAAAGAAAGGTGACGGTGTACCAGCTGTTTTCAGCGACGAGGCAGCTATAAGGTCACTAGTGAACCAGGGATACCCCATTGAAGATGCGCGTAATTATGGTGTTGTAGGCTGCGTGGAGTTCTCCATACCTGGGAAGAGCTTTTTATCCACCGATGCTGGGCTCTTTAACCTTCCCTTGTGCCTGGAGCTGGCGCTCAATTCCGGGAAAAGGATAAAGGGCTGGCGTAGGATAGGTGCCAAGACCCCTGATCCCTTAAGCTTTACCAGTATGGAGCAGGTCGTCAATGCATTCAGGGACCAGGTGGAGTACATGGTATCACGCATGGTGGATGATATCCAGGTCATAGAAAGGGGCAACAGGGATTATCACCCTACACCTTTACAATCCATGCTGGTGGACGGGTGCATTGAGAAGGACATGGACTTGACCGCTGGAGGAGCTGTGTATAACTCCAGCGGCATACAGGGAGTTGGCGTTGCAGACGTGGCTGACTCGCTGGCAGCAATAGACGAGGTCGTGTTCAAGAAAAGAAAGTATGCCATGAAACAGGTGATAGATGCAGTGCACGACAACTTTGCCTCTTACCCAGAGGTAAGGGCAGAACTTCTCAAGGCGCCCAAGTTCGGCAACGATAATCCCATGGTGGATGGCTATGCAAGGCTTGTTGCAGGCATATTCTACGATGCCCTGACAAGGCATCAGAATACACGTGGTGGCCCGTATGTGCCTGGTTTTTACTCGGTTACCTGCCATGTTGCCTTTGGCCAGAGGACAGGCGCACTCCCCAGCGGCAGGCTTTCTGGAGAACCCTTTGCCTCCAGCCTGGGCGCTGCAAACGGGCGCGATAGGCTGGGACCAACGGCATTACTAAACTCCGTGGCAAGGATTGAGCCCGAGCTTGCGCCCAATGGCTATGCACTGAACCTGAGGTTCGACAAGCGTGTGCTGGAGGGCGATAGAGGCAAGAACATACTAAAGGGCCTAGTAAGGGGGTTCTTCTCATCCGGTGGCATGGAGATGCAGTTCAACGTGTTGGATCCAGATATCCTTGAAGATGCGATAAAAAACCCGGGCAAGTACCCTGGCCTTGTAGTGCGTGTCTCAGGCTACCTTGCATACTTTGATGATCTTCCGTACGCTGCAAAGAGGGAGATAGCGGCGCGTACGCGCCTGGAGGCATAGCCTGGTGTGCTTGTAAATGGCTTGATATAGTGATGGGCTTCTTTTTATTCATTGTACGCCAGGCCTCTTGGCCCTAAGTAGCCTCACGTATCCCCTGAAAAACAGGTGCTCTGTGAAATCTCCAAAGCCTGCACCAGAGAGCATGGATCTTAAATCCCTCTGTATGAAGTCAAACGCATATGGACACTCGAGTATCTTGAAGCCTATCCTTTCATAGAACGGTTTGCTCTCAAGTGAGAACTCGTTGTAATCTAGGATAAAGAATTCGCCGCCTTCTCTTAATACATTGAACGCGTTTTTTATAACAACTTGCCTGGCATGCTGAGGGAGGCCGTGAAGTACGAATGAGATGAATACCTTGTTGAACTCGCCGTGGAACGGGAGGTCCTTATCAGCCCTTATCTTGATTATGTCTACCCCTTGCCTGCCCGAACACTTCTTTTTGAATTGTTCTATCATATCGTCTGATATGTCTATGCCGGTGATCTTGCCCTTACCTGATAGGTGTTTAAGCATGTAACAGGCGTTCGTGCCCGTACCAGCACCCATGTCCAGGATTTCATCACCAGGTATGATCCCCATCTTAGAGATGACATCCTTGATAAAATGCCGGTACATGCCTAGGGTCATGAGCATCATTATGGTATCGTAGTGCCTTGCAAGGAATCCATGTATCTCCACGTTTGAATCTGGATAGATTCTATCCATGGTCAGCCTTACCTCCATTTCTTTTATATATACTTTTTGTGCATTCCTTCACGCCATGTGGCCATATTAGCTATTTTGCTTTCTGAAATTGATCACGTGGCCCCTGTTGTAATAGTAGTCATGAATAAGGGTGAGGGAGTACCTTGAGTCTAGTACAAGGCCAGATGCCTCCACCTCTTCTATCATGTCGTCTAGATCCATGCTTGATAGGTGCCACAAGGGTTCGTCATGCTTTGAGTGCTTCGGATACACGGAGAGAAGGCCACTTGGCCTGAGTACCCTCTTTATCTCCTGGTACAGCAATCTTCTCTCATCCTTTTCCATGTAGTGCAGCATGTCATAGGTGAGCACCACGTCTACGAAGTTATCTTCGAGATCTATTCTGGGCTCTCCCTGGGCCCTGATTGTACTGATGTTATCGAGGCCCATGTTTCTAGCTGACTTGGCTATGTCCTCAAGGGAACCAGGATTTTTATCCATTGCATAGACGTGACCGTGCTCGCCCACTACCCTTGCAGCGGGTATGGTATAGTGTCCTGATCCTGCACCCAGATCAAGTACCCTTATAGGACCTGTTATGCCTATGCTGCGGAAGAATATCTCTCCATCTATCGAAAGCCATGCCTTAACGAGGTCATTCATCCCTTGAACCCTAATACCAGTTACCAGGTGCCTGTAAAACAATCAAGGGCATTTCAAGACTGTCAATATCAGTAATGTGTACGACCAGGGCTTTGGGTTTAAACTACTTGTATTATTATGCCGAGCTATATATTCTATGATCATGAGAGAATCCAAGGCCTTGGTCTTTATGTCCATTGTCTTTTTCCTTGCAACGACATGCAGTGCCACAGATAACCTGAGACTACACAGGGTCAAGAAGGGAGAGAACCTAAGGAAGATAGCGAGCATGTACCTGGACTACTCGGCCGCATACACCCTGGACGAACTCATAAGGGACATAGAAGAGGTAAATGGAATAAGCTCGTCAAGCGACATACTCCCGGGCCAGGTAATAAGGATACCTGTTGTGGGAAACAAACCAATAAGGGCAAGGAGCATAAAGAGACAAAGGAATTTTGTTGCAAGGGGCGTATACATAAACAAGTGGACCGCAGGGTCACGCAAACTGTTTACCATAGCTAACAGGATATCGAGGCTCGGCGGCAACACTATTGTCTTTGATGCAAAGGACGTGACCGGGAACCTCTCGTACGCAAGCCGTATACCTAGGAGATTTTGCCCCGATGCAAGGTATAAACCCACGATTGAAGACCTGCCGAAGTTGGTGGAGTATCTTCACCTAATGGACATGCACGTGGTAGCCAGGGTTTGCGTGTTCAAGGACATGCTCATGTCAGATGCCATGCCGCATTGGTGTATAAGAAGGGACTGGATTAACCCTGCTGATCCAGAAGTCCAGGAATACGTCATTGATATCCTGAAGGAACTTGCTTCCATGGGAGTGGACGAGATACAGCTTGATTACCTCAGGTACCCCTCGGGCAGAACCAGTGCCTCCCATGGTATTACCAAGACACGCGCAGATATTATCACCTCTTTCCTGGAAAGGGTCAACCACGAGTTGAAGCCTACGGGCATACTTCTTTCAATGGACGTGTTTGGCATAGTCTTGTGGAAACACAACGAGGACATAGCAACACTTGGTCAGGACATACCTAGGCTTGTCCCCTTCCTGGATATCATATCTCCCATGCTCTATCCTTCCCACTTTGCTGATAACTTCTCCGGTATACCCAACCCAGCTGACAGGCCTTACCTGTTTGTCAGTCAGGGCATCTCTAGGCTAAGGACCATGGTTGGTCAAAGGGTGACTATACGACCATGGTTGCAGGCCTTTCCCCTGAAGGTAACAAGGGGTTTTGGACCAGGATTCATACAAAAGCAGATTCAAGCTGCACTAGACTCTGGCGCCAGGGGATGGCTGCTCTGGAGTCCTGGCAATTACTACAGGCCGGCATACATGGCAATGGACAGGATAGCCTTAGAGAACATGGAGAGGAAAGCAGGCAAGTAAACTCTCTCTGGGACATTTCTTGACTACCAAGCAGCCAATGCAAGCCTTAGAAACCTTAGTGGATTAATCAAGTTATGGCGGAAGCGCATGGGAATCGAACCCACCCAGGACGCTCGACGCATCCCACACCGGATTTGAAGTCCGGGGGATCCACCAGGACCCGTCCGCTTCCAGCAGCGTATATAACATATAACCTGGCCGTTATGAAATACACGATAATATGACATGTAAAAATTCTTGTTACTTGACACGCTTGTTCACTATTGGTTTTATTAGGTTGCCATGTTGAGGCCAATCATCTTCCTGGGTATATCCGTGCTGTTGCATGTAATAGTACTGAGCATGCCCTGGAATGTCCTGGGTGAGTCCTCTAGAATAAAGTTGGACGAACAACTCGTACCCGTGAGACTCGTAGAGAGGCCCACTGTAAAGAGAATGGCCCGGGCCATGAAGACGCAGGAAGGCATCTCATTTGATGTAAAGGGAAGGTTGAGCGCTGACTACATAGACCAGATGAAGGCCAGGATATTCAACGCATGGGTTTATCCCAGGAAGGCAATAGATATGGGATATTATGGCGTTGTCCTGATATCGTTCAGCCTTGATGACATGGGGAATGTGGTGAGCCTTAGGCTTGAAAGCACATCGGGCCATGACCTCTTGGACAAGGCAGCTATGGATGCAATAAAAAATGCTGCCCCGTTTGGGCCTAGAACAGAAGACACAGGCCATGGGCAGCTGAGTATAACGGCAAGTTTCCGCTATGTATTGGAATAAGCATTAACGAAAAAGGAGGTAGGTAAGATGGCAAGGAATGCGGACACTGATTACGATCTTATCGTGGTGGGTGCAGGTAGTGGTGGTTGTGCGCTATCAAAGACTGCAGCAGAGGCTGGCTTAAAAGTCCTGCTGATAGATAGGCGCAAGAAGGAGGAGATAGGCGAGAAACTGACGTTTGACACCATACCTGCGTACGTGTTCAGGGAGTTTGGTATACCTGTTCCAGAAGGTGATGAACTCGACTTCAGGATGACAAAGCTACGGGTGTTCTCGCCTAGCAAGGTATACTCTTTCGAGGCGGATGTGGATGCATACCTGGTGCACAGGAGACTCCTGGGCCAGCGTCTTTTAAAATATGCCCTTGATGCCAACTGTGATTTCCTTTCCGAGACCGATGTCATGGGGCCCATTATAGAGGATGATTTTCTCGTCGGTGTCAGGTGCAGGACAGCAGACGGAACCGTGAAGGAATTCAGGTCAAAGGTAACATGTGATGCCAGCGGTTTCACCGCGGTGATACGAAACAAGTTGCCTGATAAGGTCTATCATAACGAAAGCCTACTACCCGAGGATACCGTGGTCTGCTACAGGGAGGTGAGGGACCTCGTGGGTAGCTCGGGATACACCCCTGATCCGGATTACCCTGGCTGGTACTGTTACCTCCAGAATCGTGGATATTTCTGGGTTGTACCCGAGCAGAAAGGCAAGACCAACGTGGGTTGTGGGCTGCCCATGTTTCCAGACCATCCAGATCCTAGGGCAGTTACAATCGAATTCTGTGAATCCAATCCTGGCGTCTTTGGAAAAAAGGTATATGCAAGTGGGACCGGTCCAACGCCTTTCATTCCGGTGCGTGCAGACCAGCCCGAGCTTGTAGGAAACGGTTTCGTCCTGGTGGGAGATGCGGGTTATCAGGTATCAACAAACTCTGCATACGGTGTTCCTGCATCTCTCCTTGCAGGTAAAATGGCAGCAGGTGTCATAAAGAGGGCTATAGAGAGAGGAGACGTAAGCAGGGAAGGGCTGTGGGAGTATAATGTCATGTGGAAGCAAGGTCCTGGTGCGTTTCGTGCCTTTGCTGACGGTATACGACTGTTCGTGCAGAACATATCGCATGATGATATCAATACGCTTATCAAGGGAAGGATACTTGGTCCAAAGGAATTCAGTGCCATATGGAGCGATCAGGTCTTTGGCTATGGCATAGTCGAGATGGTGAGTAAGTTTGTAAACAACTTCATGCATATGGGTCTCCTTATAAAGGCATTCCTTGTATTCCTACTGAGTAGGAGGCTCAATAGCCTGTACAGAAATTTCCCGTCGGACATAGGGTCTTTCGACGAGTGGATGTCAAAGAGAAGGAAGACCTACAATATGCTCTTCAGCGTCCTAGGTGTAAACAGGGGACTGTAATGCCTCGTTCACCTAAAGATGTAAGGAGGTAAAGGCCGGGCATAGGACTGCCGGTCCAAGGGCTGGTACGTCTTATACTGGTCCTTGGGCAAAGGCGTGACAGCGGGTAAAAACCTGTTGACAAGTACACTCGTTACAGGATAACCAGAGTCTCGTGACTTCAGGCACGTAGCTCAGGGGGAGAGCACCACCTTGACGCGGTGGGGGTCCAGGGTTCAAATCCCTGCGTGCCTACCATGGGAGACTGGTCTTAAATGGAGAATAAAAATAGCGTTAATAGCAGGAAACTTGTTTCAGTCAAGGGTAAGGCCCTGAAGGACCTTTTTACTGACCCGGATGTTATTGCTGCAAAGGTGGACGGCAGGATAGTAGACCTGTCCACAAGCCTTAATGGAGGCAAGGAGGTAGAACCTGTAAGCATGCACAGCAAAGAGGGCCTGGAGATCCTAAGGCATTCCACTGCACACGTCATGGCAGAGGCCGTGAAGGCCCTTTTCCCGGACGCAAGGCCTACCATAGGACCGGCCACCGATGAAGGTTTCTACTATGACTTTGACAGGGACACGCCGTTTTCGTCCGAGGATCTGGCATCCATTGAAAAGAAGATGCAGGATATCATAGCCTCTGATAAGCCCTTTATACGCAAGGAGATACCCAAGGAGGATGCCGTAAGGTACTTCACCGACCAGCATGAGCCTTACAAGGTAGAGATATTAAATGACATAGAGGACGATACAGTGTCCCTCTACACGCAGGGCGATTTCACAGACCTGTGCCGTGGGCCACACATACCATCAACAGGCTACATCAAGGCTTTCAAGCTACTCAGCGTTGCCGGTGCCTACTGGAGGGGTGACGAGCATAACAAGATGCTGCAAAGGATATACGGCACAGCGTTTGCCTCTAAGGAGGAGCTTGATAAGTACCTGGAGTTTTTAGAGGAATCCAAGAAGAGGGATCACAGAAAGCTGGGCAGAGAACTTGAACTCTTCATGATGTCCGACGAAGTGGGTCCTGGCCTCATAATATACCTGCCAAAGGGGGGGATGCTGCGCTCCATACTGGAGGACTTTGAGAAGAGGCTTCACCTTAAAAGGGGCTATGACATCGTATACGGCCCAGGCATCTTGAAGGGCGAGCTGTGGAAGATCTCCGGCCACATGGATAATTACAGGGAAAACATGTACTTCACCGAGGTGGATAACCAGCTATACGGCATAAAGCCCATGAATTGCCTTTCACATATCCTTATTTACAGGTCTAAGATAAGAAGCTACAGGGATTTGCCCCTCAGGTACTTTGAACTTGGCACGGTAACCAGGCACGAGAAGTCAGGGGTGTTGCACGGTCTTTTGAGGGTCAGGCAATTTACCCAGGATGACGCACACATATTTTGCATGCCAGATCAGCTCATCGACGAGATAATATCCATAATCAACCTCGTGGACGAGGTTATGGCACTCTTTGGTTTTGATTACGAGACAGAGATAAGCACAAGACCGGAAAAGTCAATAGGCACGGACGAGGAATGGGAACTTGCAACCAATGCCCTCAAGCAGGCCCTTGAAGTCAAAGGTCTTGAGTACGACATAAACGAGGGCGACGGGGCATTTTACGGGCCAAAGATAGACATAAAGCTTAAAGATGCAATTGGAAGGAAATGGCAATGTGCGACCATCCAGTGCGACTTTTCCCTTCCGCAGAGGTTTGACCTGTCCTACATAGGTCCAGATGGACAAAAGCACAGACCTGTAATGCTCCACAGGGTTATACTGGGTACAATAGAACGTTTCATGGGCGTGCTCATTGAGCACTATGCAGGGGCGTTCCCTACCTGGCTGGCACCTGTACAGGTTGTGGTCATGAGTATAACAGAAGCGCACTCTGGTTACGCGGGTGACATTGCCCAAAGGCTTGAAGAAGACGATATAAGGGTCGAACTTGATACAAGAAACGAGAAAATAGGCTACAAGGTAAGAGAAGCAAGGGCCATGAAGGTTCCTTACATGGCTATTGTCGGCCAGAGAGAAATGGACGAGAATACCATTACCTTAAGAGACAGGTCGGGTAAGCAGGAAAAAACGACCGTTGATGATCTTATCTCTAGAATCAAGTCTTCAGTTCCCGAGATATGATCGTTGTGACAGTATTCTTCTGCCTGATCTGTGTTGACATGAGCCCGTCTCTGGGCTAAAAGAAACAGCATTTTCACAACGGAGGTTGCTATAAAGAAAAAGGATATTACCAGGGTAAACGAAGACATCAGTGCCGAGAGCGTAAGGGTGATCTCTCCTGAGGGGGACCAGCTTGGGATTATGACGGTGCCAGCTGCCCTTGAAAAAGCTAGGGAATATGGTCTGGACCTGGTGGAGGTGGCACCAGGTAGTAAGCCGCCTGTCTGCAGGATAATGGATTACGGGAAGTACCGTTACGAGCAGTCAAAGAAGATGCACCAGGCCAAGAAGAAACAGACGACCATAGTGATAAAGGAGATGAAATTCAGGCCCAAGACGGATGAACACGATTTCCAGTTCAAGCTGAGACATATAAGGCGCTTCCTGGAGGCAAAGAACAAGGTAAAGGTGGTGATATTCTTTAGGGGGCGGGAGATCGTTTACCAGGACAGGGGCCTAGAGATACTTTCCAGGGTACGCGACGAGGTCGAGGACTTGGCAATGGTAGAGAACGAGCCCAAGCTGGAGGGTAGAACAATGGTCATGATGCTTGCCCCGAAGTAGGAACGAGGAGATATGACATGAAGCAGAAGACGAACAGGAGTGCCCAGAAGAGATTCAGGCTGACAGGTGGTCACAAGGTTATGAGGAACAAGGCCTTCAAGAGCCATCTCCTTTCCTCCAAGAAGAGGAAGCGGAAAAGAAACCTTGGTAAACCAACGGTTGTTGACCCTGCCAATCTTAAAGGTGTCAGGAGGATGTTGCCCTACCTGTGAGAGGTGAGAAAGGATGAGAGTAAAGAGAGGAACCATAGGAGCAAGGAAGAGAAGGAAACTGCATAGGATGTCCAAGGGTTTCCGCGGTGGAAGGAGAAATCTGGTCAGGGCTGCCAAGGAGACAGTAAACAAGGGCCTTGCTTATGCATACAGGGACAGGAAGCAAAGAAAGCGGGAGTTTAGGAGGCTATGGATAGCGCGAATTAATGCGGCGTTGAAGCAAAAAGGCTACAGGTATTCAGAGTTTATACACAAGATGAGACTCTCGGGCATGATCCTTGACAGGAAGGTCCTGGCAGACATGGCAATAACAGATCCTGACGGTTTTTCCTTTGTCGTGGATTCTGTTATGAAAAAATAACACACACCTATGGAATCCCAGCTAGATGAAATACGCAGGTCATTTGACCAGGAACTTGGACAAGCAAGAGAGCCAGGTGATATTGAGAAACTTCGGATAAGGTACCTGGGAAGAAAAGGCAGGCTTACCTCTGTACTGCGTCTGATGGGCAAGCTTGACCCCGGCGAGAGGCCAAGGATAGGAAAGATCTCGAACGAGCTCAAGGCCTACATGGAAAGTCGCCTTAGAGCCCTTGGTGCAGAGCTAACAGAAGGTAAGGAAATATCGGCAAGGCTTGACGTAACACTACCCGGTAGGGCCTGCAGGCGAGGTAGTATACACTTAATAAACCAGGTGTTAGGAGAGATAGAGGACCTGTTCATGGATCTCGGTTTCTCCGTGGTCAACGGTCCTGAGGTGGAGGATGACTACCACAACTTTGAGGCCCTTAACATTCCGCCATACCATCCGGCAAGGGATATGCAGGCAACATTCTATTTTTCAGAGAAGACCCTTTTGCGCACGCACACGTCACCCGTGCAGATAAGGATAATGGAAAGTTCAGACCTGCCTATAAGGGTAATAGCACCCGGCAAGGTGTACCGCTCTGACTCTGACGTGAGCCACACGCCCATGTTCCACCAGGTAGAGGGACTGTGGGTGGAGGAGGGGATAAACTTTTCCCATCTCAAGGGCGTACTCGAGGCCTTTGTGCATACCATATTCGGGCCCGATGTTCCGCTACGTTTCAGGCCATCCTATTTCCCGTTCACCGAGCCATCTGCAGAGGTCGACATAGGTTGCTTCATATGCGGTGGCAAGGGATGCAGGGTATGCGGTAACACGGGCTGGCTCGAGATATTGGGTTGCGGTATGGTTGACCCTGCGGTGTACGATTACGTGGGTATAAGGGACGAGTCAGTTACAGGCTTTGCATTTGGCCTTGGCGTGGAAAGGGTTGCCATGCTCAAGTACGCAGTGGATGACATACGCCTGTTTTTTGATAATGACCTGCGTTTTCTCACCCAGTTTAGTTAGCAGAATAACCATTGACCAGAGGTAAATAAATGCTACTAAGTTTTAAGTGGATCAGGGACTTCGTTGATGTGGACGAAGATCCTTACAAGGTGGCAGATTCTCTTACAATGAGCGGTATAGAGGTCGAAGAAGTGGTCCACGTAACCCTGCCAGAGGAGGTGATATGCGTAAGGATAGACGATGTTATGCCTCACCCTAATGCAGACAGGTTGTCGATCGCACGCGTAGATACCGGCAAGGAAAACCTGGATATCGTCTGCGGGGCACCGAACGTTAAGCCTGGCATGTTGAGTGCCTTTGCTCCTCCTGGAGTTGCGCTGGCCGATGGTATAAAGGTAAAGAAGGCCAAGATCAGGGGTGTGGAATCACCGGGTATACTTGTCTCTGAAAGGGAACTAGGCCTAACCGACGATCACACAGGTATCGTGGAAGATATACCAGCTGGTGTAAAGCCGGGGGAGGTGCTCTCAAAGGCAATGGACCTGGAGGACTGGGTCTTTGATATCAATGTAACCCCGAACAGGGGTGACTGTCTTTCAGTACTGGGTATTGCAAGGGAACTCTCGACCATATTTGGAACAACCATGACCTGGCCCTTGGCAGAAATAGAGGAGTCAGACGTACCAGTGGATTCTGTGCTCAAGGTGAGCGTGGATGCAGTGGATGCATGCCCGAGGTACTGTGCAAGGGTACTCGATGGTGCAAGCATATCAAAGAGCCCTTTTTACATGAGGAGAAGGCTTTTTCTCTCAGGCGTGAGGGCGATAAATAACGTAGTGGACGTAACAAACTACGTGATGCTAGAGTACGGCCAGCCCCTGCATGCCTTTGATTACGAGCGTATTAATGGACACACAATAATTGTAAGAAAGGCGCTTGAGGGCGAGAGGTTCGTGACCCTCGACTCTGTTGAAAGGGTACTTGGTGCAGGTGATCTTCTAATCTGTGACAAGGATAGGCCGGTTGCCCTGGCAGGCATCATGGGCGGAGAGAACTCGGAGATATCTGGACAGAGCAAGACCATTGTGCTGGAAAGCGCATATTTTGAGCCAGTTGGCATAAGAAAGACATCCAAGAAACTGAACCTTTCAACAGAGGCATCTTACAGGTTTGAAAGGGGTATTGATCCCCTTATACAGAGGGATGCAGCAGACAGGGCCACATCCCTCATGGCAGGCCTTACCGGTGCAAGCGTATTCCTGGGGGCGGTCGACGTGGATCACGTGGACAGGGCTCCAAAGGAGGTACACCTAAGAAAGTCAAGACTGGAAAAGATACTTGGAATTGGATCGGTTGAACCAGGAAGGGTGGTATCCATACTGGGAGGGCTAGGCTGCAGGGTAGACCAGGAAGAGACGGGATGGAAGGTCTATACCCCTCAACACAGACATGACCTGGAGAGGGAGATCGACCTGATAGAGGAATACATAAGGATAGAAGGTATGGACAAGGTAGATTCCACCCTACCCAGTTTTGTCCCTAGTGTAAAAAAGAAGGTGGATGAACGGCTTAGAAGGCTCAGGGAGACCATGGCATCCATGGGTTTTAGCGAGGTTATAACATATTCATTCGTGTCCCCGGCCTGGAAAAGGTGGTTTCCCGGGAGATGGCTCGAACTTGCTAACCCTATATCCGAGGAGATGCGACTCATGCGGACATCCCTTGTGCCTGGCATCTCTAGCGTTGTTGCAAGGAACAAGCATCTACAGGTAAGGGACGTCTTTGTCTTCGAGATGGGAAGGTGCTTTATACCCAATAACGACAGCACTGTGCTGCCCGATGAAATAGAGAGGCTGGCCGTAGCCATCTCTGGTCTCAGGAGGCCAAGGCACTGGTCCGAAGAAGAAACCTGGGTGGATTTTTACGATATAAAGGGTATAGCCGAGGCACTGATGCAAGACGTAAAGCTTAGGGAATCATCGCACCCGTTCCTTGAAAACGGGCAACAGGCAGACCTCGTGCTCAACAATACCGTGATTGGGCAGGTGGGAAGATTATCCAGGGAGATAATGGAGTATCTGGACGTTGATAACGACGTGTACGTAATGGAGGTGGACATCAATCCCGTGCTTGAGAAGACGCCAGTACTCATGAAACCTATACCCAGGTTCCCAAGCACGTGGAGGGATATCTCCCTTGTGGCGGACGAGGGTGTAGCCTACCAGCATATAGAGGACATCATTCTTTCCTCCGGGATAAGGGAGATTAAAAGTGTCCAGGTCATAGACGTGTACAGGGGTGAGAAGCTGGATGCAGGCAAAAAGGGTATAACAGTAAGGATTACGTACCAGTCAGACAAAGCAACCCTGGAAGATAGGAAAATAAATAAATGGCAGGCCCGCATACTGGAAAGACTCGGAAAGGAACTGGGCGTGCATTTGAGGGAAAACTGAGAATAGTACTAGCACCAATCCTTGTTCTTTGCACGCTACTCGTTTTTATACCCATAGCACAGGCATATGCCAGTAATACCCAGGCCGCGGGTTCGTTGGCCCAGGATACCACTACTAGCGGGCCCAGTGCAAGCGGGCAGAAAGAGGCTATCATGCCGCCAGGCCTCTTGCAAAGGGTAAGAGACCTGGTCAAGAAGGAAGATGCGCTTATATCCCGGGAAAACTCTGATAAGGACCTGTTGCATGGGTTTGAAGTATGCATGCTTGGTGAGGGCGCAAAACCAGCGAGGAAAAACGTGTCTGATATGAGAAAAAGACTTGATGCCAATATTTACATAATCGAGAAAGGCATTGACATGCTCAAGGCCCAGTGGAGAGCCATGGATATCTCAAGTAAGGGTAATGCTAGTTTGCTCAAGAACATAGAGCTGGTCAAGCTGGAGGCATTCTTGCTTGCCATAGAGGAGAAAAGGCAATACATAGAGACGCTAGATCCCACGTACAAGGCTTATTACATGGAATACCTGAAGCAGGTAGGCATATTCTCAAAGAGAGTAAAATCCCTTCTAGGGAGTGAAAACAATGAGAGAGGACCTAGACCTCGTTCTCAATAGTATACCTTATGTCCTTGACTGGTATACCCTTTTTCCCTGTACCTAGGCTTTCTCCTGCTATTACCTCCTCGCACTCCTCCCGTGTTATGACACCATTCGCATAGCTTAATGCCGAGCCCATCATCTGGGTCGCCCTTGCAAGCGCTGCATTGAACAGGCCATCCAAGGATGCCTCCATCCACTGTCCTGTGATGAGGTCCCTGTAGGAAACATGCTCTGGAAAGTAAACACCCTTGATACGTGCATTGGTGTAAAAAAGGGCAAGGAATGGCCTGTTCCTTATAATCCCCAGCCTTCCCAGCATGAAAAAGGCCCAGAATGCGAGGCTGCTCTTGAAAAGGCGAGTGAACATGATCTGTCTAGAGACCATTTTTTTTACCAGGTTTCTTTTTATGCCGAACTGTTGGCTTATTATGTCGGCAAAAACAAGGTTGTCTAGGTCGGAAGGGCGTACGAGTCGATGCACAACTGGAGGTATTCCAAGCTTTATCTCCAGGGATGTCTCAAGGTGCCTGTGCATGTATACAGACTGGTCTCTCTTAGCGGGGTCGGTTTCATAGTAATTACCGGAGAGATAGTAGATTAGGGGATGAAAGGTTATGTCAAGTGCTGAGTGGGTTATGTAGCCCATTATGAAGGCAAGGTCCTTGGTGCCATGCGCTCTGTCCAGCATGTCGAAGATGATACTGTTTGTCGGATTTCCATCCTTGCCGTGCAGATAATCTGATATAAGGCTGATCCTTTCATCAGTGGAATAAAAGAAGGTGTCCGGTATAATCGACCCTAGGTAATATGATGACGTATTGTACACTAATAACTTTTTCAAGTCCAGGTCTTCCATCAGTGACATTGCCCTGTAGCTAAAGAAAAGGTGTGTGTTATCCTTTGGCATGGTATTTACAGGTTACCATCCCTTTACTGCTTCGTGCAAATGTAAAAATGTGAAACCGGGCGATGCCGGACGAATACATTGTTCGAGATGGCATTGGATGTGTTGTTAAGCAAAGATGCCACATGCATCTAGGTATCTGACTAGGCATCAAGAGCGTTTTTCACGGCTCTACCCAGCTTATTCAGGGTGTACGGCTTCTTGAGGTAAAAACCTACCCCAAGGGTCTGCGCTTCCTTGACCCTTTCTGTCTCTGCATACCCGCTTACTATGATTGCCTTCTGGCCCGGACGTATCTTTATTATCCTTTTGTAGGTCTCCAGCCCGTCGATGCCTGGTTCCATTATCATGTCAAGTATAACAAGATCCACGTAATTTTCCTTGAGAAATTCCACCGCCTTCTCTCCGCTGTCGACGGCGATTACCGTGTAGCCAAGCCTTCCAAGAAGTGCAGATGCAATGTCCCTCTGCTGCCCGATGTCATCCACGACAAGTATCTTCCCATCACCCATGTAGTCTTCCATGTTGCCTGCTTCCAACTTTGTCGTGGCCTGTTTCCTTGTGATAGGGAAATACAGCTCGAAGCGAGTTCCCTTGCCTATATCGGTATGTATGTCTATGAAAGCATTGTGGTCCTTTACCGTGCCCCAAACAACGGCTAGGCCCAGGCCGCTTCCACTCATCCCCATGACCTTTTTAGTGTAAAAGGGTTCGAATATCTTTGGCAGATCATCTTGGGATATACCATCCCCGGTATCTGAAACGCTGAGCACAGAGTATTCCCCTTCCTTTATGGTCTCGTAACCTTCCACGGGCTTCTCCAGGTAGACGCTCTTCGTGGAGATAGTTATCTCTCCGTTAGCCGGGCCCATGGCCTCTGCAGCATTTGACACGAGGTTCATGAGGGTCTTTGAAAGGTGTACCGGGGACCCTAGTATGTTAAGCAGGTCAGGGTCGAGGTCTGTTTCGACAACGATGTCCGGGTAGTCCTGCATGAGCCTTTTGTATTCCGGACTTTTCAGGTAATCCCTTACCACAGAGTTGAGGTTTACCACCTCGGAGACAGTAACACCTCTCCTTGCCATGGTCAGGAGATCCTGTACAACGGCGGCTGCCTTTTCTCCGGATTTCTGAATGGCAAGAATGGGTTTTCTCAGGGAGCTATCCTCGGGTACCTGCATGAGGAGCAGGTCAGGGTAACTTACTATACCTGTGAGTATGTTGTTGAGGTCATGTGCTACGCCTCCTGCTAGCCTGCCAAGGGCCTCCATCTTCTGTGCCCTCTGGAGCTGTGCCTCAAGGTTCTTTTTCTCCTGCTCGGCCAGCCTTAGCTTCGTGATATCGCTCCCTATGCACAGCACCTCATTGACCGAGTCTTTGTCGAACATGGGTTTAAATGTCCATGCAATAAACACAGTATCCCCGTTTTTTAACATGGCCTTGTTCTCGCTTACCGTGTGCCTGTCTGGGTTAAGCCCAAGGTCTTCAATGAGCTTGTTGAGGCCCAGCTTGTTTTCTGTAGTATCAGGCACGATGGTCCCTATTACGTTTTTCCCTATTATTTCATCAGATCTGTATCCGAAGAATTTCTGCGCAAACTCGTTAAAAAACGTTACCTTTCCGGTCTTGTCCATCTGGAGGATTATACTGTGTGCATTCTCTACTAGGTCGCGGTACTTCTTTTCGCTCTCCTGTAATATCTGGTATGATATTGCGTTTATAATGCTTATGGCCATCTGCGAGGCAATACCGGTCAGGAGGTTTATGTCTGTCTGTGTGAGTGGCCGCATGCTTCTGACGTTATCAACGATAAGAAGGCCGAGGGATTCCTTTTCGTAGACAATAGGTATGCATATGAAAGATCTGGCATTCATCTTCTTTGCAAATTCCTGGCTTCTCTTGGAGAGATCGCTTTCTATCTCTGATATATCGCTTATCAGGACAGGCTTCTGTTCCCTGTATGATTGTACGAAGACGCCCCTTGATTGCGGATTATCAAGGTGGAACTCGGTATCTTCCAGGAGGTCCATCTGCTGCGAGGTATAGCCGAAACCTGCCATGTATACGAGCCTTGTTTTTTCAGGGTTTGCAAGCATGACCATGCCCCTGTCAAAGTCCATTCGCTTTTCGATGATGCACATTACCGTGGTTATGACCTTCTTTATATCAAGGTGTGATGCTGCTGCCTCACCTATCTCCTGCACAAGGAGCGCGTTGTTGTAACGTGTGTTTATTTCCTCAATAAGTTCCCTTGCCACTTCACCCTGGGTTTTAAGCGTCCTTGTGAGCTCGGACTTCTCTATACGCTCAGAGATCAAAGAGAGACTTATGATACCGAATACAGCGGTTATATCCATACCCACCCAGTAGGCCAGCGGGAGAAGTAGTACAATGGCTGGCTGGACAAGTAATGAAAAGAGGATCAGGTAGTTTCTTGTCTGCCTCCATGCGATGTGCGGTAACTTCTTCCATGATACAATATACCTGCACTGGCTTGCCCCCTTGTGAAAACACTCAGGGTGCTCTATGTGGGCATACTCGCCGGTGAACAGCTTTGCAAGGGATTCAAACGTGCCGATCCTGTTTTCGCACTGGTACGGTTTCTCCTTTACCCCTGGGCCGGGCCTCGCTATTATCTCAACCTTGTTTTTCGCGACCTTCCTGGTTTTTATAGTCGCTCCCTTGCTCATGATGGGGTAGAGCTTTTCCATCAACAAGTAGGTCTGGACAGGGCCGATCATACCAAGTGTATATTGCTTGGCAGCACCGAGAGCCTCCGAAGACACGGCATAGCGGCCTGCATCCCTAGCAATATTCTCGTTCCCCGTGAGCCTGACAAGGATTTCGTTGAAGCGGTCTGCCTGTTCCTGGTCAAACCAATGGGCTGGGTCATTAACCTCGTACCTGGTCATGTTTGCATATTCTAATGCCTTGTCCACATCTACATCAGGGTGATACTGGGCCATGTATTCGAGGAAAATCTTCATTATCCTGCTGTTGTAGAGAGCTTTCTTGCTATTCACTTCATTCACACCTGGTTTAAGTCAATGTCTTGGTTGCTCTTATCCTTTTATGGGTTATCGTCATCTCTCAAGGTTTTCTGAAATTAGTGTACCGGACAATTCGGCTATCAGTTTTCAGATGAAGGAGACAAGGTTCAAATGGACTGAATGGCAAGGTTATGGGTACAAGGCGTAAGGCACGAGGCACAAGGCTAGATAATACATCGGCTTTCTCTTGGCCTTGCTTGAGGGGTAAAACAAGCCCCAGCAAGGTTACTGGCCATTAACTTCAGTTCCTTACCTTGAGTCCCGATACCTTACGCCCTACGGCCTCATACCATGTTTTTTGCTGCTGGTATCTAAGACATCCCCGGTTCAGTGGGCTCAGGCTGATCAGTATAGAATTCCAAGTCAACAGCCTTTGTTGCTGCCTCTACTATAGCATTTCTTGCCGGCAGGTGCGATTGCCAAGGCTGTGCAGAGTAGCTGAGCTCAGCCAGGTCCTGGGCGCTAAATCCATGTTGTATAGAGAGTGTGAGCAGGTCTACACGTTCTGCAACTGCCTCCGTTGCCAGCACCTGTCCTCCCAGCAGCCTCTTCGTACCTTTTTCGAATATAAGTTTTATTCTTACAATTCCGGCATCTGGCATCATTGGGAAACGTGCCGTGGTCTCTCCATAGGTTACGAAAACGTCAAAGTTTCTTGCCCTTGCAATACGCTCGGAAAAACCGGTACCTCCCACCCTTAGCTTTCCGACCACAGTAGCAGCCCCATTGAAATAGCCCCTGTACCTTGCAGGTAGCCCAAGCATGTCTCGGGCCGCTACCTTTGCCATGGGTACCGCGTTCGTTGCCAGCTTCCCACCTATGGGCTTGCCATCAATGCCTGACTTGAAATGCACGCAGTCACCTACTGCCCATACGCCTGGTAGACTCGTCCTCATGTGTTCGTCAACCACTATGCCGTCTTTTTCTATCTCGATGCCCGTATCCTTAAACAGGTCTATGTCAGGTCTCATCCCAATACCAAACACCACAAAGTCGCGGCCTTCTTCAAGCTCTATCGTGGACCCGTCAGACAGCTCGACCCCTGCCACAAATTCCTTACCCTTTAATGCCTTCAGGCTTATTCCTAGGTGTAGAATTATCCCTGCATCCCTCAGCTCTTCTATTATTGGCTCTGCCATGTCCTCGTCCAGAAGCTGGGGGAGGGGATAAGGCATCATCTCTACAAGGTGTGTCTCAAAACCGTGTGCCCGGTAGGCAAGTGCCTGTTCAATACCTATTGCGCCTGCACCAACAACAACAGCCTTGGGCGTGCTAGTTTTAGACTTATGTTTGCCTTCCTCTACTGCTTTTATTATTGCCCTTGTATCGTCCTCTGTCTTTACCGTGAATATACGGCCAAGCTCGTTACCAGGAACAGGTGGTACGAAGGGCCTGGCGCCTGTTGCTATAAGCAGCTTGTCAAAGCGAATCTGTGAACCGTCCTCAATGGTTACCACCTTGTTCTTTAGATCTGCCTGCACTGCCTTCTGGCGTACTAGAATACCACCCACACCCGTGATGAGCTCGTCTTTTTTGAAGGTTCTATCTATGGGGAAGAGACCTTCTATTGCATAGGGGATAGCACAGTATACCATGGAATGTGTCTCTGGCCTGAGTACAACTACCTTTGTATCAGGGCTGTAATGCTTTATGGTATTTGTGCACTGTATGCCACCAGGTCCTCCACCGATAATAAGTACTTCTGCTTGCTGTAGGTCTTCCATTGTGTATCCTCCGTATCTTGAATTTCCGGGCTGTATCTTGAAGCGAGGATCATCATTGTTATTCATGATCCAGTGGGATTTCAGGATAAGCCGGGTTTATCTTTTATGAAAATCTCATCTTTAGAAGCTGTACCTTAACCTAAGGTATATATTTTTATTGTTTTTGAGTTGGCCGAATTCCGTATACTTGTAATCTCCCCAGAAGTAGTTTGCACCAAGGGTTACCTTGGTAGCGTCTGTTACGTCATATGCCAGGGATGTTCTGAAATAGCCATCCTTGTCAGTAGGGCTGTAAAACAGGAAGTTGTTGAAATAGAGCGTCTGGTTTAAGAACTTCTTGTTCGCACTGAACGTGAGCAGGTGTTGGTGCTCATCCACGCGCTTGGTCCCGATAGGTAAAGTCCTTTTGTACCTTCCGTACTTTAACATCTGCTCGTACTGCCACTGGAATCCAAGGGTCAAGTCGTTACCCATATCCTGGGAGTAGCCAAACAATGTCTTTATGGAAGAATTGGGAATGAATGGATTGTTTCCCGACCTATCTTCCCTAGAGTCAAGGTAGCCTGCTTCAAAGCTGCCGATGCCCCTTAAGAATGGCCCCCTAACGCTGAAGCCGTAGACATTCAGCTTGGGGTAGTAGATGGTGCAAGTGTAGGGGTTCTTTACACCCCTGGGGTTTGTGTAAAAACCATGGTAGAGGTAAAAAGCCCACTCGGTCGAGCCTTTCTGGCCGTAGAACCTGAATGCCTCCTGGGTGTTTCTCAGTATGGATGGTCTTCTATGTTTTGTGATCAAACTATCTTTTCCTGCGTACCTTGCCAGGAAGGGATCATAGAAGGATAACCTGGAGCCGTTCACGGTCTTGTTTGCCTCGAATACGGGGATGACTACGATATCCGTCCAGAATAGCTTGCCAAAGTATGAGGCCTTTACTGCCCATGATGGCGCCTTCAGGTATTCGTCGTCCCTGCCAGAGAAAAAAGAGACATAGTCCTTTGGGAATACATCGTTTATGAAGAGATAGTCGCCGGTACCCCATGTGAGTATCTGCCTGCCCACCTTTAGGTCAAGATCCTGGGCTGGTGAGAGAGCTAGGTTTAGTTCCCTTAAGATGAGTGAAGCACGGCTTTCATCTTCCCTGTCCTTGTAAAAAACCGATGGAGAGCCGTTTCGATATTCATCCAACAGAAATTCCCCCTTGAAGGTGAATATAGAGTTCCAGTTGGCCAGTATGGCAGGCTTTTCAGGATACTGAGTAAGCTTGAGCTGGCCACGTTCTTCAAAAAGATTGTAGTGGGGATGGTCAGTCCTGGAGTCCCCGAATCTTGCGCCATAGGCAAACTCGGTAAAGCCATGAAGGTCGCCCAAGATACCCATACCGTAAAGGTTAAAAGCGGCCAGAATGAAAATAAGGCTAATTACAATTATACTTGCCAACTTCATTGATAAACCACTTGAGGGCTTTTTCTTAAGAGATACGTGCTTTGCCATTTTACAGCACCCCGTTTATTCTTCTCCTGCCATTACTGAGAAGTCATCCTTGTGCATGTCCCTATGTCCACTTCCCACCATGGTATCAAAAGATCCCCTAAAACTTTTTATGCCATTTTCCCGGAAAGCGTTATCCATGTTTTAGCCTATTCAAGCTTGTATCTTATAAGCTATGCCTTGGGACCCGGGACTTTGTTTCTTTGTCCCCTCTGTCGTCTCCTTGAACCTTGTTTTCTCGGCTTAGCCTGATGCCTAATTACCTTCTCTTTATCCACCTAACAGGAGGCTTTCTTAGGTATCTTTCCGTGAAGATACTATCACTCAGGTTGATATCATACTTTATCTTCTTGTAGGTAATAACCGTGTTGCTACCCGAGGCCAGGTTTTCTGCCTTCATGAGTGTTATCGTGGGATAGCCCTGTATCACCTTTATGTTGCTACCCTCTATGACCTTGATCTTTTTGCCACCAGAATAGTATTCTCCCTTTACTGGCAAGAAGTTGTCCTTTCTTATCCACACATTGTAGTAGTCGAATTCCACGAACCTCTTATCCTTGGGTACATTCTTTATAATGTAATAGGTTTTATCCTGGCCTATCAGTGTATGGACATCTTCATCCACTCCCCTACCTGAGACGTCCTCGTATACAAAGTCAGATCCCACGAAGCTCGATCGCTTGTCTGATGCAGCTATTCTTCTCACGAGGTCCAGCGCAGGAAGGTACAGCCACCTGTCGTCGTCCCTGCCTAGGTGCTTCCATACCATGTAGACCATGTCCCTCACATCCTCGGGCTTGTAGAAATACACGTAGAACTTCTGCTCACCGCCTTCCTGTATGTCCTTTCTCAGTATGGTGAAATCCCTTATCCTTGTCCTTCCCTGGGAATCGGTTATCACCATGTGAACTTCGGCCATACCGTCTTTCCCGGCGTAGTAGGCAGCCTTGTTTGCCCTGTCAACTATGGCATCGGCACTAAGTGCTGCATAGGCAGATGAGCATAACATCAGAACCACGATAATAAGCATCGATGGCAAGAAAATTCTTTTCTTCATATTCGTCCTCCCTCCTTGGGATGTCTTTTTTTTACCTTAGTCTCCTGCATACAAGCAGGCTTAGCACAAAGATTATCCCGGCCACCAGGCCTATCTTGGTGTAGGCCATGGTTGTGTACAGGAGAATGTAACCGACACTTAAGGCTGTCATTGCCCCGAACAATATACACTCTCCACTGTAGAACAGGAAATGTTTGTCTCTTTCGACATATACCAGCCTTGGGGATATGCTTATTAACGATGGCAATATAAAGAATGTTGCCAGGCTGGATGAGAACATGATCGCCGCCATGAAGATCCCCACGGTCTGGTACGGGACAAGCGGGGCGGCAAGAAGGGGCAGGAATCCAACAGCTATAACTATCGCATTTCTCGCGATTGCTACACATGGCCCCCTGAATGTAAATTTTGCCGTCTCTTCCCAGTTTGCCGTCTTATCAAAAAATATGCGGCTCCTCTGTATGAAGTGGATGGCGAAGTCTATGGAGAGACCTAGTGTAAGGCACGATAGCACTGCAACCGGCATGTCGTAGTCCTTGCCTACAATGCCAAGGGATCCATAGATAAATAGTATGGTCACTGTAAGCGGGGTCATGGATATGAGTCCCCTCAAGGGGGATTTGAACAGGAATGTCATCATGAAATACACTATGATGAAGCTGCCCAGGAAATTTCTTAGCATGCCCACTACCATCTTGTTCTGCCAAGCGACATTCACATAGGTTAGACCTGCCCAGTTGTACTTTATCTTGTAAGGTGGAGGATTCTTTGCATAGAAATCATCCACCTCGTGTATGACCTTTTCCATGACCTTATTGTCACCACTCCTCAATTGCAACCATATGTTTAGCTTGGAGTAGTCTGGTGTCACAAAATGCCACAGGTCGTCTGGTTTATGAGAGTTCTGGAATGATATGAGGCACTGTGCTACCCCCTCCTTGGTCTTTGGGATGGTGTAAAATTGCCTGTTTTCCTCTACCAGCTCGTAGTAGACCTTTTTGACAACGTCGGCCAAAGACGTGCTCTTGCCCACATCTCCCTTTTGCTTGAGAAAGGCCTGGAGCTTCTCGACGTAGTGTAGCATGGCAGGTCTCTTGAAGACCTCTGGTACATTTTTCTCTTCTGACTGCATGACAAGGTATGCCATGTATGTACCTCCGAAATGGGCATTAAGCACTTTGTCTGCAATCCTGATGGGATGGTTCTTGGTAAACCATTTCACTGGGTTGTCGTTTACCTGTATTCTGGATATCCCCCATACGGAGATAGCAATGATAACGGCCGTTAAAACAATTATCTCCTTCCATCTTTTAATGGTGAATGCCCCTACTGGTTTAAGCACTTTCTCCAGGCCAGAGGACTTTTTCTCCACGTTGCCCATGTCCATTTTCTTAACGGATTCCATGTTCATGATAGAGATGTACGAGGGAATGAATGTCATGGACAGGAACCACGCGAGCATTACGCCCGTGGATACAAATACGCCGAATACCTGCACGGGTGGTATCCTTGCAAGTGAAAGAGAGAGGAAACCAACCCATGTGGTAAGCGCTGCATATAGCATGGGCGTAAACAGTGTGTTGATGGATTCTATTATTGTTTTTCTCTTGTCACCTATTATCTTGTATTTCTCGTAGAATTCGCTGAATATGTGTATAGAGCTCAAGACTGCTATTGGGATGAGAAAAACAGGTATCATGGAGCTCATGATGTGTACAGGGTAGCCCAGGCCTATTAAAAGACCCATGGTAATTATTACAGTTATTATGGCCACTATCATGGGCGCGATGATGAGCCCTGCCTTTCTGAAGAATATGAGCATTATGATAAATATTATGAGGCCTGCGAGAGGGGCAGATGTACCCATCTGTACGAACATCTCGTGGCCAAACGTATCCTCGGCAACGGGGAGACCTGTTATGTAATACCTTTCATTTCCCTTGTACCTAGATATGATCTTCCTTATCTCTTGAGAAACCCTGTAACTAATACTCTTCTTTACAATAGGGACGTATATACATATGGCCTTTCCATCCTCGGATACAAGGGTGCCGTAGAACACCGGGTTGTCCATTATGCGATTCCTTATGTGGAGCGCCTCCTGCTCGCTAGTTGGAGGCTGGGCCATGAGCCACCTGAACCTTACAGTACCTATGCCAGCAGACTCTATATCATCCTTTGTCGCGGGTGACATGACCTCTCTTGCAATGACGCCATCAATTCTCTCTATGGACTTTGTTATGTGGTATACCTTGGTGAGTGTATCGACGTTAAATACGCCGTGGGGATTTTTGTTGTTTACGATTCCGAGTACTATATAGTCATAAAGAGCGAACTCCTTCTTCGTCTGGTTGTGGAACACCCTTACGAACTCATCCTTTGAGAGCATGTTCTCAGGGTCTGTATCTACCTTCATCTTTGGATACTGGGTGATGGCAAGTAAGGTGGCAATAATGGTGGCCGTTATTACTATCCATGGCCTGTCAACGGAGAACTCGATAATCTTTCTAAACATTAGCATCCCCCGGTTTTATAAATTTTAGGGACTTTCATAAGCTCTACTTATCATGCACTACTTCAGTATATCGTTTAATAGTATATATCTATATACGTATAATCTTATATACTCACTATTGACGAGAGTCAAGGGTAAAAAGAGAAAATACCTTTGCACCTGGGAACGGATTTAAACCTTGTCACCGGGATTTTCTAACCTATCCCCTTAAAACATTTCTCTACATGGCCTTGGTCCATAGGTTTGCCAAACATGTTTGCCACTAGGGTAGCAACAATAGAAACCGGTAGTGCTATTACTATTGGATCTACCACGGTCCACATTGTACCCTGTGCAAGGGAATTTACCCCGAACAAGGCCTTGCATAGGAGTAATGGCTGAGATTCCTTGAGGTGCACGAAGAAGATCCATATAAAACTCGTAGCAAACCCGGCTACAAAGCCGGTTATAGCGGCTGCCTTGGTTATTTTCCTTGAGAACAGAGCCCCAAAGTATATGGGTAAGAAGCTGGCTGCACAGAGACCGAAGAATATGGCCGTTCCCCTTGCAATTATAGCAGTTCCTCCCTCATAGAACAATGGCAGGCCCCAGGCCAGGAACAGGCTGATCAAGATGGTAACAAGTATGCCTACCTGGGTTATCAATATGGGCTTTCCCTTTCCATGAAAGGATTTCTCATAGATGTCCCTACCTATTGAAGTACCCATTACGTGAAACTGCGAACTCAGCGTCGACATAGCTGCAGAAAGCAGGGTTACCATGAAAATGGCAGTGAACCATTGTGGCATGGCAGTCTTTATGTAGAGAGGGATTATATTATCCACTCTCTTATGGGCAGCTACAATGGATATGGTCTTGAAGGCAGGATGGTGATAAAAATACACGTTGGATAATGATCCTACTATAAAGGCTACCCCTGTCATGACTATGATGAAGATCCCTCCAACCAGTACAGCCCTGTTCAATTCCTTGTCACTCTTTACTGTCATAAACCTTACAACCAGCTGGGGTTGTGCAAGCACACCAATACCAACACCCAGTATTATGGTGGTGACTAGTATGTACCAAAATTGTGAGCCTAAGACCGGAAACGATGTCCACCCCGTATGTCCCTTGGCTCCAAATACCTTTATGGCAATGGGTGCCATGTTGGTAAGCTCCCTGTGGGCAGTGATGAACCCGCCAAGTTTTGCATATGTCATTATAACAAGTATGAGCATTCCAATGAACATGATGCTGCCTTGGAATGCGTCGGTATACATTACGCCCTTAAGACCTCCCATGATTACGTATATAGCGATGATAGCAGTAAAGAAGAATAGCGCTGTATTGTAGTCCACGTTCAGCACCTCTGCTATAAACTTTGCCCCGCCCATCAGGACAACACTTGCGTATAGCGGCATGCCTACAAAGATGACAAAGCCTGATGCCCCCTGCAGGAACCTTGACCTGTAACGTTCTCCAAGGAATTCAGGGAAAGTATGGGCGTTCAGGTTCAGTCCCATCCTTCTTGTCCTCTTGCCGAACACGGTAAACGCTATGAATATACCGATAAAGATGTTCAAGAATGTAAGCCACAGCAAACCCATGCCAAACACTGCTGCAGCCCCTCCAAAGCCCACTATGGCAGATGTACTTATGAAGGTTGCACCGTATGACAGTGCCATTACATATGGATTTATTCCACGTCCAGCGATGAGGTAATCAGATGTAGTCTTTGTACCCTTGTACCCGAAGTAAGCCAGAAAACCTATGACAAACAGGTAAATTATTACTACCACGGTAAGAAAGAATACGTTCATTATCTTACTCCTAATCTTATCTGCTTGGCATCAGAGCGTTTCTTCGACCTCTTCCTCTGCCTTTGCCCACTCCTGCTCTTCCTTTAACTCTTCCTCAGTCACGCCACCCTTGTTCCAGTTTATTATTCCATAGACCACGCATAGGATGGAGCTTAAGACCATGAGCCAGAAGCCAAGGGCAACCCAGATATCACCTAAACCAAGCATGATAACCTCCTCTAAATTATTTTTTCATTGTAGGTCATTATAATTCAAAGCCAAATTTGTAATAGCATAAGATATTGCGATACCTTGGTCAAGTACTTAAGCGAGGTGTACATGGTAGGTAGGTGGTCTTGACCTTTTACAATCTTTTTGATAGTAGGTATAAACATGCCAATATACGAATTTTATTGCGAGAAGTGTAATACAGTATACAATTTCTTCTCCAGGACTATCAATACGGACAAGATTCCGTACTGCCCTAGGTGCAAGGACGTAAAGCTCAAGAAAAAGGTATCTATATTTGCCACCATATCTGGCAACAAGGAAGAATCACCGGAGGATGAGGGGCTCCCTCCCATAGATGAGTCCAGGATGGAAAGGGCCATGGGTATACTTGCAAGTGAGGCAGAAAAGATAGATGCAGAAGATCCCAGGCAGGGTGCCCAGCTCATGAGAAAACTCGCTGACGAGACAGGATTGAGACTCGGACCTAGCATGGAGGAAGCATTGAGCAGAATGGAGAGGGGAGAAGATCCTGAGAAGATAGAGGAGGAAATGGGTTCGGCCTTGGAAGAGGAAGAGCCTTTCTTGTTTAAGCAGCCTACGAAGGCGAGATCGTCCAGGCCAAAGCCGAAAGTGGATGATACGCTCTACGAGCTCTAATCACTGGGAATTCAGATAAAGGCAAACCATGTGCTGTACTTGCCATCCGTGCCAGCACGGATGATTTTGTGTATCTCTTGCATTATTGCTCCTGTGAATGGGCCTGGGCATGATTTGCCGAGTTTCTTGCCATTTATCTCTAAGATGGGTCTTACGAATTCAAGGGTACCTGTAAAAAACGCCTCACTGTAGCCTGCTATATCGTCCGGCCTGATGTCCTTTTCAATGACTTCAATACCCATATCCGTTGCTATATCTATCACCATCTTTCTGGTTATACCTGGAAGTATATTCCTGAGTGTGGGGGTCTCGATGCATTCCCTTGTGGCAAAGAAAATATTGGATGTTGGGCCTTCAGCTATGTTACCTTTCATGTCGAGCATGATCACATCATCAAGGCCCCTTGCCAGTCCATCCATCATTGACATGTAAGCAATAACGTACAGGCCTGAAACCTTTGCGTGCGGGGGAATGCACTCTTTGGGGACCTTTCTAAAGGTTGACATGCCCGCGTGAGAGAACCTTATAAATTCTTGATCCCTTATACCAAGATGGTCAAGATCGAAGCAGAACATGGCAATATCAACTACGGGATTGTGAGGTACGGTCTCGAATTCAGCCCCGGAATAATAGGCGAACAGTTTTGCAATACCTTTGTGTACTTTATTGATACGTGCGAGTTCAATGAACGCGCTATAAAGATCTTTACCTGCAACAGGGGACTTGATCCCCAGGACTTCCAGAGACCTGAAGAACCTCTTTATGTGGTCGTCTAGGCACACGTACGCAGGACCCCTGGGAGTGGATACTATCCCTACTACCTCAAATACAGAGCTACCCCTGCTGAAACCATGACTAAGTGGAGAGACCTTTACCTGGTCCCAGTCAACTATGTTCCCGTTCAACCATGCCTTGATGTCCAATTGTACCCCCTGAGGTGACTTTGCTAATCTGGAGCTTAATATGAGATGTTTGTTCGTGTCAACCGGACTCTATTTCAGCTATCAGCTTTCAGCTGAGAAACAAGGTTCGAATACGCAGATGGACAAAGGAACAAAGTTTGGGCTTGATACATAAGGCTTGGGACATGAGGTATGTGGTATAAGGTACAGCCTAAACCTTATACCCTGTACCCTATACCTTATATCGTTGTATGCTTGACAAATCTTCCAGTATGCAATAGTAGCTTCAGTGACTTTATGGGAGTGGTTATGGATATAAGGAGTTTGAGGATACCAGTTGATTCTATAAGTAAAGCAGGGATAGAGAATAGAATAGAACTCCCTCCCGAGGAATTAGAGGCCGTGCTTGATGACGAGGATCTAAAGGCAGATGTGCCTCTTAAGATACACTATGTAATAACAAGGAAAGAAGATGGCATACATGCAAGTGTGCATCTGAAAGGGGAGATCCAAACCTATTGTTCAAGATGCCTTTCTCCCATGACCTATGCTATTGATAGGCAGTTAGAGAGCGACTATATGAGGGCGGATCCAGGCGTGAAGGGAGACCTGGAAGAATCCCGGACAAATCCTGAACTCGGTTACTACAGAAAGGAGATCTTCCTCGGCGAATACATAATATCAGAGCTGATACTTGACTTGCCTTCTCGTTTCCTGTGCTCCCCAGAATGTAAGGGTCTTTGCCCTGTCTGCGGTGCCAACCTGAACGAGGGACCTTGTGCATGCTCTGAAGCAGTTGGACCTAGACTCAAGATAGCGAAACAGCTACTAGACAGGAGGTAAGTTATCATGCCTGTACCGAAAAGAAGGCATTCCAGTACCAGGAGGGACAAAAGAAGGTCTCATGATGCAATAAAACTTATGAGCATTTCCTATTGTCCAAATTGCAAGGAACCAAAGCTTCCCCACAGGGTGTGTCCCAATTGTGGATACTACCGGGGTAGAGAGGTAATAGGTCTTTCTGAAGAAGAATAATGTCATATTGTCTTATCTTTCCAGGCCAGGGTACTCAGTTTGTCGGCATGAACAAAGGGCTTGATCTGGACTCTGGTATAGGGCAAGGAATTATTCGTCTGATGGAGAGTGGTCCGCCTGATGAGCTCAACAGAACCATCAATGCCCAGCCTGCTATCTTTGCCACGTCTGTTGCCCTGTGGGAGAAGTCAGGCCTGCCCATGCCTGATTTCGTGATGGGACATTCGCTCGGTGAATACATGTCCCTAGTAGTTGCGGGTGTTCTATCGAAGCAGGATGCATTTGATTTGGTAAGGGTCAGGGCAGAGTCCATGGAGAACGCGCAGCCAGATGGTCTGGGCGGGATGGCGGCAGTACTGGGACTTGGGGCCGATGTTGTAGATTCTGCCATAAGAGGTGTTGAAGACCTGTGGATAGCCAATATAAACGGGGGTAGGCAGGTGGTTATCTCTGGCATGAGGTCATCAATCGGCATGGCCATTCCTGTTCTTAAGAAAGCCGGGGCAAGGCGTGTTGTACCACTGAAAGTGAGCGTTGCATCGCACTGCCCATTAATGGCCAAAGCCAGGCAAAGCCTTGAGATGCATCTGGATACAAAGGACCTAGAGAGGCCTAGGACAAGGGTTGTGTTTAATGCTACGGCAAGGGAAGCCCAGGACCCAGGTTCTATAAAGACATTACTTTCCCGTCAGCTTGTTGAGCCAGTACTGTGGGAGGACTCGGTCAGGTACGTGGTGTCCCAGGGTATAAAGAGGTTTGTGGAGGTTGGCCCAAGGTCTGTACTGTCATCCCTGGTTAAAAGGATTTATCCTGATGCGCAAGTGGAAGCGGTAACGCAAGGATCATGAAAAAGCTTTCCATTGACCTTGATGGCCAGGTGGCCTTGGTAACGGGCGCAAGCCGTGGTATAGGCGCGGCGATTGCAAGGGCCTTGGCCAGTTGCGGCTGCCATGTTGTGGTGAACTACAGGACGAATAGGGATCTTGCAGAAGGGGTCGTTGATTCAATAAGGTCAAGTGGTGGTAGCGCCGAGGCAAAGGGTTTTGATGTGATGAATGGCGAGACCGTGAAGCAAGCCGTAAAGGAGATAGCAAGCACACATGAAAGAATAGATATTCTTGTGAACAATGCAGGTGTTTCAAAGGATGGATTGATACTGAGGACAAGGGAATCAGACCTTGATGAAATGCTGGGCACAGCCCTGAAGGGCTCTTTTTTCTGCACTTCCAATGTGGCCAGATATATGTTAAAGAGACACTACGGAAGGATAGTTAATATTACATCAGTAGTCGGACTAGGTGGTAATGCAGGCCAGAGTGTTTATTCTGCTGCAAAGGCTTCATTGGTTGGTTTTACAAAGAGCGCTGCAAAGGAACTTGCAACAAGGGGTATATTGGTAAATGCTGTTGCCCCTGGCTTCATAGACACAGATATGACTTCGAACATTGACAAGGATAAACTTTTAGGTGTTATTCCAGTGGGTAGGGTAGGGATGCCGGGTGACGTTGCTGGCGTGGTAGCTTTCTTGTGCTCGGATCTTGGTTCGTACATAACCGGACAGGTAATCGTGGTAGACGGTGGCCTTTATATGTGATTAAAAATATAAGCGTAAAGGAGGAATAGTTGATGGCCTCGGTAGAAGAGCGCATTATCGAGCTTATTGCTGAACAACTGGAAAAGGATCCTTCAGAGATCTCCCCTGACATGTCCTTTACAGATGACCTCGGCGCTGATTCGCTGGACCTGGTAGAACTTATAATGACTGTTGAGGAAGAGTATAATATTGAGATACCGGATGATGATGCTGAGAAACTGACCTATGTGAAGGATGCCATAGAGTACGTTAAGGCCAAGATTTAGCCTGTTTCATGGAAGATATTGCAGTTACAGGAATGGGGGTGGTCTCGCCCCTGGGGAGTGATGTCCAGTCCCTGTGGAATGCCTTGGTCAGTGGTAGCTCGGGGATAAAGCACATAGATGCACTTGAAGGCCTTCCCGTTAGCATAGGCGGCCCAGCCAAGGGCTTTGATCCTACGAAGCATTTGTCTAAAAAAGATATCAGGCACATGGATAGGTTTTCCCAGTTTGCCGTATTTGCTGGCCTCGATGCGGTTGCTGGGTCAGGTCTAAAAGAGGGTACATACCCTGAGGAACGCATAGGGGTAATAATAGGTTCTGGTGCCGGTGGTGCCTTTACTTTTGAAGAGCAGGTGTCTATTTTCCATGAAAAGGGTCCAAGAAGGGTATCTCCTTTGACCGTGCCCATGCACATAATTAACATAGCATCTGGACTCCTCGCCATGAGGTTGGGCGCTAGAGGACCTGGCATGGGTGTATCGAGCGCATGCGCAACAGGTGGCCATGCAATGGCAGTGGCGGCGCGGCTGATACAGGCTGGTGACGCGGATTGCATGGTGGCAGGTGGCGTGGAAGCAATACTTACACCCTTTGCCATATCCGCATTTGCTGCAATGAAAGCCCTTTCTACAAGAAATGACGAACCAGAGAAGGCATCTAGGCCTTTTGATATAAATAGGGACGGCTTTGTCATGGCAGAAGGTGGAGCAGTGTTGGTGCTTGAGAACATGCAGAGAGCAAGGCAAAGGGGTGCTAACATACTTGCGGTGATCAAGGGCATTGGCATGAGCCAGGATGCCTATCACATGGTGGCGCCTCATCCGGAGGGGAGAGGGGCTGTGATTGCCATGAAAAGGGCTATAGAGGACGCTGGCATCAGCCCGGAGCAGGTAGACTACATAAATGCACACGGTACATCAACATCCCTGAATGATAGTATAGAGACACGTGCAATAAAAGAGGTATTCGGAGAGCATGCCTACAGGTTGAAGGTGAGCTCCTCGAAATCCATGACAGGACACCTTATAGGAGGAGCAGCGGGTCTTGAGACGGTTATATGTATTCTAGCCCTGAGAAATGGTCTTGTACCCCCTACGATAAACCTTGAAACGCCAGATCCAGATTGTGACCTTGATTACGTGCCAAACGTTGCTGAAAGACTGGACATGAAATACTGCATGAACAACTCTTTTGGTTTTGGCGGGCAGAATACGAGCATTGTCCTTGGAAGGAATGATTCATGAGGGTCGGCATTGCCTGCGATCACGGGGGCTTTACTTTAAAGACCCACGTCTTGGAAGTCCTCAATGAAAACGGCTGTGATGTTATAGATATGGGTACGGATTCCTTCGAATCCGTTGACTACCCCGACTTTGCTGTGAAGGCCCTGGAATTACTTGCAACCGGGAAGTGTGATAGGATAGTGTTGATGTGCGGTACAGGGATAGGCATGTCTATGTGCGCTAACAGAGTACAGGGAGTCAGGGCAGGGCTGTGCCATGACTCTTACACGGCAAGGATGAGCAGGCTACATAACAATTCAAACTGCCTTATCCTGGGTGGGAGGACAACGGGCCCTGCCGTGGCCAGGGAGATAGTACAGGTCTGGCTGGACACCCCTTTTGAAGGTGGCAGGCATCAGCGCAGACTGGAGAAGCTGGAGAGAATACAAGATATGCTAAAAAGGGGAGGGAAATGAAACATATAAAGGACGTTGACGTAGATGTTTATTCAGCAATACAGGAGGAACTGTCCAGGCAGAGGAACAAGCTAGAGCTCATTGCATCTGAGAACATAGTAAGCGAGGCAGTGCTGGAGGCCCAGGGATGCATAATGACAAACAAGTACGCCGAGGGATACCCGGGAAAACGATATTACGGCGGATGCGAATATGTTGACAAGGTCGAGGCCCTTGCCGTGGAGCGTGCAAAGGCGCTTTTTGGGGCAGAACATGCAAACGTGCAGCCACACTCGGGCACACAGGCGAACATGGCGGTCTACTTCACGATCATGGAACCAGGGGATACTTATCTCGGCATGAACCTGTCCCATGGTGGGCATCTGTCAATGGGCTCCCCGGTCAATTTCTCTGGCAAGATATACAATGTAGTGCCTTATGGGGTGAGGAAAGATGACCACAGGATAGATTATGACCAGGTGAGGGACCTTGCAAAGAAGCACAGGCCCAGGCTAATCATAGCAGGCGCCAGTGCCTATCCCAGGATAATAGATTACGCCAGGTTCAAGGAAATAGCCGACGAGGTTGGTGCATACCTGATGGTTGACATGGCGCACATAGCTGGTCTTATCGCTGCTGGGCTTCATCCAAATCCAGTCCCGTATGCTGATTTTGTTACCACTACAACACACAAGACACTGCGTGGTCCAAGGGGTGGCATGATACTCTGCAAGGAGGAATTTGCAAAGAAGCTCAATTCAACCGTGTTTCCAGGTATGCAGGGTGGTCCCCTCATGCACGTGATAGCCGCTAAGGCCGTGGCCTTAAAGGAGGCAATGAGCGAGGATTTCAATGCATACCAGGCACAGATAGTAAAGAATGCAAAGGCCATGGCTGATGTACTTTTGGACAACGGTTTTGACCTGATATCAGGGGGGACAGATAATCATCTCATGCTCGTGGACCTTAACAATAAGGGTATAACAGGAAAGGAAGCAGAGGCATACCTGGATGATGCCTGGATAACCGTGAACAAGAATACCATTCCCTTTGAGACAAGGAGCCCCTTTATTACGTCTGGCATAAGGATAGGTACACCAGCAGTTACAACCCGCGGAATGAAGGAAGACGAGATGAGGGAGATAGCAACCATGATCGCTAGGGTCATTGATTCAAGAGGGGACGAAAAGATAATAGATACCGTGAGGCAAGGGGTGAAGGAACTCACGGAGAGATTTCCCATATACCAGGGGATCTAGACCATGAGATGTCCCCGGTGTTCTGGGGTCAGGGACAGAGTGATACAATCCAGGCTCAGCCGGGACGGTTCATCCATAAGGCGCAGGAGGGAATGTCTCAACTGCGGTTATCGTTTTACTACCTATGAGAGAATAGAAGAATTCCCGCCTGTTGTTATAAAAAAGGACGGAACAAGGCAGGCATTTATGCCTGAGAAGATAGTCTCCGGGATCATGAAGGCCTGCGAAAAGAGGCCTGTGAGCATGGAGGATATAGAGGCGATAAGGGATTCCATCATACAGGAGATACAGTCACGGGGTGAAAAGGAGGTGTCATCCTCGTTCATAGGAGAGAGGGTCATGAATGCACTACATGGGCTGGATCCAGTGGCATACGTGAGGTTTGCCTCTGTCTATCGGGAATTCAAAGACGTTGACGAGTTCATGGAGGAAATAAGGCATTTCATAAAGAATAAGGACGATGGTTAGTTAATAATATGAAGCGCCCTACAATAGAAGAAGATAATACCTTCATGGAATTGGCAATTAGGCTTGCCATGAAAGGCCTGGGTAGGACAGCACCCAATCCACCTGTAGGGTCTGTTATAGTAGACAAGGGTAAGGTTATAGGAGAGGGTTTTCACCCAAGGGCAGGTATGCCACATGCCGAGGTCTATGCCCTAGAGGCTGCAGGCGAGGCCGCAAGGGGTGCTACTATGTATGTGACCCTTGAGCCCTGTGTCCACCATGGGAAGACCCCGCCGTGCGTTGATGCTATAATATCCGCCGGGATAAGGAGGGTGGTTGTGGGTGCGACGGATCCAAACCCGGTTGTTAAAGGCAAGGGCATAGAAAAGCTCAAGGCAAACGGGATAGAAACTACCCTGGGCGTGATGAAGCAAGAATGTGAGGACCTTATACGTTGGTATAGGAAATGGATGGAACAGAGGAGGCCCTACGTAATACTTAAAACAGCCATGACCCTTGATGGCAGGATTGCGACGCATACGGGTGATTCTAGATGGATAACGTCCGAAGAGTCCAGGAAGATGGTCCACGAACTGAGGAATCATGTGGATGCGGTACTGGTTGGCATAGGTACGGTAATAAAGGATGATCCTTTACTTACATGCAGGATAACTGGTGGTAGGAACCCTCTTAGGGTGATAGTGGATAAAGACCTCGAGGTTCCAGCAGATGCAAGGTGTCTAGGCAAGGGATGCGTGGTGTTTACGCTCAGGGACCCTAGGGAGAGGAAGGATCTTGAGATCAGGGGCACGAGGGTGGTAAGGCTCAACATGGATGCATCTGGTAGGATTGCCTGGGATGACATGCTAGACTACCTGGGGGGCATGGGGCTTCATGCCGTGATGGTGGAAGGTGGCAGCGGCATCAATTCGTCCGTTCTCAAGGCAGGAAGGGTGGACAGGATACTCGCCTTCATTGCACCGAAGATAATGGGTGGTGGGCTTGCCGTGGTAAACTGGAATTCTCCTGACAGCGTGGAGGATACCATGCATGTTCAGATAACAGGTGTAAAGACAATTGGTACAGATGCACTTATCGATGCAGTAACGGTGGCATAGATGTTCACAGGTATTATTGAAGCCATAGGTACTGTCGTAAGTGTTAATACGTCTGGCCAGGGCTACGAACTAAAGATAGACTCTTCACTTGACCTCTCAGGAGAGGACGTGGGCGATAGCATTGCCGTGGACGGGGTCTGCCTTACAGTAACTGCATTTGATAAAAGCATGTTTAGCGTTGTTGCATCTCAGGAAACGCTGGCAAGGAGCACGATATCGCATCTGAGGCCCGGCCAGAAGGTAAACATAGAGCGTGCACTCAGATTCTCAGACCGCCTAGGTGGACACATAGTCCTAGGCCATGTAGACACCGTGGGCCAGATAAGAGAGAAGGTAAGTGTGGGAGAGTCCATTAGGATAACGGTGGCTTTTGACAGGATATTTGCCAAGTACGTAATAGAAAAGGGCTCTGTTGCAATAGATGGCATATCACTTACTGTAAACAGCGTAGAAAATGCAGTAATGGAATTAAACATAATACCATACACGGCCCTCTCGACTTCCTTGACACTTAAAAGACCCGGTGATAGTGTGAATATTGAGTTCGACGTGATAGGCAAGTACGTGGAGAATCTGTTGGGCAAGGGAAAGGACAGGGCCTTAGAAGACCTGTTGAAGGAACAGGGAATCATCAAGGTATAAGGCTCGGGGAATAAGGTACAAAGTATTGGAGGATTGAATAAGTCAAGGCATATGGCTGAAGCCTGAGAGCTGTTAGCCGTGGGCATAACCACATAAGATCGGGTTGAGTGTTAGCGATAACCTGGGTACTAAAAAGAGGAGAGAGAAGATGCCAACATGCAGTGTAGAGGAAGCACTGGAAGAGCTACGCAACGGCAGGATGATTATCCTCGTTGATGACGAGGATAGAGAGAACGAGGGTGACCTAACAATGGCAGCCCAATTCGTTACCAAGGATGCCATTAACTTCATGGCCAAGTACGGAAGAGGGCTCATCTGCCTTGCCCTAGACCAGACCATTGCAGACAGGCTTGATTTGCCCATGATGGTGAGGGACAACACGAGCCGTTTCGGGACAGCCTTCACCGTGTCCGTAGATGCGAAGGAAGGTATTACAACAGGTATATCTGCTGCAGACAGGGCAGTTACAATAAGGAAGGTCGTGGAGGATGGGTCAAGGCCTGATGATCTGGTAAGGCCTGGCCACGTGTTTCCATTGAGGGCAAAGAAGGGCGGTGTACTCGTAAGGACCGGGCAGACCGAGGGATCTGTTGACCTTTGCAGGATGGCAGGGCTTAAGCCTGGTGCCGTGATTTGCGAAATCATGAAGGAAGATGGCACAATGGCCCGAAGGCCTGACCTCGAAGTCTTTGCAAAGCAACACGGGCTCAAGATATGTACGGTAGCAGATATAATTGCACACAGGATAAAGACCGAGACCCTGGTGAGAGAGGTTGTAAGGGCAAGCCTGCCCACAAAGTACGGTGATTTCGAGCTGGTTGGTTTTGACAATGACATAGATCATAAGGAGCATGTGGCACTTGTGAAGGGCGATATAAGTCCTGATGAACCGGTGCTTGTAAGGGTTCACTCTGAATGCCTTACAGGAGACGTCTTTGGATCAAAGAGATGCGATTGTGGGGAACAGCTTCACAACAGCATGATGATGATAGAGAAGGAAGGTAGGGGGGTAATCGTTTACATGAGGCAGGAGGGTAGGGGTATAGGCCTGATAAACAAGCTCAAGGCGTATCATCTCCAGGAAAATGGCAAGGACACGGTGGAAGCCAATATAGAACTCGGTTTTCCACCTGACCTGCGTGACTACGGACTTGGTGCACAGATACTGGTCGCCCTGGGCGTGAAGAAGATGAGGCTAATGACCAATAATCCCAAGAAGATAATAGGCCTGGAAGGTTACGGTCTGGAGATAGTGGAAAGGGTTCCCATTGAGGTGCCACCCAACGAGATAAACAAGGACTACCTTAAGACAAAGAAAGACAAGATGGGGCATATCCTGGAGGTGGTGTAGATGGCAAGGACGGTTGAAGGTAAGCTCACTGGAGAGGGGAGGAAGGTTGCACTTGTTGTAAGCAGGTTTAACAACTTTATAACAGAGAGACTCGTGGAAGGTGCGCTGGATGCCCTCACGAGGCATGGGATAAAGGACGATGATATCTCAATCTTCAGGGTTCCAGGGTCGTTCGAGATACCACCTGTTGCAAAGCGCCTGGCTGCTGGTAGGGAGTTTGATGGGATACTCTGCCTTGGTGCTGTGATAAGGGGGTCGACACCACACTTTGATTACATATCCTCGGAGGTGAGCAAGGGCATTGCGCAGGTAGCGCTTGCCTCTGAATGCCCTGTTATCTTTGGTGTGTTGACCACGGACACTATAGAACAGGCCATCGAGAGGGCAGGCACGAAATCGGGTAACAAGGGATTTGATTCCGCTCTGGGCCTTATCGAGATGATGGATCTGTATGCAAGGCTCTAGCATGAGACATGAAAATCAGATCGAAGGCCAGAGAGGTAGCTTTGCAATACCTCTATCAGATAGACATAACTAGGGCACATACGGATAAGACGCTCAGTGAATTTGTTGATAATTTTGTGACAGACACTAGAGTTCTACCCTATGCCATGGAATTGATCCAAGGTGTTTGCTCTCATCTATCTACGCTTGACAGCATGATAGACAGCGTATCGGATAACTGGAGTGTAATGCGTATGGCGAGCATAGATAGGAACATCTTGAGAATATCTGCCTACGAACTCCTGTATAATCCGGATATACCTTACAAGGTTGCAATAAACGAAGGTATAGAACTAGCAAAGCGTTTTGGATCGCCCAATTTTCCCCCGTTTGTGAATGGTGTACTTGACAGGCTGAAAGACAGGAAACGTGAGATATGAAAGTCCTAGTAGATGCCCGTCCCGTTGAGAAGATGCATTGCCATACCCTTGGGCTATGGCATTTCAGCGACGAGAAGCCCTTGATGGGCACTGCAGGCGTGGTGGACTGGTACCTGGATGCCGGGATATCCCGCCTGGTAATAGAGGGCAGGGTAACTGGCCAGTGGGCAGAAAAGGTTCTTATTGCCGGGCTCAGGGGTATGGTGGCAGAGCAGATTCTCATGGTGGGTCTTGGGAAGGCGATGGAGTTTGATGAGGGCCGCATATCTTTGGCTTCTGGGTATATGGTATCAAGTGCCCTTGGCCTGGGTTTAAACGATATCTGTATGACGTTACCCGGGGATGGTCTAGGGAGGCCTGACGTTATATCGCTCGCAGAACATACGTTGTTTGGCCTGGCAAGGGAGATTGGGGAGAGGAAATTAAAGCCCAGGATTATATGCGACGAAAGGGATGTGGAAGAAATTCTGCTTGGGTTTCAGACCACGAAGGTAAGACTCAAGGGACAGCAGAAGATTGACATAGAACGGGTGGGTATATGAGTGTTCTTATTATTGGAGCCGGTGAGGTTGGTTACATGATAGCGAGTCGGCTTTCCGAGGAAAACATAGATGTCTACATAGTGGAAAAAGACGATGCAAAGGTTGCCAGGATCTCGCAGAAGCTCGACGTAAAGGTGGTGCCTGGCAGTGGATCTAGCCTGATGACACTGAGGGAAGCAGGCCTTGAACAGACAGAGATGCTCATAGCGGTAACCGATTCTGACGAGGTCAACCTGGTGGCAGCATTCATTGCAGGCTCGTTTGCAGATATTCCTACCAAGATTGTAAGGGTGAGAGGCAGGGAATATGAGTCGGCAAAGGTGATATTTGAGAAGGACTACCTTGATATTGACCTTATAATAAACCCGGAGCAGGAGGCCAGTAACAAAATAGAGCTTCTTCTTGAGACCCCTGGCTCGAACGATGTTATCCAGGTGGCAGAAGGTGATGTGAGGCTGTGTGGCTTCAGGGTTGCAAACGAATCAAGGTTCGTCAACAGGACGTTGATTGACATAGGCAAGGATGCGGGAGGTGGCAATTTCCTTGTTGCTGCCATACTAAGGAAGGACAGGCTCCTAGTGCCCAGAGGCACTGACGAGATTCATGCAGGTGACAGGGTCTACCTTGCACTTGGGAGGGAGAATGACAAAGAATTGTTCTCATTTCTTGGGATTACAGAAAAGCCAGCACAGAATGTTATGATTTATGGAGGCAGCATTGCAGGCGAGATGCTTGCAATGAAGCTCGAGAAACAGGGCCTGAATGTAAAGTTGGTCGATTCTAGCGAGGAGAGATGCACGTATCTCAGCGAGATATTGTCGCGCACCACGGTCCTAAACAGTCCTTCCGTTAACAGGGAATTGCTGGAGAACGAGAATATCTCAGGAATGGATGCATTTGTGGCTGCCTCTGACGATGAGGAGGCAAACATCCTAAGTGCTCTTCTTGCCAAACGCATGGGGACCCCGCACGTTATAGCAATAGTAAATACACTTGATTACATATCGCTCGTAAGTGATATTGGAGTGGACGCAGTCGTAAATCCCAGGATGGCCACGGTATCCAAGATACTCCAGTTTATAAGAAAAGGCAAGATCTTCTCGGTAAGCACGTTGAGCGGCATTGATGGAGAGGTGATAGAGGTGGAGGCCCTGGAGACCTCTGATCTAGTGTCTACACCCATAAAGGATATAAAGTGGCCAAAGGGGGCCATAGTTGCGGGCATAATAAGGAAAGGTAAGGGTAGGGTGGTGGTGCCTAGGGGCGACACGATGATTGATCCTGGAGACAGGGTTGTTATCTTTTCGGCAAAGTCCGCCGTGCACAAGGTTGAAAAGTTGCTGAGCGTTAAACTGAGCTATTTCTGATGGAATGGCCCTGCCATGTAATACGTATAGTCTTCCTTGTCTGTAGGCACGGCATGCAAGGCTTTGTAACAATATGCCAGGCATAGAAAACTATTAACAGGGACAAAAGGGGATATGAATATACGTCTGGTTTTTAAATCATTAGGCTTTATCTTGGTATTCATAGGTGTTGCAATGTTCCTTCCCTTTTTTGTGTCCTTGTATTACGGGGAGGGTGACTCAGGGGCCATCTTGGTGGGAATTGCAAGTTGCCTTTCGTTCGGGTTGTTTCTTGCACTTGTGTTCAGGAGAGCCAGGGGCGACTTTAAGAACAGGGACGCATTCCTCCTCGTTACATTGGCATGGCTTGGTGCAGCTGCAATGGGTGCGATACCATTTAGGATTAGTGGCTACTTCGGGACTTACCTTGATTCATTTTTCGAGATGATGTCAGGTTTCACGAACACTGGTGCCACAGTGTTGCCCGTTATAGAAAAGGTCCCCCATGGACTCGTGTTCTGGAGATCGTTTGCACAGTGGCTGGGTGGGGTGGGCATCATAGTGCTGTACATTGCCATACTGCCTTTTCTGGGTACCGGTGGCATGCAGCTCTTCAGGGCAGAATCACCTGGGCCGACCGTAGACAAGCTTAAACCTAGGATAGCCGAGACTGCAAAGCTTCTCTGGGGTATATACGTTGGTCTTACCGTACTGGAGATAACTCTCTTGAGGCTTGGTGGCATGAATCTCTTTGATGCCACGTGTAATTCTTTCTCGTGTATGGCTACTGGTGGTTTCTCACCACGTACTGCCAGTATAGGTTACTATAATAGTGCTTACATGGACGGTGTTATAACCGTCTTTATGCTCTTGGCATCCATAAACTTTTCCCTTCACTATCAGGCCCTGAGGGGTAAGGTGGGTGCATACGTGAAGAACGCGGAATTCAGGTGGTATGTTGGTATATACGTGCTGAGCTGTGGTATCATAATGTGGAATACTAGGCATATATACCATACCGTGGGTCAGTCATTGAGGTATGTCTCCTTCCAGGTTGCATCCATATACAGTACAACTGGTTTTGCCACCTACGACTTTGCCAAGTGGCCTGCTGCTTCCCAGTTTATACTGTTACTGCTGATGCTTCTGGGGGGATCCGCATGTTCTACTGCAGGTGGTCTAAAGGTCGTAAGGCTAGGTATACTCTTAAAAGTAGCGCACAAGGAGATATTAAAACTCATACATCCCAATGCTGTTGTTACCATAAAGATTGATGGTAATCCTGTCCAGACAGAAGTCCTCGATTCCATAGTGGGTTTCTTCAGCTTCTACGTGTTAATAGTCATACTCTCAACACTTGCGATGGATCTGGTTGGACTGGACATAGTGAGTGCCCTATCGTCGGTCGCTGCATGTATGGGCACCATAGGTCCTGGCCTGGGTGCAGTTGGCCCAACTGCAAACTATGCAGGTATCCCTGCCCTTGGCAAGGTGGTACTCTCTTTTTGCATGCTTGTTGGCAGGCTTGAGATATACACGGTACTGGTGGTGCTGAGCCCTGCATTCTGGCGCAGGTGATGGGTTATATACGTGGCGAAGGGGTAGACATGAAGATGAAGGTGCTTGTCTTCGACCCAGTAGGTGGTGCCAGTGGAGACATGATACTTGCGAGCCTGGTACAGCTTGGGTGTCCAGTTGAATATCTGAAGGATGCCATTATCAGTGGACTCGAACCCTT
This sequence comes from Deltaproteobacteria bacterium, assembly GCA_015486075.1. Classification (GTDB taxonomy): domain Bacteria; phylum Desulfobacterota; class Desulfomonilia; order UBA1062; family UBA1062; genus B14-G9. Next base: position 48,168 of record WFSG01000011.1, read on the forward strand.
CCTTGGCAAAGTGGACATGCATGTAACAGACAAGTGGGTAAACGATATCAGGGTGGTAGACCTTGCATTTGAAGAGGAGGAAGACCAGCCCGAAAGAAAATTCAAGGACATCTGTGAACTTATAGAGAAATCTAGCATCCTACCGGGCATAAAGGAAATGGCACTTGATATATTCAGTATTATTGCGGCATCCGAGGCCAAGGTGCATGGTATTGATCCTGAGGACGTGCACTTTCACGAGGTCGGAGCGGCAGATTCCATACTGGACATAGTGTGTATATCTGCTGCAGTGAAATGGTTTTCACCCTTAAGGATATACACGAGAAGTGTCCCGGTTGGTAAAGGTTTTGTTAGTACAGCCCATGGCAACATGCCAGTACCTGCACCTGCCACGCTTGAATTACTCAAGGGTATGAACGTGAGGTTCGAGGATGTCGATGCAGAACTAACGACTCCAACTGGCGCTGCTGTACTACAGGCGCTCTCCAGCAAGGATGCCATGCCACCGGATATGGTTATAGATGCTGTGGGTTATGGGTGTGGTGACAGGGAGCTTGAAGCATGGCCGAACCTGTTCAGGTCTATAATTGCCCATGTCAAGAGTGAAGACAATGCCCTGTACGTGGTTGAGACAGACATAGATGATATGATAGCCGAAGACTGGGACTCTGCCCTGGATAGGATTCTTTCTTCAGGTGCCCTTGATGCAAACCTGACAGGTAAGATAATGAAAAAGTCAAGACCTGGCGTGGGCCTTAAGGCTATAGTACCTTCAGAAAACCTACATGCGGTGCTTGATGCTGTGCTCACCCATACCAGTTCCATTGGGGTACGTTACTACCCTGTCATGAGGCATGTACTGGAGAGAAAGCATTACAAGGTAAAGACCCCCTATGGTACTATAGGCGTAAAGGAAGTGGTCTTGCCCGGGGGCGGCAGGCGTATCAAGCCCGAGTACGACGACTTGGAAAGGGTATCAAGGGATAGAGGTATGTCTTTGAGCGAATTGAGAATTGAAGTTGAGAGGGTGATACAAAAGATGCAGGGTGAGGTTGAGTGAACAAGGGGAATGTGCCAGGGGTGGAGAAGGTTCTGGAACTCTTCAAGGCCGGCAAGATAGGAGTTGAAGAGGCAAAGGAGATGTTGCTGAGTGTGTTTTACGAGGAGGCCTCTGAGTTTTTCCTGGATGCACATAGGGAGAAAAGAGTGGGTTTCCCAGAGGTTGTGCTCTCCGAGGGGAAGACCGCGGAACAGCTCTTGGACATTGTAAGACGACTGATTAGGATAAAGCCGCTAGTCTTTGTATCAAGGATAGGCGATAAGAAGCAGAGCATACTAGAAGAAGGATTCAAGGATTACACTATAAGAAAGGCAGGTAAACTTCTAGCCATAAGAAAGGAAAAGTCCGATCCATTGGTAAATGGAAGCGTGGGTATTATAACCGCAGGGACATCGGATATAGAGTATGCAGGGGAATGCGCATTGTATCTTGAGGAGCTGGGCGCCGAGGTTGTCAGGTTCTACGATGCAGGCGTATCCGGTCCGCACAGGGCTGCACTGGGCTTGAAACGGCTTAAGAACGTTGACCTCGTAATCGTACTTGCCGGCATGGACGGCATGCTTCCGGCAATAATAGGTTCCATAACAGACCTGCCTATCATTGGTGTTCCCGTGCCCAGTGGGTACGGTCTTGGCGGAGATGGGGAGGGTGCCCTAGTCACAATGTTGCAGAGCTGCGTTCCTGGTCTCTTAGTCGTCAACATAGGCAATACACTTGGGGCTGCTGCAGGGGCTGTACGCATGCTTCGTGCCATGAGGAGGTCAGCACTTGGACAGGATAGAAATTCTGAAGCAGGAGATAAGTGAGAAGGGCAGGCTCGTAGTAATGCTCTCAGGGGGCGTTGATAGCACTGTGCTTGCAAGGATTGCATATGGAGTCCTTGACGATAATGCCCTTGCCATAACAATTGATTCGCCTCTTGTAGCAAGGCTCGAGGTGGGGCGCGCTAGCAAGATGGCCAGTAGTATAGGGATGAGACACGAGGTTATAAGTGTTGACGAGCTTGAGAGCAGTAAGTTCAGTGCCAACCCACCTGATAGGTGCTACGTATGCAGGAAGATAAGGGATTCATATGTGAGACAGAAAGCATGTGAACTGGGGTTTTCCCACGTGGCAGATGGTATGAACTCGTCTGACCTGCTTGATTTCAGGCCAGGGCTTAAGGCTGCAGATGAAGATGGTATCTGGCATCCATTTGTCGAGCTTGGGATTGGAAAGGACGACATAAGGAGATATGCCAAAGACATAGGCCTGGATTCATGGGATGAACCTCCAAGTGTTGGGCTCTGTTCGCGCATACCTTATGGTCTAAAGATTACGAAGAAAAGGCTATATCTGGTTGAAAAGGCCGAGGAATTTCTTTCGTCCCTTGGCTTCCGGGAGGTAAGGGTGAGGTGCTTTCCATACTACACTGCCCTGGTAGAGGTAAGGGATCCTTCCCTTGCGATAGCCAAGTCCAAGAGAATAGCAAGGACCTTAAGAGAAGTAGGATTTTCATTCGTTGCAGTGGACATGGAGGGCATTGAGAGCGGAAAGATGAACAGGGTACTTGAGATGGATGGTGAAATGGCTTGATCCTGCGAGGGTGTCAGACAATGTGTATAGGTGCTGGTGTGGGAAATGCCTGTTCTTACCCAGGGCAATTCATGAAGGATCAGGGGGCATATCGTGGCCATTGATATCTGCTCGTCCTTCAAGGCTCCCTACATGGACAAGACATGGCTTAGAAAGGTTGTCATTGGGGGAATCATAGGTCTGGTGCCTATACTTGACCTTGTTGTAATCGGTTATTCTGCCCTGTACCTGGAAAGGCTCCTTAAGTATGGTCAGGATGTCACCCTACCCGAGTGGACGGACTTGTGGCTGCTTTTTAAAAGGGGCCTACAGGTGGTCACAGTGTCAATTATCTACCTGCTATTGCCAATAATCCTTGGAAGCATGGGAGGTACAGTACTGCTCTCTCCAAGGGTGATTCTCTCCACAACAGGCATGCTGTTGTACGCTGTTCTCATGTTGCTGCTCTTTCTCGTGGCAGCCGGAGTTGTCATTTTTCTCTTACCAGTAGCAATACTAAGGTTAGTCCAGAGCGGCTATAACATGGGTTCTGCATTTGAGATAAAGAAGATAACCTATATGGCAAAATCCAGGATGAAAGATTACATAATCGGTAGCACTGCCATATCTATTGCATTTATCATCGTGTTCTTGCTAGGGTTCATCCCTGTACTAGGATGGTTTATAGGACTGTTTGCATCGTTTTACCTGACATTGAGCTTTACTCATATGCTATCATCCATTTTCAAGGGCATGCCTGAAGAGAAGGATGAAGGCGGGGGTCCTGATATGGAACCTATAGTTCCGGAGTAAGGCATCGGTTGATTGAGGGCTGTTTTTACAAAGGACCACTGACAACCGACTATATTGTTATTGGGGTTTTATTATGAAAGGACCAGATCGCGATACAATGGAAAGATGGATTGACAGGATAATAGCATGGTCAATTGAAAGTAGGCTAGTACACATAAAGGATGTTGTGGATAAGATAAAGAAAGATCATCCAGGCCTTTGTGAACGTGAATACGTAGACCTCCTGGAACAGAGATGGTCAAGGATGTCTGGTCTAATGGGCTCCATTGCACAGATACCGTCCATAATACCCGGTTGGGGTATGATAACGTCTATGGGAAGTGCATCGGTTGAGATCCTGATTTCTGTTGCTTACAACACCCAGCTTGTCCTGGCCATCATGTACATGTACGGGCTTGAGATTGGCCCTAACCTAGCATACCTTGTCAAGGAGATAATCATGGATGCCATGGAAGGGCCCGCGCAGTTCTCCAAGGTCGGTGCAAGTGCAACGTCGTGTGGCAGCAAGAGGTTATTGAGACGAACCATAAGGAGATCGTTCAATAGGTTCGTGGCTCGTGGCATGGGTAAGTACCTCATCCGTGGTATACCAGGGGGTATTTCCATCGGTATTGGCTACGGGGTCTCTAGGAGATTCTCAAGAAAGGTGAGGCTTTTGACTGAGGCCCGTGTAGATGAAGTAAAACGTATCAAGGGTCCTGTGCTCAGGTTGGAGCAAAAACAGCGGGATGAAGATAAATAAAAAGTTATCTCTTTATACCCTCTATCAGGGCCTCCTCGGTTATGATCTTGGAAGGCTGTGTGCCTGTGAGGTCCAGGTTCTTTGCATCGACAAGCGTGAGGTCACACATCTGGAACTTTGAATTTGTAAGTCCTGAGCCCCTTAGAGTAGTTGCCAGGAAAGACGTATTGGAAAGGTCTGATGCGTTTACCACGGTATTAATGATAAACGAAAGGTCAAAGATAGCCCCCTCCATATTGCAGGAATCCAGGGAGCAATCCTCTATGAAGCAAAAGAGTGACCTGGTTGACTGCATGTCTGAACCTGAGAGGTTAACCTTTCTAAATACACAGTTAATGAATTCTGAACCTGCAAAATCCGAATCAGTAAGATCAAGCCCTTTGATGGCGATCTGTATGAAGCTGGATTTTTGAGCTGTAATTCCCTTAAGTATGCATGAACTTAAGTCCACCCTCCTGAACACAACCTCTGACAGGTTGGCCCTTGTGAAGTCGGTATTCTTGAGTATCGCACCGTCCAGTGTAATACGTTCCAGATGTGCCTCTCTGAAGATTGTGTTGGTCAGGTTGGTATTTCTCATGTCACTTCCCCTGAGGTTGGCCGCGCCCAGGTCAAGCCCTGAGAGGTCAAGGTCTCTCAAATCCTGGCCCTCAACAGCCTGTCCCGTGGATACTGCATCCAGTAAGGATTCTCTGTCTATCTTTTTCATGTCAGCCTTTCTCCACTATCTTTTTTACCTCTTGCGGCAAGGAGAAGTCTTCCTCGGTTATCTCGTCTTCAGATGCATGGAACTGCACCGATGTCTTGGGAGATAATATATCCTTTCTTGCATTTCCTATCATGATCTTTGCACCCTCGTTTATAATACCTGCTATGTAGATGTGCCCGGTCACTACCCTCTGCAACCTTTCATTTATGCTTTTAATATCATTGTTCTTTTCCACAAGTTCTGAGCGTACAGACTTGATGGCTTGAAGTATCTTTTTATAGAGTGCCTCCTGGTCCTTCCTGAGAGTGCCACGTGCCCTTATCTTGCGCAGCTTTAGTAGCGATGACTTGAGCTTAAGGAAATCCTTGATCCTGGCCTCCACGTGATCGTAGAGTTCCTCGCGTTCCAAGATTATCTTTGGATCATTACCTATGATGAGCCTTGCATCGACAGGTGCCCCTTCCTTCCCAACTGTATGGGTGTAAATGAACATCTCCGATACCACGTTGCTTCCTGCTATCCATGCCTCACTGCCTCTCACAACAACAGGGCCCTTTGCCTTTACCTCGCTATTTAGTATGTAGTCTTCTACCACGATAGTACCTTCGGCCTCTATATATGCATCCTGCACAAACTTTATCCTGACGTCTTTGCCAGCGATTATCTTTCCATCTTTGTGGCCGAATATCCCACCTGCTATATTTACGTCACCGCCTGCCTCTATTATCACCCTTCCCACGCTCATGGCTATGGTAACGTCGTCTTTGGCATGTATCTCGAAACCATCGCCCACCTCCCCGTTTACTATGACAGAACCGTTGAACCTTATGTTTCCAACGCTGGAATCCACCTTATCAACGGCATACACCGGCTCTACCACCACCTTTGAACCGTCCCAGAAAACCATGCCGTCTATTGCGGAGATTAACATCTTTCCGTTCTCTGATACTATGGTATTCTTGCCGGGCGGTAGCTTGGCATCTTTGCCGTCCTTCGCGGGTATTTCCTTGCCGTTTACTGTAACGCCACTAACACCGGGCTTGGATGGTATCAACTCACAAAGTACGTCCCCCTGGTTGACATTCTGTATCAGGTTCAGCTCCCTTATGTTTATCTTGCCATTCTCATCTTCCTCGATCCTTACGTTATTGCCATCCGTGTTGAAATGGAATAAGATACGCCCGTCTTCTCCATGCAGGGGCGGATCACCTGTTGCAACTATTAACCACTCGTTGACGATCTTTTCATCTACTATCTTTTGCAGGAGCTCATCGTGTATACCGTAGACTATGCCCTTTTCCTTGAGCGCGGAAATAAGGTCGTCGAGCTCAAGCTCCCCTATGTCCGTAGACTGGGTAGTTACCTTGAGCTTGGCGTTCAGTCCCTGGTCATAAACATCTATGTCGATTGTATAGTCCTTGCCCACGAGATACGCATCGGATGATGTGTTAGGAATCTTTAAGGATTAAGGCGCTTAAAGGATTTTCTCAGCCTATGTTGTATTTCTTTAGCTTGTACTGTAGTGCCCTGAGACTTATCCCGAGCATGGCTGCGGCCCTTGTTCGGTTTTTCCCCGTTGATATAAGTGCAGACTGTATCATCTGCTTCTCCAGGGCTTCCACGGCCTCCACGAGGCTCGAAGATTCCGTGGATGTGCTAGCTGTATCTGCACTGATTAGCTGTTCAGGCAAGTCTGAACGGTTGATCGTGGATGTCTTGCATCTGGCTATTGCAAATTCTATGGTATGCATAAGTTCCCTTACATTACCCTTCCATGGGAGTGATAGAAATAGGTCCATAACCTCAGGTGCTACACCCTGTATATCCTTTTTGAACCTACGGTTGTACCTTGATATGAAATGGTCAGTGAGCACGGGTATATCTTCCAGCCGTTCCTTCAGGGGTGGTATGTTAATACACACGGTGTTGAGGCGATAGAACAGGTCTTCCCTAAATGAGCCTGTATCTACCTCGCTGGCAAGATCCCTGTTGGTCGCTGATACGATCCTTACATCTACATGCCTATAGCTTACACTCCCCAGCCTTTCAACAGTTCTTGTCTCCAGGAATCGAAGCAGCTTGGCCTGCAGGGGCCTATCCATATCGCCTATCTCGTCCAGGAACAAGGTGCCCCCATGAGCCAGTTCTACCTTGCCTGCCTTGCTGGTCGCTGCACCGGTAAAAGCGCCTTTCTCGTAACCGAAGAGTTCTGATTCCATGAGGTTTTCCGGTATTGCAGCCAGGTTTATCGCGATAAACGGCCCTTGCCTCCTCGTACTCTTGAAATGTATAGCCTTTGCTGCCATTTCCTTACCCACGCCTGTGGGCCCTGTTACTAGTATATTAAGATCAGTGGGCGCAAATTCCTGTATGGTGTTGAATACCTGCTTCATGGCATCACTTGCTCCAACCATGCCGAAAACATTCACCTCGCCCTTGAGCTCGCTCAACTCACGCTTCATAGCACCGATGGATGCTGCCCTGTTTACTACAAGGCGAACCCTCTCTATGTCGTAGGGCTTTTGGATGTAGTCCAGTGCACCTCGCTGCATGGCCTTTACTGCTTCTGCCACGGTACCGTAAGCTGTTATCATGACAACCGGTATGTCAGGATCGATGTCCTTTATATGATCAAGGGTTTCAAGGCCATCCATGTCCAGCATCCTCTGGTCAAGCAGGATCACATCAGGTATCCAGCCCCCTAGGATCGAGATGGCCTCTCTACCTCCAGAGGCCTCTTTTATCTCGAACATGTTCTTGAAAGCCGCAACCAGGGAGAGCCTTATGGCATCGTCGTCATCCACTATCAGTAGTCGTTTCACTAGTCTCCCTCCTTATGGGGATTGTCACCCTTATTGTTGTGCCGCTTCCTTGTCGTGATTCTACGTTTATCTCTCCCCCATGGGCACTGACGATTTTCTCGCATATGGCAAGTCCCAGCCCGGTACCACCCCTCTTTGTCGTGAAAAAGGGATCGAATATATGTTCTTGTATGTTCTCTGGTATGCCTGGACCACTGTCTTTCACCTCGATAGACAGGGTATTGTCAGATGTAAATGCCTTCAGCCTTATCTCGCCTTCCTCGCCTAGCACTTGGACGGCATTTAAAAGTATGTTTTCTATGACCGTAAGCATGTGGTCCCTGTCACATTGTGCCATGAGGCCGTTGGGGATGTCCTTGACTATGGCAGGGCCAGGATTGTATCCGGGGCCAGCCACAACGGCAACTGCATCGTCTATTATATCTGATATATCCCATATATCCATGTGCAGGCTTAGGGGCCTCGAGTAATCCAGCATGTTATTTATAAAACGGTCTATGCGATCACACTGGTTGGTAACTGTTTCTATGAAATTTGTACGGAACTCTGGATCATTGTAGTCCCTTTCCAACAGCTGCGCAAAGGTCTTTATCGATGTTATTGGACTCCTTATGTCATGTGCGATGGAGGCCGTCATCCTACCCACCACGGCCAGGCGTTCGTTTCTCTTTACCTCCCTTGAGAGTACCTCGTTCTTGCGCTCAATCTCCTTGGTGATGGTAAGGGCAGTATACCTGTCATGACGGATGAGAAGTATATACATTATTATGAGTATAGCTATTGTAACCGCGACTATGGAAAGTATAGCATCTCTTCTTGCTTCCCTCTTGCTTTTGAAAAAAGCACTTAAGCTCAGGTCCTCGGGATAGTCTATCTCCATGAAACCTATTAGGGTATTGTCTGAGTAAAGGGGTGTCTTTACCTGTATGCTGAGCTGGTCGCCCTTGAGCTTTCTTAGTATCATTCTAAAGTTAAAATTGTATTTCTTGCTCCTGGCTTTTATGTTGCTCTGGGGTTCTTTTTTAGTACTGAATATCTGGCGACCTTGTCTGTCAAGCAGGTGTACCTCGAACACGCCAAGCGAGGAGGAATCAAGGGTTGTGACCATTTCCTCGAACATTGCATCATTTCCATTTGATTGTATGTACCTTATAGCAGGATTTTTAAGGAGTGAGGTTATGGTTCTGGCTTCCTTCTTGAGCAGGTTTACCCTGTCCCTTGCCTCATAAGTCGCTTCCCTCTCTAAGAGTATGCCAAGCAACACGCCAAAGCCTATTATAAGTATGGAGATTGCAACGCCCCTGAACCTGCTGGCCCTTATAGAGTTCTGATCTATAGCCATTACCATGTTTACTCGGCCTTGACAGGCACAGTTGACAAAACTCCCATTATCATCCCCAGGTAGAACGTAAAGAAGCGCCACATCAAGGTTAATATGCCAATGAGGCTTGAGGGGGCGTAAAGGGCGAATATCGCGTAAAAGCCACCCTCTGCAACACCGCTGGAACCGGGTGTTGGTATGAAGTAGAGTAGCACGGTCAGGGGCACCTGTAATAACAATAGCTCTGGGATGTCAATTTTCACCCCAGCACCGATTAACATTAATGGTGCCACAGAGAACTGGGCAAGCAAGAATACAACCGTTAGAGCCGTGGCCATGAGCATGTATATGCCGCTACCTCTCTTGAATATGGTTACAAACGATGCGTGGCACTTGATTGCCCACTTTGACCATACAGTTTCCCACCTATTTCTCGTGCCTGTTCGTATAAGGTGAATACCTGACATGAATGCAAGTATTGAGCGACCAAGATCTATTATTATGGAAGGTTTGATCCCTGATACTACCATTACCGCGGTTGTCCCGGACATGAGCGTGCATGTTACAACCATGACGTACTTGAGCGCACTATGGGAGAGGTAACCAGGGTAAAGGTGGCCCACGAGGGGTGCAGTTGACAGGAGTACCACCATGGCCAAGAGCGCCTTTACGGTTATGATTGCCGTGCCCTTGGCAGAGTTGAGGCCCTTGTTATGCATCATAATTACCTGGTAGGCCCCGCCGCCGAACTCGAAGGGCGTAATACCTGAAAACAATAGGCCTCCCCAGACAAGCCTCAGGGCGGTTAGCATGCCTATGCGAGAACCTGTGGCCCTTGCGAGTACCTTTATCCTCAAGGCATCAGCGATCCACATCAGCACCACGGCACATATGGCACCTAAGAATCCCAGTGGCTTTATGGTCTTTATACCCCTTATAAATAACCCCGGCGGTATATTTCTCAAGATCACTATGGTGGCTACCGAAGATATGCCTAGGAATAGCCAAAGCCAGTATTTTCTTATCTTTAGTGTCTCCATTCTAAACCTTTAAGCCTCCCACGACTGCAACGGTGTATGCTGAAAATAGGGAATGCCCACAGGGTACTTGGTTAAGCTTTCATATATGTTGAGTACGCTTTGAGCAAGTATTTGAGGGTCGTACTCCCTTGCCCTCTGGATTGATCTGCTTGATATCTCGGACATGAGGTCCTTGTTTCTTAAGAGCTCAAGTGCGGAATCTGCCATTTCATCCACTGTTTTTACTAGGTACGATCCGGTGTCTTTCAGGGTTTCCCTTGCAGCCCTTATGTCAAAGCTTATCACAGGAAGCCCGGAGGCCATGGCCTCGGTCAGGACAATGCCCTGTGATTCGTACCTTGATGCGAATAGGAAAATATCAGACGCTGAATAGTAATCCCAGAGTTCATCTCTTGGTATGCTACCGGTAAAGGTAACTGCTTCTGATAGACCTAGGCTGCTTACCTTCTTTTCAAGCGATCTTCTTTGCCTACCATCTCCGACCACGATTAGATGAGTATTAGGACTCTCGTTGTGTATTAAAGAAAAGGCTTGTATAATCTTGTCCACGTTCTTTGCTGCAGACAACCTGGAAACGGTTATAAGTACCCTTGTGCGGTCGCTGATTCCAAGCAGTTTCCTCACTACTTGGCCGTTGGTATTGGTTGGCAAGCGCACTCCTGTGGGTATAACGTTTATTGGGGAAGTGACCCCGTGTTTCATAAGAAGCTCCTTTATTGCCTCGGAAGGAGCTACCACGTGGTCTGAACGGTCGGCAAACCTGTAGCTATGATGCGATATAATAAACGAGATAAGTGGGTTTTCAACAAGTATACCCTTCAGGTAGTGTTCGTACTGTGTATGGAATGTATAAACGCATGGTATACCATTCTCCCTTGCGAGTCTCAACGCTTGGGTACCAAGGCCAAAGGGCTGGTTTACGTGAATTATATCGATGGATTCCTTCTCGATTATATCCTCTATCTGTTTCCTTGCAGAGACAGCAAACCTTCCCACCAACAATGTATCCATCAGCCAGAACAGGTTCCAAAGCCACTGATTTCTGCACGATATCTTGAGTCCTTGGCTAATGAGGCCTGGAAGTCCAACGAAACTTATGCGGTGAACATAATCCGGATCGTTTCTCCCTTCTGCATCTGTGAAGGTGATTATTATAACCCTGTGGCCCAATGCCATGAGTTCGTTGGCAAGTGTGTCAACAGAGACGGGTACACCCCCTGTAAAAGGCCAGTACGTGTTTGATAGTATAGCTACATTCATATGCTTACCCCTTTTATACTAGGATCAGATATGCTTGGATCCAGCAAATATCTATAGGTACAGGGCTGCCTTTTATCAAGCATGCCCTCTATAATGTGAAGTGCAAGGCCAAAGAGCCCGGGCCTCTCGATATCTGCAGGGTGGAGAGCTACCCTTGCGTAGGGTATTCTTACCAGGTCGATCAAATGTGACGTAAGCCTTGCCGTTGCCGATGAGAACAATTCTGTTAAAAAGTTACGTGCACCAAAAACTATGACCGGCGAGAAAATAAAGTCACCGCCGGGCAGGTGTATGCCTATGTGAGTTGTGTAGTATAGCCCGGCGTCAGCTACTGCCCGCCCCCCGTCTTTACTTATGAGCCATGCAGGCGGTACAAATCCAGATGGTTCAAACCCTGCATTTAGAAACATATCCATGGCTTTCTTGATCTTGTTCATTGATGTGTCGTAGTCTATGGTCTGAAACTCCGCCACACCCCTTGCATAGTAATTGCCGAGCATACCCCTTGGCCTGTCTGAGCGGTGTGTGAGGCCATGTATCACTATCTCGTCCCCGGTTGCCTTGCGTTCTTTAAGCCAGGATAAGAGCTCTTTAGAATCTTCCAAGGACATCTCTTCCCTAGGTTCGGGGATAACGAGTAAAGACATTCCTTTCACACCTGCATCCTCCAAGCGAGCGATTATCTGTTTACATGCATTCAGACTCTCGGTGGTGATGTCATGAATGCTCACAATAATCTTCATAGTATTTTAATCCCCGTAAGAATAATCTAGCAAATACGATACCATGATGCTATCCCAAAATAATTCTGTTTAATCAACAAGATAGAACGTCATGTTGCTTGTTGGTATACCATAGTTGCGCGGTTGGTATACATAATTTGCCTTCTGCTTGGGTTGGGAGCTGATGGAAGTCTCTTACTCTTAGAAGTAAGGTTTTCCATGTCTTCCTTTTTTCAATGGATAGATGTACAACCTAGCCTTGCACTTTTCTTTTTGCCCTCTTGTTGTATACCCAGGCATAGATTATTATCAGGGCTATGCACGATATCAAGAGCACATAACTAATGTGCGAGACATGGCTAAGCACCAGCTCCTGGTTGTTTCCAAAAAGGTAGCCTATGTATGCGAGGATTGCCACCCAGATGCCAGCACCAAGCGCTGTAAAAAGGCAGAAGAGGAAGAAATCCATCCTTGCAAGACCTGCAGGAAGGGATATGTACTGTCGTATCACGGGTAGGAGCCTGCCTGTAAATGTACTTATATGACCGTGCCTTGAAAAGAAGCGGTCTGCCTTGTCCAAGGATTTCTCCTTTATGAAAAGGTAGTTGGCATATTTTTCGAAAAAAGGTCTTCCAAATTTTATGGCAAGCCAGTAATTAAATATGGCACCCAGGAGGCTACCCGATATACCGGATGCAATAACCAGCCACAGGTTCATTGTTCCGTTACTTGCTAGGTACCCAGCAGGAGGTATGACTACCTCGCTAGGAAAGGGGAAAAAGGAAGACTCCAAGAACATGAGAGTAATAATACCCGGGTATCCCCAGTGGCCCACTGTGGATACTATCCATGTTATGACCTGGTGAAGAAACTGCTCTATTTTTAGCTACCTCCATCTTAGGGTTTTTGGCTCTCAAGTATTAAATTATCCGTCTTATTATCATAGAGAATGCATTTCAATAAAGCATTTTCCTTAGTGGCAAGCTATTATGCATGTACTAACTAGTGGGTTTATAACTGTTCTTTATTCTCCATAATTCTATGTCCTTTCGTATCCTAATGGGGCCTTTACCATGAGCAACAGAATCACTTAGCAGGTACCTTGATGAAATAAGCCTTTTCAGTCCGTCATCCAGTCTGGATGGTAAAACAAGTATATAGTTTGCTGTACCCTCCTTCAGCATGCTGGAAAAGATGTCCCTATTTTCTATGTTATCTACGTAGAAGCTGCCGTAGAAAGGACTTAATGCCTCCACTGTCTCTGTAAGTTCGAAGCCTATGACTTTCTTATGGGCCACCTCCCTACCAACCCTTGTAAAGAATGGCTTTAATGTTTTCATCTGGTCGACTGTAGGCACGGCAACCGGTGTCCACATAACAAGGAGTACTGTCCATCCAATCACAAGACTGTAGGCAGGTCTCAATCCTTTACTTTTCCATATCTGCCAAAACACTATGGCTGAGATCGCAAGTGTGGTAAATGCCTTTATAAAGCTGCCACCAATGTATACAAACAGTGTGGGCATTACAATCCCTGCAATAAGGATCATTGTCTCAACGGTCATTAGGAATATTTTTTCAATCCTCGATATTTCATTGCTTGTTACTTCCCGCATCCAAGAAGCTATGATAAAGGCCATGGCAGGATACATGGGCAGCATGTAGACTCCCCTCTTTGTTGATGCAAGACTTAGAAGTATGAAACCTGATATAAACCACGAGTACATGAAACGCTTGGTATCATCAAATTGTACCTTCTTTCTGATAAATGCAGGTATTAGGAAAATAGACCATGGTGCGGCATCGGCCCATATGTCCTTGAGGTAATAGTAGAAAGGCCTTATGTGCCCTCCCCTGTATATACCCGAGGATAGAAACCTTCCGATTTGGTCGTATACATAAAACGTGTTTAGGTATTCAATGCCACCCTTGAGGTAAAGTATAAGCCCCCAGGTAAACATTGTCACTGCAACCAAGGTAGCACCTGGTATGAGCCACATCCTTTTTAATACAGAGAAATCAAACTTCCATAACATGAATAGTCCCACGGCAACGATTGGTATACCAATGCCAACGGCCCCCTTTGTCATAAATGCAAGTGCTAGGCAGATCCAGAATACCTTGAAACCCCAGGAGAGCCTTTCCTTATAGCCAAGGATAAACGAGATCAGGGCAGATGTTGTAAAGAATACGAGGGCATTGTCCACGAGCATCTTGTGCGAAACCAGGAAAAATAAGAATGAACTTGCAAGTATCATGGTAGATAGACACCCAGTTTCCTCCCCCATAAGTCTTTTTATACCAAAGAACACCACGGCAAGGGTTCCTAAGCTAAATGTAACAGACGCAAGTCTTCCTATGCCTTCTGTGTGGGTATCAAACACATGATAAAAGAACCCTGCCGTGGCAAAGTAAAGAGGGGGTTTCTCCAAAAAGGGCCTTTTCGAAAGGTGTGGGATTACGTACTCACCTGTTTCAGATATCTCTCTTGCAATCTCTGCAACCCTTGGTTCGTCAGGGCTCCACAGTGAATGGTCGAATATACCTACTAACTGTAACACTATGACTATGAGAAGAGATATCCTTACAGTTTTTCTGTTCATCAGGGCTTACCTTTTGCTTTACCAGCCTTACTTGCCAGTGGAATAAGATGTGCTAAAATTGCGTGCCTGCTGCCAATTTTTTTCTCCAGTATAATATCTATTTTACTGGTTTTTGGCCTCAAGGATTTTATAACCTTGTTATGTTTGTCAGCCCAGACATAGTAGCCTTGTTTCTTTATAGCCCTTAGGCCGCTTGCATCTCTGAGCCTTGTCCCTGATACCATGGAGAAAAGCCCTGCCATTACCTCGTCCTGGCCCAGGATGGTTACATCTTGTGGCTTCACCCTTTCGAATACTTCCCTTGCAAAGGGGATGTAGTCGTTCCTTGGCGTCATGTAGCTAAAATAGACCGTTGTACTGGCAAACAAGGCTATGCACATTGTCAGTACAAGCGGTAAGGCATTTGCCAGCTTTAAACTCGCATTATTCTTGATTACAAAGGGTGTCTCCAAAGATAGTATAGCACCTGCATTATTTCTTAACACAAAAAGACCTGCCAGGGAAAGTATACCCATAGTTATGCCTAGAAAAGGTCTTTTAAGGAATATACCTGCAAAAGGCATAAGAGAACCCATGAATACGATGACCCAGGAGATATTTACCATGAGGCGTTCCCATGGCCTGTAGCTGGTGTCTTCAGTAAGCCATCTGGTTATCATACATGCCACGGCCGGGTAGAGTGGCACCAGGTAAATGCCTCTCTTGGTCGAGGCAATACTTAATAGGATAAAGGGCCCTATAAACCAGCTTACAAAGGGATCTTTCCTGAATGTCCTGAAAGATGCCAATAATGCCGGTATAAATATAAAGGTCCACGGGAGCAGGTCTCTCGGGAATCTGTTTATGTAATATAAAATACCGTGCTGGTGTCCCAGGACTGCTGCTGGTGCAGCACCTGTAAAACGCATGATGTTGTTTACAACAAGCACATCCCTTACAAATGGCCACCCCCCCCTTATATAAAGTCCTACTATCCATGGTAGGACAGGGATGAACATGATTAAGAGTATGGTAAATGGCCTTATTTTCCATATAATGCCCATGTCTTTTCTTCTTATTATATCCGTTATGATGGCAGCACCAATAATGCCGGGTCCGACCAGTCCCTTTGCCATGAAACTTAGACCAAGCCCAAGGCCAAGCATTATAGAATCTGTGATCTTATCATCTTCAGTCCATCTCAGGTATGCATACATGGCAAGCGTTACACCGAATACAAGGCTGATATCCACGAGCACCCACCTGGAGAGCATAAAGAATTCCCATGAACTTGCAAGTATACCTGCTGCAATAAGGCCATGAATGGGCCCATACCTTTTGTAGACCATGGAAAAGGTGATAAACAGGGTAAGCACTGCAAAGAATACGGATACAATGCGGTACGATGTATCCTTCTTAAGGCCGAATATACTTCCAGATACAGCACCAAGCGCAAAATATAGGGGGGGCTTCTCCAGGAATGGCCTGCCATTTAAGTGTGGTACGCAAAAGTCGTGCGTACGAGCCATCTCAGCACATATACCAGCTACCCTTGGTTCGTCCGGCCTCCATAGGCCATGCTTGAACCCGGGTATGGACATGATGAATATCAATACCAAGAATAAAAAGATAGCCTTTCTTTGAACCATTCTCCTATATCTATCCCCAGGACCAGATTATTATAACTTGCGCTAGCCCTGAATCTTGGCCAACGATAACAGGTACAAGTTAACTGGAAGGTTGTTCCCATATTATCTTTTGGTAATGAAGGGTAACAGGATCAGGGACAACCGAGGAGTACTAAATCTTGTGAGATTGGCAATGCAATCGGTCTTATTATGTCTTAACCCTCTGCCATGCCTTTAATATAAGGATAACAAGTGTCAACAAGAAAAGTCCAAGTGAAAAGCCTGCAATGACATCGCTTACCCAGTGTACACACAGGTAGATTCTGCTAAAGCCAATGAGTAAGAAAGCGACAATATTGACTGCTACAAATAAGTCTCTCAAGAGCTTTGCCTTTATCTTGTCTTTGAATGCATATATGAGGAAGGAAAAAAATATGATTGCAATCGTTGCGTGTCCACTTGGAAAGCTGAATCCTTGAATATGGACAAGGGCATTAACAGGTCTTGGCCTTTTTATAATACTTTTTATTAGGTCTACAGCTAACCATGCAGAGAACATGCTGGATATTAAGACAAATGTGTGAAACCATTTTTTCCTGTGAATAAGCACAAGCAATAGGAATGCTGATAGCAGAAACAGGATTGACGGGCGGCCAAGATTTGTTAGGTAGAGCATAATGCTGTTCAGATGAGTACTCCATATGGACACGATTTTATGGTCTACCCAGGAATCAAGGCGTGTTATGAGTTTTTTGCCCACCACGTCATCAACCATCTTGGAGAACATGTAGAGCGACATGATGTTGAGAAAAAGCGTGTAAAGCTGATACTTGGTAAAGATGTGCCTTCTCTTATCTATGAATCTGTAAGCATAGATGATAAAAACACTTAGAATAACAGCGATGAAAAAGGCCGCCCCTATGTACTTAGAAGCCACCTCGTAGCCTGCACCGATCATATATCCTGCCAGTACAGATACAAGCGCCCAGCTAAGGCCTCCTATAACGTTGGATATTATGAACACGGGCAACCTCACGCCAGTTGCACCTGCCACAAAAGGAGTAAATGCCCTTGTGAGAGAATTGAACCGGCCCATTATAAGGGCGCTCTTTGCATAGCGGGTCATCATCTCTTTTGTTTTCTCGTAGTGTTTTTGTCTAATGAAAAAATACTTTCCGTACCGGTAAATAAAGGCATAGCCGTATTTCCTACCTAGGATAAAGCCAAAGAAATCACCTATGATAGCACCTATGGCAGATATCCAGAACACGTAGCCAAGGCTGAGTATACCAGCCTTGGCTAGGAAACCACCTGCAATAACTATGCTCTGGCCAGGTACAACGAGTCCAAAGAAAGGGGTTGCCTCAATAAGTGAAGAGCACATGATGACCCAGTACCCCCAGCGAAGGATTGTGGATGTGGATATGCTCAATATGTTATTAAGATCAGGCATGTTGTATCCAAGCTAGGCAACTTGTCTTGACAGGGCTTTTTCTTGTTTATCAGGAATGGTTTCCAAGGGTCATTTTACCTTCTTTCCCTGGGTATCTTTCTACGAGTGCATTCCACGAACCTGTCTTTACCAAGCATTTCCATGAATCCATGGGCACCTTAAAGAATGTTATGAGTATACCCCCTGTTTTCCGGGACCATAGCTGTGCAGCCTTTATGTCAGAGAAAATCCTGTAATCTTTGTCCAAGTAGAAAATAATCTTTGCATCGTCGTTATAGAGGAATGCAACCGGTCTATTCATAGCCTTTAGCCTTGCCACAAGTTCTCTCCTGTTATTAGGCCTAGTAGCTATCCACGGCACTATACCTGTAACCAGGACCAGCCACGCCATCAGTATTGATAGCACCATAATGCGTGCATGTTTTTTTAGGCAACCCATGCACATAATAAATCCTGCGAGACCAAATGCCACCATGTACGGTATAAGTGCATGCAGGTTGTATGCGGCTGGACTTATCTTTAGAAGGGCAAAGACAATGGGCATGATGCATACAACACCTATGGAAAGCCCGGCAATTTTTACTACAAGCGATTCTGGTCTAGGTAGTGAATGCTTTGCAAATCTCTTGAGCAGATCACCTTCAATAATGGATGTAAAGGGTAATATGGGTAGGATATAATACGAGCGCCTAGAGCCTGATAGGGTGAAGAAAAGGAATATCGAGCCCGCAATGATCATTGTATCAAGCATCTTAGAACCCTTTAGCTGTCTTCTTGTCGGGTAATACCAGAGGGCTATTGGCAGTAGCACTGACCATGGACCAGCGATTTCGAATATGTCATAGAAATATAGGTAAAATGCTCCCCTGTGGTCAAATGGCTCGAAGAAACGGACGATATTTTCATGCCAGACCATGAAAAGAGGTTCCGTGGATGACGAGTGCACTGATCCTAAGATAGGTATTATGAGAAACGTAGAGAGTGAGACTAAGCCAGCAAGAACAAGGGTTCTAAAGGGTGGCAGCCATGACCAGTCTCTCTTGACACCAGAGAGTATTAGTATGCAGAATATGGGCACGGCATAGGCTGTAAGTCCCTTCATGTTTGCGCCTATGGCCATTATAATACCCAGGACATAGATCCATAGGTGTGTTTTGTTTTCTGCATGCCTCACGAAATACCATATACCGAGCATGATAAATGCAGCGTTTGTCATCTCCACCTGGGCATTGCGTGCCCAGAACACAAAACCATAAGTGGTCATAAGTATGCCGGTGGATAAGAAGGCAGTCTCCGTGTCAAACCATCTTTTTGCAAGGTCATAGGTCATGAAGGCCAGGAAAATAGCCCATAGAACCGATGGCATACGAATAACAAACTCGTCCACGTGGCCTAGTATGTATGCAAAGGGTAGGATCTGCCAGTATGATCCAAGTGGCTTGTCCCAGTATGGAACTATACCCAGCATGGGGGTGAAGAAATCTGAAGTCCTGAACATGTAGCGGCTGATCACCGCCCATCTTCCCTCTGATCCCCATAGGGGTAATGTACCCAAATGGATGCAGAGGACCATGAGCCCCAGGGCTAAGAATACAAATAATGTCCACACCTTTTTCATAGGCCAACTACCAAGGATCTATATGCCCATATAACATATTCTTTTACTTGGCAATAAGGCCAAAAGAATCCACCGTTCATACTATTTCCCAGAGATATAGATGAGTACGGGTAGCAGGATCAATACCAGAGGCAACTGTACGGCCAGGCCTGATATGATTGCAATGGCAAGTGGTTTTAGCATTGCTGCACCCTCTCCGATCCCAAGTGCCAGTGGAAGCAATGCAAGTATGGCCGCTATGGTTGTCATGGCGATAGGCCTCATCCTGTTTTTTCCCGCCAGGATCATGCGTTCACGTGGATCTTGCTCTTCAGGTAGTTGCCGGTACTCAGAGTAGTAAAAGATAGCTGCCTCGGTAGCAATGCCTATTATCATGGTCATACCCATTATGGCCGTGATATTCAGCTCAGTGCCTGTAAGCCAGAGTCCAATAAATACCGCAGCAGCTGCCGAGAGACTTGTGAGAAGCATTGCTAGAGAGATACGAAAACTCTCGTAGAGAAACAGGATCAGGAGAAAGACCAGGACCGTGGCTGATATGAACACCATGGCTAGGCCTTTGAATGCAATCTGCTGTTGTTCATAAAGCCCCCCCAATTTATAGTATACGTCATGGGGCAAAAATCCCTGCTGGTTTAGTACTGCAGATACATCGCGTATTGTTGACCCCATATCTCGACCCGTTATGCGTGCCGTTACTGCAATCATGCGTTTTAGATTCTCCCTCATGATCTGTGCCTGGCCATTTATAATCTTGATGCTGGCCACACGCTTAAGAGGAAATATATGTCCGTCAGGCGCGCGCATACTTAGGTTATAGATATTATTAACAGTACTCCTTTCTTTACGGGGTATCCATACCCTTAGGCCTATCATCCTTGGCCCTTGCTGGATCTGGGTGGTTACGATGCCTGAAAGATAGTCTTCCAACAGATGGCTTATGGTTTCAGGCCTTATGCCCTCAAGGGCAGCCTTTACACGGTTTACCTGTATATCAATAGCATCGCCCGCTAATACTATGCCATTATTCACATCTACAACCCCTGGTACTCTCCTGATCTTATCAGCTACGACCGGTCCCAGCTTTCTGAGGAGTTTCCCATTATCAGAAAACAATTTTATCTCAATGGGTTGGGGTACTGCCGTGAGATCTCCTATGAGATCCTCCATTAGTTGCGCCATCTCGATCTGAAGTCCTGGCACCTCATGCTCTATACGTTGCCTGATATCATCCATAACATATTCTATGGGGCGTCGTGGCTGGGGCTTAAGACGGACGAAAAAGTCACCTTCGTTGGCTTCGGTAACACCTCCACCTAGCTGTAGCCCAGTTCTTCTAGAGTAGGTGCTTACCTCAGGGGTTGCCTGAAGGATTGCCTCCACCTGGCGTAGCAGGCGATCGGTCTCTCTTAGTGATGTCCCGGGTGAAGAGCGGTAGTCAAGGATAAACCCGCCTTCGTCCATTGGGGGCATGAACCCTGATCCGATATGCTTATATGCTACCCAGCCAATGGCTACCAAGGGCAGTATGGCAGCAAGTATAAACCATGGTCTCGAAAACAAGATGCGCATGGCTTTCCCATATAACCACTGTGTCTTGGCTAGCCATATACCTTTTACTTTGTTTTCTATGTCTTTCTGATTCAGCAGATGGATTGAGAGTAAAGGTACTGCCACCCATGCCACAAAGAAAGAAACTATCAATCCGGTTGCCATTGTGATAGACAACGCCTTGAAAAATGCCCCTGTTACGCCGGTTAGAAATGCCAAGGGCGCAAAGATTATGGTTGTTGAGGCAGAGGATCCAGCAAGGGGTCGAGTGAACTCAGTAACCGCCACGCTGATCCTCTCCCTGTAATCTCCAATACCTCCATGGAGCTTGTTCACAATCTGTTCGACCATCACTATTACATCGTCTATGATTAGCCCCACGGCTGATGCTATTCCTCCAAGTGTCATGATGTTAAAACTCATATGTAAAACATAGAGCAGGAATACAGTGGCCGCCAGTACGGTTGGAACGCTCACAGCTGCTATGAGTACAAATTTTACGTTTCGTAAAAACATCAGGATAACGACCATTGCCAGGACTATACCTATGATCGTTGCATCGCGTACACTCTTGGCTGAAGCCATGATCAATCTACTCTGGTCATACCACTGGTGAATCTTGATGTCCTTTGGTAGGTGTGCTTGCAATTCGGTTAAAGTCTTACGTATCTGTCGGGCAATCTGTACTGTATTGCCTCCTGGTTGCTGATATATCTGAAGCAATACAGCATCCCTGCCGTCTGCTGTGACGCGTTTCCACTCCGGGGTAGTTGCTTTAACAATGGTGGCAATATCGTCTAGACGCACAAGCCCATTATCTCCTGAGCGCAGTATTGTCTTTCCTATCTGGTTAAAGTCCTTGAACTGGGTATCAGAGACCATTAGGTAAAGCTTGTCATGGTCTTCTAACCTGCCCACTGCCTTTATTACATTTGAAGCAGAGAGCGCCCTGGCAACATCATCTGTGTCCATTCCAAGGGCATACAGCTTTGGTAGATTTACAACAACTCGATATTCAGCCGAGGACCCGCCAAGGACACCTATCCTACTTACCCCTTGAACAGTAGATAAAACAGGGCGTAGCTGGTACATGGCTAGATCTCTAAGCTTGACCAAAGAACGTGTTTTTGATGTGATGCTGTAGCCCAGGACTGGAAATACTGTTGGGTTCATTCGACGTACATTAAACGTAGTGCCCCTAGGCAGTGATCCCATTACCTTGTTTATGGCAGATTCCACCTGTAACATGGCTGCAACCATGTCTTGGCCCCAACCGAAGTTAATAGAGACGTCTGCGCTTCCCCGGCTGGTTGTTGAACGGATACTTCTGACACCAGGCACGGAGCGTACGGCCTCTTCCACGGGCCGGGTCACCTTTATTGCCATGCGTCCTGCTGGACGGTCTCCAGCTTCCAGGTTTACTACCACCCGCGGAAAACTCACGTGTGGAAATAGTGATACTGGCATGCGAAAACTGTTTAGTAGCCCGGATATAGCGAGTGCTGTGACCAAGAAGAGGATTGAACGATGATGTGACTGCGTCCACTTTGTGAATTTCATGAGGCCTTATCCACTTTTACAGGCATACCATCGCTTAGTTCGTAGTTGCCCGTTGTAACGACCATCTCCCCTTTGCTCAGTCCCCTAGCTATGATCTCTACCTCCTTGTCGTTCTCTAGCCCTATGTATACTGTATGTCTTACTGCATGGCCTGATTTTACTGTATAGAGCACATATCCATCATGTTCGGGTAGTACGGCTGAACGGGGAACTACAAGGGCCCTATGTGAACTTATAATTATCTTTGCCTGTACATATTCATCGAGTAATAGGTGTGAACCAGATTTTGGTGTTACAAAGACATCTATCAGTCGGGTCTTTGGGTTAACCTTCCTAGTAATCAAGGTAACGTGGCCCTTTATTGCCTTAGGAAAGGCGGTATTTACCGGATATAACCTGACGTCTTCTCCAGCGTGGATCTTGGGTAGGTCTTCATTCTCAATGCCCAGCCTGATTCTTATCTTGTCTTCTCCTATCAGTTCTGTTAGTGCGCTACCCGCAGATACGATCTGACCTTGCTGAACCATTATACGGCTTACTATGCCAGGTTTATTGGCCCTAATAGTGGTGATACCATCAATACCCCTCCTCTCAATATTTCTAACACGCTCTTCTGCCATGCGTAAATCTTGCTGGGCCCTTACCAGATCTTCTTTTGTAGCCAGGCCCAAGGCAAACTTTCTTTTCAATAGTCGGTATACAGACTTGGCTGTATCACGTTTATTCATGATTCCCTCTACATACAATCTTGTGTCAGGACTAGGCTCTAGTCTTATCAAGGGATCTCCTGCTTTCACAACTTGGCCCTCGCTTATTAAAACCTTCTGGATTACAGATTCAAAGGGAACGCTGAGTATCTGTGCTTCACTCGGGATCGTGGTGACCATGCCATATGCAATAAGCGTTTCATAGATCTTCTTCTCCTGTATAGGTGAGATGTTCACGCTGGCAATGGCTTTGTTCTTATCTGAGGGCAGGTCATGTATAGAAGTAGGGAGGCGATGTTGTTTATTCACATACCAGTAACAGAAAGCAAGGCACAGAACAGTAATCAGTATCAGAGCGAAGCCTAGGGCACGTTTCATCTGTTTCCCCCTTTGTCTGTGTGAAGGCTACTTGATTTTCCCTTAGAGTCCAGCTGGTAAAGCCCAGAACTTAGCTCGAGACCAGTACGGAGAGATGCAAGCTCTTGCCTTAGGGAAATTATATCTATGCGTTTTTCGGTCAGGTTGTTCCATGTGTTGTAGTAATTGAGTACATCTGCCTGGCCTTCTTCAACGGCAATACGGTATGTATCAACAAGCTGTTTTAACCTGTCCACTTCAAGATTCTTGGCTTGAATCTGCCTGCTTACCGAAGTGATTTTTGAGATTAACTTGGCAATGTCCGAGTGGGCTTCAAACACCCGGTTCAGGTATTCATCGTATAGCTGCTGCCGGGTGGCCCGTTCCAAAGCGATTTGCCCCTGATTTCTGTCAAATACAGGGAGGTCAATGGAAACACTAAAGCCTGTTGTGTATACATTGCTGTTATCACGGGCATGATTCACTCCAATAGTAATACCAGGGAACTGTTTTAAGATGGCAACACGTAGCCTGGCCTCTTGGCTTTTATAACCTAGCCTGAGCGCTACGAGGTCAAGCCGTCTTTTTTCTAGCCCGGCAACGAGATCTTTGTACTCGTTGCGGGGGAATTTTAAGGGATGTGGCAGCCCAATAGCACTTTGAATATTGATCTTGGTATCAGGTGAGACGCCGATAATCCTGTTTAGCTTTAGCCTCTGCTGCTGTAAGGATTGCTGAATCTTTATGACTCTACTGTGAGCCCGGGCATATGCGGTTTCTGTTGCTGCAAGCCCAAGCTTGGTCAAAAGGCCACTCCTGTAGGCGCCTTTGGTCATTTCGAGGTTTTTCTTCATGCGCAGTTCCATGGACTTACTCAATCTTAACTGTTCTTCTAGGCCGATAAGCTTATAGACAGCAAGTTTGGCAGCCTCTGCGATTTGCCACTCTTTCCATGCGACATCTAGGTTAACGGATCTGGCATGGGCTTCTGCAGAATTAAGATTCGATCTGCGGAATATGAGAGATTCAACATTCCAATTTAGGCCAAGTCCAAAGGCATTTGTCGTACCCTTGGTATCTCCGCCCGTGGGAAAATCAAGGTTGTATGAGACCTGTGGATTTGGCAGGATCCCGGCCTGGATAAGCTGTGCCATGGCGATCCTTTTCCTATCCCGTATGGATCGTAATCCTGGATTTGTTATCACTGCCAAGACCGCTGCCTCATCGGGAGAGATCCCATCGTTGAGGTTCAAGTTAAGTGGTTTGAGTATTGGATGCCTGATCGACCTAGCCTTGATCTTGATCTTCTCCGTGCCTAGTATGCTCGGTCTGGCCCCCATGTTCCATATTGGCAACGGTTTGGGGTGATAGGTCGCACAAGAAGTAAGGGCCAGTCCCAGTACTAAGGAATAAAGGATAGCCTTGGCGCTAATTGCGATTTTTTCTGGTAGGCAATATCCTCTAAGACATGAAAAGCCCTTGTTGATCATATATATCCTCTCAAACTAATTTGTACCTTCCAAAGGATCTTAAAATGTAGAGGTCTATTAACAGTCTAAGCTAACGGTTAGCTTATTAGGGGATTATTTTATGGTAATCTTTACAACTTGCTATGAGACCTAGGATGGACGATATTCGATAGCTGAATATCAGGGGTTACAGAAAAAAAGTATAGTATATAAGGTGCAAGGCATAATAAAAGACAGATTTTTAAATGGATAATGAACATAAGACAATGAGTACCAAGTATAGACTATAATATCTTCAGCTGTCAGCGATTTGCTCAGAAATAAGGCGTGGAGCGCGATGCAAAGGGCTGAACGAACCTTTTATAACCAGTAATGCAAACGTTAATAAAGATACTACAGCAAGTAAAAGACAACCCTTCAACATTAAAGAATCTAGGATAAACGTCCATGTAAATGTCCCGATAGCTCCTATTATAGCTGCCAAGGTTGCAAGTCCTGTTATAAACCTTCTTTGCCTTCTAGTGTTTAGCAATCCTATATTAAGCAGTATGGTGAGCAATACCGGGATAACCATAAAGCCAAAAAGCAAATGTGCCCGAATGTAAGCCATGTCATTCATGACACCGAGTGCGTTTCCTTCTCCATGACCGAAATATTGTTCGTGAAACTCGATGTACAGGCCAAGAGTAACAACTGCAATCATATAGGACAATAGAGGAATTATTATGCTTCCTCTGGCAGACTGAGGGTAATTTTCTAAGGCAAGATTTCTTTTGCCCTTTATCAGAAGGGTAGGTATCAATAATAACATACCCAATCCCAGGATAACTAAGATCAGATCATCAAGGGGCAAGCCATTGGGTCCGCTTGAGAACAAATCGGGGGGGTTCCATCCGAACCATGCACTGTATTGGTATAGTATAACCTGCACAATAGTTGTTGCAATTACAATAGATAGTCCGGCTTTTTCTGTAAGGCTTACGATGCCCGGTCTGGCGGAAGATCTTGGTATAAGCGGAAGCGTAAGGCTAACTGCAATGAAGGCAGCCACGCTTTGATGGCTATGAGAACCTATATATCCACCAATGACAGCTTCTGGTTTCTGTCCCAGAAGTGCTACGTGCTTTGCGAATAATGGAATCTTGCCTCCAAGATCTCTTGCTGCCCCTGCTAGATGGCCAAGTGGCGTGGCCAATGATAGCCCCGCAAGCCCGATTGAAGCGCTCCACCATGCGCTTGTATTGATACCCTCTTGAGGATTTTTGAAATGGTACCAGATTGATTCGGTGATAATTACTAATGCCGTAATCTCGGCAAGAACCATGCCAGTAACTTGGATGCCTGTTCCAAGAGAAAAGCCCTTGTCGCGGATCAATACCGATCCAATGCCTACTAGGACGCTGGCAGAAATCGCCCCAGGTCCTAACGTTCTCCTTATAAAATCCGGATGTACAATATGCCTAGAATAAACAAATAGCAGAGTCATCCACGCCGGGATTAGTATTCCATGGTATGCCATTGCTGTGCGAAATCTAAAGTCGCCCAAATGAAACCAGCTAACACCAGTCAATGCATACAAAACAAACATGGTACCGGACCACGCAGACAAGGTTGCAATGCTCATACTTGTTGCTCTATCTTGATCCTTCAGCATATGATGACCTCCTTCCTCTATTTTATATCATCATTTTTGTTGCATCACTTGCCACTATGAACTCTCAAGTCCTAATAGTGTGCTATCTTGAGGCTTGTCGTCCTCGAGCAATCCCTATAACTAAAGTAGATATTGACCAGGCAATGTTTAAAAACCATTACCAGAGGGTCTAACAAAATTCCAGGTCCTGTTTGTCGTGTAATCCATACGTTTCTGCGACCAATGTTGTATTCTATTATCTTAATGAATGTACCATGTTAGGATATTCTAGTTGGAAGATTAGTGAGATTCGGATGTAGAATAGGCTGGATAAATGACTCGAGGCTTATCTTAATATTATTTTTTGGTAATTCAAGCCTGCAGATTATAGATAGCTTTCGGATCTCATTTAAGAAATATTATTTTACCTTTGGGGAGGAATATGTCTTGGAGTATTGGTATTGATGATATTACAATAGACAACAGCCCCACCATAGCATTTCCATGGGTAGAATCTGGGAGCACATGCCTCTTTCTTAAAATCTTGCTGTTCATTGGTCCTCATTATTGCATAACAAGGTATCTTCAGGCTGATGGTACAGAATTCTTTATGCGTGACAAAGACTTTGTGCCTTCTCCCTGAAAGTTTCTGTGCGTAGGCCAGGTCTGAACTATGACTATCAACGATGCACAAAGGTTTTCTTGCGTAGAATACTGTTGAAGAGAGTTTCTCAAAGTCATGGTATAGATAGATATGGGCACCTTTATTCTGTGCCAGTATGGCTTTTACCAGGTTTTTCTCTGAGAAATTGTCCTCTCTGTTATGGGCAACATCCAGGGCAATGCAAAGAAATATGAGTGAGAATGCTGTGAAAGCAAGACAGGATGCACCAAGAGGCCATCTCCTGCGTGATACCCAGCACAGGATTATCCCGCCTATACAGGATATTCCTAATGTATAGAGCATGGCTGGTGTAATAGCCTGGGTATAGACCCATAATCTGGGGATTTGCCGGGAAGATGCAACCCATGCAAAGATCATTGACAAGCCCAAGCCTGCTGTCACAAGGAACGGGAATAATATCTTGCGGAGATCAAGGTGATAGTCCTTAAGCTTCAAGGCCATTAGTATAATAAGCGGGGGTGTGCCTGTTATCATATAGTAATTGGCCTTGGCACGGGAGATGGTGAAAAATGCCAGGAATGTGAGAAACCATGTCCACAAGAAAACTTGGAGGGTTCTTTTACCTGGTCTCTGAAGGTATCCAGTGACATATGATCTTGATGATCTTAGCAGTAGGACGGGTAGCATAAAACACCATGGAAAGAGAAAGGCAAAGACGCGTATCAGGTAGTAATAAAAAGGGCCGGAGTAATAGTCGTGAGGCTCACGTAGACCGAGAAAACGCAGTAAGTCTTCATTAATGAAGTAGAACCACAGGAAATGCTTAGCACGAACTGCCATGATTACGTGCCAGGGCACAGTAATGGTAAGAAAGATGGTGATTTCGAGTGGACTTAGTAAATCAGTAAGGTCCTTTAATGTTTTACCTACACCTTGGGCAAATGATAAAGAACGATGTTGGTTTTTAATGAACGTGAAGACTATAATAACCATAATAGTCAGTACAAGGGCAACCATCCCCTTTGTTAAGATAGCTAAGGCCAGAGCAATGTAAGCGGTACTCAGGTAGATGCGCGTCCTTTTAACCACCCACATGTAGTAACTCGTTAACGTGAGGGTGAGTAGACACGTGAGTAACATGTCAAACATCACTGTCCTTGACAGTACAATTACACCAAGGCTTGTTGACCATATTAACCCTGCAATAATACTTGATGTCTCCCTTCCTAAGCGCCACAAGAACCATGTTAAGATGAAAAAGGTTAAGAAACCGGAGGTTGCGGGGATAAACCGCGCAGCAGATTCATTAACACCAAAAAGGTGATAGCTAAAAGCAATCAGCCAGTAAAGAAGTGGGGGTTTTTCTATGTAAGGTACACCGTTTAAGTGTGGAAGAATAAAGTCTCCAGAGATGAGCATTTCTCGGGGGATCTCGGCATAAAGGCCCTCATTGTCGTTTAGTAGACCATAAGAGCCTAGATTGAAATAAAAGGAAGTAAAGGCCACACATATCATAAAGAGAATCATGAGGTAAAGAGAAAATCTCTTACTTACCATAGTCTTAAACCTATTTTATGTGTTTAGCTAGACCGGTAACGATAATCAAAATCAACCTAACTCAGCTGATCCATGCATGGTATTCCATTGTTGATCTAGCTTAAAATACACATTGTTTCTGACTCGAACATGATCAGATAATTGTTATTTGGTAATATAGTCACGTATACTTTACTTAATAGTAATAGAAAGGTATAACTTGTAAGGCGTAGGATTCAAGGTAAAAGAAAGGCCTAAGGCACAAGCCAGAACATGGGGCTAGTGGCTGATGGCTAGCAGCTGATAGCTCTGTAGCCTGATGCCTTTTGCCTTAAAGATCTATATGATATAATAGTCAAAGGAATGTAAGGGAGGGCAAGAGATGAGGGTTCTCTTAGTGGAAGATGATAAAAGGACAGCAGGTTTTATTGCAAGGGGCCTTAGGGAGGAGGGCTTTGCGGTTGATCACGTAATTGACGGCGAGGATGGACTCCACAGGGCCTTGAGCGAGCCCTACGATGCTGCTATCCTTGATATAATGCTACCCGGGATTGACGGTCTTACACTGATAGATGAGATCAGGAAAAAGAAAATCTTAATCCCAATCCTAGTACTCAGCGCAAAGGACTCGGTAGACGATCGCATAAAGGGCTTGCAAAAAGGGGGGGATGACTATATGGTCAAACCCTTTGCTTTTTCAGAACTCGTGGCGCGCCTTCATGCGCTTATCAGAAGGGCAAACAGTGTACCAGAACCAACGAGTTTAAGGGTAGGGGACCTCTACTTGGATCTCGTAAGGCGGAAGGTGTTCCGAGCATCGAGGAAGATTGAACTACAGCCCAAGGAATACACCCTGCTAGAATATCTCATGCGTAACACGGGCAGGGTTGTATCCAAGACAATGATTATGGAACATGTGTGGGATTACAACTTTGACCCCCAGACCAACGTGGTAGAGGCAAGGATATGCAAGCTGAGGGAAAAGATAGATCGCCAGTCTGAGAAGAAATTGATACATACCATACGTGGGGTGGGCTACGTACTTGAAGAAAGGTAAAAGTGTATTTTATACCCTGGCCTTCAGGCTCACAATGCTATACGCCATCTTGTTTGCTGTCTTGTCCTTTGTTGTGTTTAGCGTCGTGTACATAACGCTTGCATCTGACTTAAGACTTCGCATGGATGTAAGCCTTACAGACGAGATAAAGGAATTCGAGGCACTCTATAAAACCAAGGGCGTAGCTGGTCTCAAGGACGAGTTCAGGAGGGAGGCAAAATCACAAGGTGTAAACAGGGTGTTTTTCAGACTCTTATCGCCTAGACTAGGTGTCATTGCCTCATCGGACACAAGATCATGGGGAAAGACCGGACTAAGACAATCCATACTTGGAAGCCTTAAGGATAACAACGAGCTCTTTATGACCATACCGCATGAGAATCATCATTACAAAGTACGTATTGTCTGTAAGAGAACCCATGACAACAACATACTCCAGATAGGTCATACCCTAAGAGACAACGTCGAAATCATGGAGAGCTACCGCGAGATCTTCGGCACAGCCATGTTAACAACCCTGATATTCTCCATACTTATTGGCTGGTTTGTTGCGAGGCATGGGATGAAAGGAGTGGAACGGGTCAGGGAGACTGCTTTACGTATAGGCCGGGGAAATCTTGATTACAGGGTACCACTCGGTGGAGAGGGAACTGAGATTAACAACCTTGCATC
This sequence comes from Deltaproteobacteria bacterium, assembly GCA_015486075.1. Taxonomy (GTDB): domain Bacteria; phylum Desulfobacterota; class Desulfomonilia; order UBA1062; family UBA1062; genus B14-G9. Next base: position 78,659 of record WFSG01000011.1, read on the forward strand.
AGCCTTTAACAACATGCTGGAAAGGATACAGACGCTTATAAAAGAAATGAGGGAGGTCACAGACAATATAGCCCATGACCTTAGGAGTCCAGTCACCAGGATAAGAGGAATGGCAGAGACAACCTTGCTTGCATCCCAGGATATCAACGAATTCAGGGAGATGGCCAGCATAGTGGTGGAGGAAAGTGACCGTCTTGTGTCAATGATTAATACAATTCTGGAGATATCAAAAGCAAACTCCGGCCTTAATGATTCTCCAAAAGAAAGGGCAGACATAAAAAAAGTAGTGGAAGATGCATATGAGCTGTTTCTTGCCCTTGCCGAGGATAAAGGTATTGGTATAAAATTGCAACTTCCAGAGGACTCCCTGTATGTACTATGCAACGTATCGGACATACAGAGAGTAGTGGCAAACCTCATGGACAATGCCATCAAATTTACCCCTGAAGGAGGCCAGGTCTCTATATCTGTGGGTACGGACAGTGATAATGCTGTAATAAGGATCACTGATTCAGGGATCGGTATCCCTAAAGAAGATCTACCCCATATATTTGAGCGTTTCTACCGTGGAGAAAAAAGTCGTACCACGCCTGGTACCGGCCTCGGGCTAAGTCTTGCCAAGGCTATAATCAATGCATACAAAGGCGAGATAACCGTTGAGAGCACACCTGGCAAGGGTAGTACCTTTACAGTCCTCATACCGATATGATGATTAACCATCAGCTTTTACCTGGCGCCTTGTGCCCTACGCCTTATGCCTTGAGCCATCATACCTACCTGTTTTTACTTTGTGCCTTTGTCCCTTTCTTTTACCCGGCACCTGGCACCCGATACCCGGCACCTGTATCTTTTACCTGTATCTTTCTTTTACCTTAAACCCTATACCTTAAACCCTATACCTTATACTTTTTTTTGCTTTACCTGAACCTTGCTCTTTAAGCTGGTCACTGATACCTAAAACTGAGAGCTTATATTACTGCTTGACTTTTATATAATCATTGGATAGAGACACTTTTGCGCAGAAGCTACCGGTGTATGCGAAGAGGGCTGGCGTAGCTCAACTGGTAGAGCAGCTGATTTGTAATCAGCAGGTTGCGGGTTCGAGTCCCATCGCCAGCTCCAGCGTATGCTAATGCGGAGGGGTTCCCGAGTGGCCAAAGGGAGCAGACTGTAAATCTGCCGGCTCAGCCTTCGGAGGTTCGAATCCTCCCCCCTCCACCATTTAAGAGGAAGGGTTTGCAGGAGACGTAAGTCACATGGACTGCGCTCTTCTCTTTGGAGATGCGGGAATAGCTCAGTTGGCTAGAGCGTCAGCCTTCCAAGCTGAGGGTCGCGGGTTCAAGTCCCGTTTCCCGCTCCAGTACCCTCCTCTTGGTTTTATGCCCACGTAGCTCAGTAGGTAGAGCACTTCCTTGGTAAGGAAGAGGTTCACCGGTTCGATCCCGGTCGTGGGCTCCATATAAGTAAGTTTTAGTATTAGGGGTAGAGAAAAACATAGGAGACAAAGGGGGTATGTATGGCAAAGGGTAAGTTTGAGAGGACGAAGCCTCATTTAAATGTAGGGACGATAGGGCATATAGATCATGGTAAGACGACGTTGACTGCGGCTATAACGAAGCATTTAGCGAAGAAGGGGAAAGCTGAGTATGTGCCGTTTGATGAGATA